>JAUXED010000080.1 GCA_030618105.1 Bacteroidota bacterium | reverse complement strand
CCAAATTTTGGTCATACCAATTCTGCTTATTGGGTACGTTTCAGGATAAGAAATGAAACCGGACAGTCAGAAAACTGGCGGCTGAAATTGGGTTTTGCCAATATGCAGCATATTGATTTATTTCTGCAAAGACCAGACAACAAGGGGTATACACATAAGAAAACCGGGACTTACCTCCCTTTTAATACACGGGATATTCCTTATCCTTCTTTCGTTTTCAAAATGCCACTTGAATATGGTGCAGAACAAACCATTTATATGCGCTTTTTAAATGGAGCATCAATGACATTGCCTCTTACCTTGTTCTCTGCAGAAGCATTTACTCGGATAAGTCAGAAAGAACAACTAATTGCCGGACTTTTCTATGGAATTTTGTTTTTTATATTTTGTTACGGTCTGGTTGTTTTTCTTTTACTCCATGAGAAAAGTTATCTCTATTACATTTTATCCGTTGCCGGTTTCATATTTCTCAATGCATCGTATGATGGTTTCACCAGCCAGTATCTCTGGCCGGATCATGCCTGGTGGAATCATTTTGCTTTTATTTTTCTCAGAGCGTTTGTCATATTTTTTTCCCTGAAGTTCACATCTGAATTCCTTCAAACAAAGAACCGGTTTCCTGTTTACCATAAGATCATTATTGCCTTGCTGGTGTTATGTGGTTTGGTTGTATTGATGATACCTTTTTTCAGGGATGGTATTGTTATCAAAATGGCAGTGGTTTTATCGATTCTTTGTCTTTTTACGATATTGGTAACCAGTATAGTAATCTGGCAGAAAAAGTACCGGTCGGCTCGTTATTTTTTGATTGCAGTACTGGCATTTCTGGTATCAGGTAGTATAGTTGAAATGGTTCGGCTTAGTATCTTGCCGAGTAATACTTTTACCGAACATGGATACCAGGCAGGAATAGTAATAATGGTTTTTCTTTTGTCACTGGCTCTGGTTGACAGAATAAATATACTTAAAAAGGAAAAGGATGAACTTGTCCTGAAACAAACGGAAAATTTAGAAAGGGAAGTTGAAATAAGGACCATAGCTTTGAAAGAGAGTGAAGAAAAATACCGGGGTTTCTTTAAAACATCCACCGACTGTGTTTATATTGTTACTAAAGAAGGAGAATGGATTGATATGAGTGACGGTGCCCCCGGATTCTTCGGCTATGAAAGTAAAGAAGAATTACAAAAGATTAATATCCGGGAACTCTATGTAAACAAATCTGACAGGGAAAAAGACGTTCTGGAAATTGAAAAAAAGGGAACTGTAAAAGATTCTTTGTTTAACTTAAGGAGAAAGGATGGAAGTATTATCAATGTGCTTATTTCATCTGTTGCCATTAAAGATGAAGACGGGAACGTGGTTGTTTTCCAGGGATCAATTCGTGATATAACAGCACAAAAAGAGGCAGAAATTACTCTTAAGAAAAATCAGGAATATTTACAGGAACTTAATGCATCAAAAGATAAGTTTTTCTCTATTATCTCACATGATTTGCGAAGTCCGTTTAATTCAATCCTTGGTTTCAGTGAATTACTTTGGACGAATTCAGGGGATTTTTCTAAAGCGGAAATTGAGAAAATAGCTTATAATATATACAAAACAGGTAATGAAACAATTGATTTACTTAATAACCTTCTTGAATGGTCAAGTTCCCAAACCGGAAAATTAAAAATAATCCCTGAAAACTTTTTTTTGAAAAGCATAGTTGATGAAACAATTGATTTATTGAATGAATTTGCAACAAAGAAAAATATAACTGTATTAAATGAAGTTACGGGGCAAATAAAAGTTTTTGCCGATAAAAATATGATCAGTTCAGTGATTCGAAACCTCCTTTCAAATGCAATAAAGTTTACTCAAAATGGGAATGTGAGAATAACAGCCAAAGATGTGAACAGTTTTGTGGAATTTTTAATAACTGATACAGGAGTGGGGATAAAACCTGAAGATATAAATAAATTATTCCGGCTTGATACAGAATTTTCAACACTTGGTACTGCAAATGAAAAAGGCTCCGGACTTGGATTAATTCTATGTAAAGAATTCATCGAAAAAAACCATGGCGAAATAAATGTTAAAAGTGAAGAAGGCAAAGGAACCGGTTTTATGTTAAAATTGCCGAACACAAAAAATTATTATTCAGACTAATAGCATAATAATTTGCTTTTTATAAAAATAATTACGTTATTAGTTACGTTATTAATAACGTTATTAATAACGTAATTAAAATTAAATAATTATGGGACGCAGACCACTTAGTGAAAAACACATCCGCAGCCTGACCAAAGTATCGGGTGGTAAGAGTTACGCAATAATTATTCCGAGGGAAATGGTAAATGAACTGAAATGGAGAGCCAGACAGAAGCTTGTTATAAATAAACGCGGCAAAAAGCTGGTTATTGAAGACTGGGAACCTTAGAAGTAATTGTTTTTCTATTTTGGTTTACCGTTAAGGATTAACCTGTCATAAATAAACAGCAATATTGCAGTTCCCACTGCTATTCCTGAAAAGATCATCCAGATATTCATTGGATGGTACTGGTCCCAGAGGTACTGGGTCAGTTCCTTGTTGTTCAGCCCCATTAGTTCCTGTGCACGATTAATATAATCGTTTTGTGTGAAAGTGTCTGAAACCGCGGGTATATCCAGTCCCTGAATTGCAACTTCCTTTTTTAATAAGGTAAACTTTTCGGAAATGTTTGCGTAAAGGTCACCTGAAAGGATACCTGCAAACCAGTGGCCCAGACCTAATGGGAGAAATGAAGTACCCATGTACAATGCTTTTTTATCCATAGGAGCTATACGTCCGATATATTCTGTGAACTTGGGAGAGCTGGCCATTTCGCCAATGGCAAACACCAGGATACCAAAAATAACTAACCAGGAGAAACGGGTTGTAAACATAAGGAAAAGTCCGATGCTTAAAATGATTATCCCGGTGATCATAGCATTCAATGGCCTGAATTTCATTGTAATTGAGGATATTACTAATTGAAATAAAATAATAAAAAAGGCATCCAGACTGGTAATGGTTATTGGTGTAATTGTTCCTTCTTTTAACCCAAGATTTACGGCAAGAGCATCCAGGTCAACCCAGTCATTCAAAAATACCGGAAATGAATAGTAAAGTTGATTAAAAGCAGTCCAGAAGCCTGCCATTATGATAAGGAACAATACATATTTATAGTCTGAAAGTGTGATATAGATGTTTCTGAAAGCTTCAAGAATATTCTTCACGGAAGAAACATTACTCTTTTTACGTTCCGGTTCTTTAAAAAAGAAGAACACAAAAACATAATTTATCCCGATTGTAATAATTGACATCAGAAATACATAATTCCAGCTGATATTATAGACCAGTCCGCTTATAAAAGGACCGATAAAACCACCTATATTGATCATCATGTAGAATATCCCGAATCCAAGAGATGAAGTTTCTTTATCGGTTGTTTTAGCTATCATAGCAGATATAATGGGCTTGAAAAGGGCTCCCCCAACAGCCAGGTATATATAAGCGAAGAATATTGCCTGGTACGACTCAAAAGTCCCCATCATGAAATATCCGGACACATACATAGTAAAAGAGAGAATCAATACTTTTTTATATCCGATCCTGTCAGCAATGGCACCGGTGATCAGGGGCAGGACATACAACAACATTGATCCTGTGCCAATGATCAATCCTTTTTGTGCTTGAGAGAAACCCAGCGCTCCGGTGTCTTTCGAGAGGGTAAGATAAAGAGCAAGGGCATTATAAAACCCGTACCATGCCCAGCGTTCGAATAATTCCATGATATTTGAAACCCAGAAAATACGTGGGAATTTTCGTATTGCATGTGTAAATGAACTCATATTGTACTTTACTCTGATTTAATTTTTTCGTAAAAGAAGGAAGTTTTATCAGATGTCTGATCGTAAGTGTAGATTTCTTTTTCAGGATATTCAGCAAAAAGACTGGCGAGGGCAAAATCACCGATACACATTGTGCCATGTGCCAGCAGACATAGAGAAAAACCCCAGGAATATGGCGGTTGAATAAATATACTACCTGCTGCAAGTGCAAGACTCAGGATGATAAACGGGGTAAACGCAAGTCTGTAGAAACTGTTTCTGTCAAGTACGAAATGATCGGCTGTAACATAAAAGATATATTGCTTTAAGTCAGCACCGAACTTTATTTTAGTAGCTCCTTCAAGAAGATAAACAAGACCGTGAATTCCTTCATGAACAGGAACAAGCAGGACAGGGTACAGGATAAAACCCAGAAACAGTTGCCAGAGGGTAGCACCCGGACTCCACGATCCGAAAATCATCTGAGAGGTGATAATTCGCAGTAAATAAGCAAGAAAAATAATATTTGCTCCAAAGTATAGGTATGTAACCTTGTTTTTCTTCCAGATATAGCGAAATACAAATGGAACCACATTTTCATGCTCTACTGAAGTTATAAGACGGAACCTTCGTTCATCTTTCAGATCACTCACCTGTATCTTGCTTCCTGATGTTTTCATAATATGTTTAGTGTATCATTACCTCATTACCTTATCACCACATCACCTCATCACCTCATTACCTCATCACCACATCACCACATTACCACATCACCTCATCACCACATTACCACATCACCACATCACCACATCACCTCATCACCACATCACCTCATCACCTCATCACCACATCACCTCATCACCACATCACAATCCTATTTATATTTCAGGTTAAAATAGATAAGAATTGAAAAAATGGGTACCAGCGGAGTAGTGACAGCGCTGGTTGCAGAACTTATTAGTACATAAGCAGGACTGATATTAGATAAAAGTGACTTGCTCGTATTAGCCATCTCCGTTGATGTTTCCGGATTCAGAAACTCAAAGAAATTCCCGGCAAAAGGAGCCATGATTATGGATGAAAGGATAATTCCGATTACGAAATAAAGGATATAAAAAACAACAACATAACCCAGTGTCTTCCATAAATCTTTATGCACCAGTTTAAAACTTCCCGTTATAGCTTCCAGTGGATTAACTTCTTCAATAATCAACAGGGCAGAAGTGGGTGTAAAAACCGTGGCAAGATAAATCATAGCAGCAAACATGCCGATAACAAAAAGCATTACACCGAGCATCATTCCCGCCATAAGAATCATAAAAGCCAGAAACATTGTTCCCAGGTAAGGGAGTGCAAACTTTTTCATTGACTCCTTCATCAGGATAAAATGGTTATTCTCAGTTTTCCATTCCTGGTACAATATGTAATAATGGAGGAAAAGATAGAGTATGGAATAACCAATAAAAAAAACAACAATCAGCATGAACAGGGATCCCATTTGTTCGGTTATCTTCTCAGGATTGGAAAGGTAATCGAAAGTCATGAATTCCCGTAACCGGGATGTGTATAAAAAGGATTGAAGCACTAATATTCCAAGGAAGCTGTATAAAAACAGCCAGCCAAAGTGCTTCTTGTAAATTTCCCATGTTTTTCTAAAAAGACCTTCCAGATCTCTTTCCTCAAATAAAGGATGTTCGTTAGGATTTATCATTTTATATGCACTAAATTTCTTTATTTGTGCAAAGGTAAAAAAGTAAGGGATTTAAACAGATTTACAAGTTCGTAACAACTTCCTCTTGATATTTTGTAAAATCGTGTTTTATTATTTATGCCCCGAAATTCTAAAACATCTTATTTTCCTTAGCCTTAGCCTCAGCCTTAGCCTAATATTTATTAATCAACTAATAATTTTAATTACGATATTATAAATTAAAAGTATACGTGTATTTAGCCAGGATGGTCCGGTCACTGATCTTTGGAAGTGCCGGGATCTCTGTATCCGGGTAAGTATTTCTTCCTTCATTGAAAACAAGATAGAAATCGTTTCCTTCTTTTGGATTGTATCGCAGCCGGAAATTACAGATTATCACATTATTACTGCTATTGTATTGGATAAATGCACTTGCTGAAAGCTTGGTATTATACATATAAAGTATCTTAAGTCTGCCTATTTGTCCATTAAATTTCTGTGATCGTTCTTCGAAATTGATCCAGTTATACTGGTATGTGCCGTTTAATTGAAAACTTGAAGAGATATTCCATGTAGGCATGAATGATATTGAAGTCCTGTAACCATCGTAAAATCCACCTGCTTTGGACATGATCATTGAGTAGAATTTTCGTGACATAGGAGTTGAGATCGTTCCCCTAAATTCAATAAATTCATAACGTCCTTCAGGTACTTCAGCATCATCAGAGAATGAAAATACTTCTTTTACATCCTCAATCATGTAACTCACGGATAAATTTCCGGACATCATAGATTTAGTCTGGAATTTCCATCCCGGGCCTGCTGTGAGAGTTTCAAGACTGCCATCGGTTACACTCAGGAAATACATTTGCTGTATATATATGCTGTGGCTAAATAGTTTTGAATCTTTTCCGGGTAACCATCCATACTGAAATTGTGTTCTGGCAAATGAATAATCCTCACGCATTTCAAATCCGATACCGGGGTTAAAAGCTTCTCCCGAGCGCGACCAGGAAATATCATACGCGAAACCCTCTTCATTTCTTCTTTCCCAACTGATCTGCATTTTTGCAGGATCGAGTGATGCGGGGTTATTCTTTAAGCCCGTTTCAAAACTCTGTGCCCATTTGATATCCAGGTAATCATCATTGAATATCCTCAGTATAGCATCCAGTCCATAAGCAGTGTTGTATTTTCCGTCCATCCCGATTCTTGAAGTAAGAATTCCACCAATATAGCTGTTCTCATTTATTACCTGTCTTCTCATTCTAAGTACTCCAAAATTTTCGGAAGGCAGATCTTCAAACGGAGCAGTTTGCATATCTAAAAAACCAAGGTCCCATGATCCAATCCGACCTACTATCCTTGCTCCACCATATATACGAACAGGCTGGTCATCGTAAAGTCCAATTCTTCGACTGTAAAAAAGGTTACTCGAACCACCTGAACTGAAACTGAAAATACTGGATCTTTCCTGGAAAAATTTTCGTTTTTCAGGAAAAAAGAGCGAAAACCGGGTTAGGTTAATCATTTGATCATCAGCTTCTACCTGGGCGAAATCTGTGTTTAAAGTCAAATCCATGGTAAGGTTGCTGGTTAGTCCGTATTTAATATCCAAACCGGCTTCAACAGGCGTCTTTTTATTATAGATGTATTCTGTTTCCGCATCGTTCAATTCGTTGGTTTCAGAAAATCCGGCAAGACCATAGGGTGCGATATAAAAGGGTCTTTTTGGTTTAATATCTTTAAATATAACATCCTCTGCCCGTGATGGTTTCATCATAGCCCATTCACCATATTTAGGATGAATTGCCGGAAATATAATAGTCTCATTTTTATGTGGAATAAACCGCCAGACAATAAGTCCCATTGTTGTAACACCATTAACATCCTGGAAACGCAAACTGGAAATGGGAATACGCATTTCAACAAACCATCCTTCTTCATTGATAACTGTTTCAACATCCCAGAAGGTATTCCAGCTCATATTAAAGGGCATATGATTCATACGACCCACGGCATCATTAAAAATACTCATATCAGATCGAATACCTGCTGGTGTTGTGGTGAAAGAAAGAGCATTCTCATTATCATTAAAGGTATCGAGAATAATTCCAAAACCATCACTGTTTGGGCTAAAATCATCTCTTTTTTTTGTTAAGGATTTGATTTTTGAAGCATCATTATCATATAATCTCCCGGCAACATACAGGTACTTATCGTTATAAAAGAGACGGATTTCTGTTTTTTCTGTGGGTTCATTACCAAAATCAGGCTGGAGCATTACAACAGGCAGAGGTTCAATTTCATCCCAGACTTTTTCAAAGGGTAAACCATCAAATATAATCTCTTTATCTATTCTGGGTATTGTAACAGACGAGGTATCTGATTCTGAAAATACTTGTGGAGAGTAAAAAATAAGTGTAATAAATGCCGGTATAAAAACTCCTTTAGTCAAAGTGCACTTGATTTATAAATGCAAAAGTAATTATTTCTAATTTTAACTTTTTACTTATTATCAAGGCTTCCAAACACTTTTTTAAGTATTGGAGAAACCCTTGCATTAATATCTTTCCGTATTTTAAATTCCTCTTCTGCAACTTTTATAAACATGCCATCAAGAGCTTTATGGGTAAGATAATCCCCGAGATCTGTTTCAACAGTCTGCATGCCTGCCAGGCGTCCTGCCAATGATTTGGCAAACTGATTCCACTTCCCGGTGAGAGCATCCCATGAATCCTGGGTTGATATATTTCCAACTATATCCTTTTCTACTGAAGCCCTGATTTTTGGACTGTACAGATCAACCAGCTCGCTGTAGGTTGTCCTGCTGAGATATTGAGTGGCTGCATCATCTCCACCATTCAAAATGCCAAAAGCATCGGAAATTGACATTTGTGTTACACTATTTATAAAGATAGGAGCCACTTCTTTCGCAGCATCCTCAGCAGCACGGTTTATTCTCAGAATAACATCATTAACCAGCTTATCTCCTCCCGGGATCTTTGAAATATTTTCAACAATAATCTTTGCTTCTTCAGGAAGCAGTATTTTAATAATTTCATCTCCAAAATATCCGTTTTCGGCTGCCAGTCGGCCAGATGAATTACGCGCTCCTGTTTTTAATGCTTCTTTCAAGCCCTGCACAACCTCTGCTTCTGTTAAAGGCAGGGTGGTTGCCACTGACTGAAATGTTGTTAAAAGTTCAGCACAAGCTGACAGTATTATTGAAACAGTCAGAATTAATGGTAAAATCAGTTTTTTCATTTTATAAAGATTGCATTTTTTTGTTACTAACACTCCTTTGTTGATAAAAAAAACATATTGGAATATTATTAATTTTCATTTTACCGGATTTTTTGCTTTTTTTATGCCCGATTAATCAGATTCTATGGAAAAATATGATCCTGTAATTTGTGAATGCGCGAATATTACTCGCAGTGAAATTATTGACCTGATAAAAAAGAAGAATTTATTTACTGTTGAAGAGGTTGCAGATGAATCTGCTGTTGCAGGTATGTGTGGTGCGTGCATTGAAAAAATTGAAAGTATACTGAATGAGGTTTATGATCATTTATTGACGTAAATTTTGCCTTCTGCCTTCTTCTCTACATCACCTTATCACCTCATCACCTCATCACCCCATCACCTCATCACCACATCACCACATCACCACATCACCTCATCACCTCATCACCTTATCACCTCATCACCTCATCACCTCATCACCTCATCACCTCATCACCTCATCACCTCATCACCTCATCATCTCATCACCTTATTACCTCATCACAATTTCTCCCCTTTAATCCTTGATTTTTACTTATTTATTGATAAAGGAACGGATTTTGTTGATGAATAATAGTTTTTGCACGCAACCATTTAAAGTTAAAATGCTTCTTAATATAAAGAGAGAGTATAATTAATAAATTTTCAAATTATAAAGGTATTAGATATATGGGTAAATACAGAGGAATAAATGTGACAGATAATCCCACAAAGAGGGCAGTTTTAGAGTTTCTTTCCGAAAGTGGGATGTCATACTTGGGTGAAATTATCAAGAATTTGTCCCTTTCTTATTCAAAGGGAATCAAATGTATTCTGGAGATGAAGAAGGAAGGTCTTATAGACAATAGTATTAATCCTCCCAAATATGATTTAGTTCAAAAAGATTAGCTTCTATTTTCCTGATACAAGGGTATTCAATAAATATGTTGCCGTAAATTATCAGGAAGTTAGATAAAATATTAAAGCCGCCGGATATGGCGGCTTTTTTTTAAACCAAAATCCTTATATAAAACGTCCTCTCTTCGTCCCGGCAGGGACAGAAAGATAATAGGCAGGCATTTCAATGCCTGATACAAAGAATTAATAAATATTATTCATCCCGGAGGGATAGAATAAAACATGCAGACATTTCAATGCCTGTTACAGAAAATCAGTGGAATTGAACTCGAAGAAAAACATTTGTTATAGTGCCATTCTAGCCCTCCGGGCTGCCTGGCATGTGTTGTACATATTCATAACAGCCAC
>JAUXED010000064.1 GCA_030618105.1 Bacteroidota bacterium | reverse complement strand
ATAAGGTAAATTCCCAGTACTGTTAGAATAGCTTTGGTTTTCATGGCGTTAAGTATAAGCAGGTTGTTTTGTGTAACTTGTTATAAAAATACAAAAAACCAAAACCCATGTCAAGTTTTACCCCAATTTTTTTGTGCAATACAGTTTGTTATTTCATTAAGAAATGATTTATCTTATTTTTTACAACAAATTGGTTAAGCATGAAGAATAAAAATGGTTGGGCGTTTATGGATATCGGGCGGGTTTGCTTTCCAACCGGCAATTGTTTTTGTCTTTATGCACTCACTATCCATTGTAATATCAGTTGCAATGCAAAGACGGGTTTGGGGAGAGCATGTTTTGAATAGATCATCCAGCATTTTCTGGTTCCGGTAAGGAGTTTCCATAAATATCTGACTCTGGTTCTCTTTTACTGAACGTATCTCAAGCTGTTTGATCCTTTTTGTTTTTTCATTCTTTTGAATTGGCAAATATCCTGTAAAGGCGAAATTCTGACCGTTTAATCCGGAAGCCATCAGGGCAAGAAGGATGGAAGAGGGTCCAACAAGAGGTACAACACGGATGTTTTCCCGGTGGGCAATTTCAACAATATTTGCACCCGGATCGGCAACTCCCGGAGTCCCTGCTTCAGAGATAATGCCCATATCATTGCCATGTCTGGCAGGATCTAAGAATTTGCTGATTTCATTTAGCTCAGTGTGTTTATCCAGAATATAAAACTGAAGATCATCAATGGGGGTTTTGATCCCTAACTTGATAAGGTATCTTCTTGCAGTTCGTTCGTTCTCAACAATATAATGATCTATTTTATTGATAATACTGAAAACAAGATCGGGTAGAAAGTGATTTGTCTTATCACTTCCCAGGCTTGCCGGTATCAGGTATATTGTAGCTGTCATATTTTAATTCTATTTATTTTCACCGGATATACTTTACCTTTTTTCGGATTACAAATTTATCAGAAAGATAAAAGATAAAAGGATAAAGACAAAAGTTTAAGATCATAAAATTCGGGTTATATTTGCTGGTATGAAAATTACTTTTTTAGGAACGGGTACTTCTCAGGGTGTTCCGGTTATTACATGCGATTGTGATACATGCCGGTCGGATGATCCAAAGGACAAACGACTCCGTACGTCTGTACTTATTGAAACGGAGGATATTACTTTTGTTATTGATGCAGGGCCTGATTTCCGGCAACAGATGTTACGTGCAGGGGTACACAAGTTAGATGCTATTTTATTGACACATGAGCACAAAGACCATATTGCCGGGATGGATGATGTGCGTCCATTCAATTTCAGGACAAGACAACCAATCGATATTTTTGCTGAAAAAAGAGTACAGGAAGCTGTTAAAAGGGAATACTCTTATGTTTTTGCAGAATTGAAATATCCGGGTGTACCACAGATGAACCTCCATACTATTGATGACAACATCTTAGATGTACGCGGTTTGAAGATTATACCAATACGTATTTACCATTACCGGCTTCCTATTTATGGTTTCAGGATAGGTGACTTAACATATATCACTGATGCGAATTATATACCTGATGAGGAGAAAAAGAAAATATCCGGTACGCGGATTCTGGTGATTAATGCCTTGCATAAACGGAAACATATATCTCATTTTAATCTCGATGAAGCGCTGGCTATTATAAGAGAGATTTCACCTGAAAAAGCTTACCTGACTCATATCAGTCATACAATGGGCAAGCATTATGAAATACAGAAAGAACTCCCTGAGAATGTTTTCCTGGCATATGATACATTGTCAATTAACATTTAACCCTATAAGTAACTATTTAGCAAACCGGTAACCATTCCAACGGTTTTAATATGTTTGTATTTATGCAAATAAGTTGTAAATTAAAACCGAAAATCTGAATATTAAATTATTGAACTAACACAAAACAAATTCTATGAAACTTCCATGTATCATTAATGCATAAATAAAAATGATTAAATAACGGTTGCGTAACAGTATCCGGATATTTTCACATGGAAGTTCACGAGCGGGTTTGTGCCATGGGTTCTTGTGGGAGCGAGTAACAAATACCACAGAACTTATAAAAAGGTAGAAAATATAAGTAACCTTGTCACTTAACATAAAAGATTTAAACGTATGAAAAAGAAGGAAGTTTATATTGTTTCAGCTGCCCGTACACCGGTTGGCAGTTTCGGAGGTTCTTTATCTTCTTTGAGTGCAACCTCTTTAGGTGCCATTGTAATTAAAGACTCTGTTGAGAGGGTCGGGATTGACGGTTGCGATGTGGATGAGGTTTTTATGGGAAATGTTCTTTCAGCTGATCTTGGGCAGGCACCTGCCAGACAGGCTGCTCTTCTTGCAGAATTACCGGATTGCATTCCATGTACTACGGTGAATAAGGTTTGCAGCTCAGGAATGAAAGCAATTATGCTTGGGGCACAAACAATACTAACAGGTGATAATGATATCGTTGTTGCCGGTGGGATGGAGAGCATGTCTAATGTTCCGTTTTATTTGCCGGGACACCGGACAGGACATAAGCTTGGACACTCAAAACTAATTGACGGCATGGTAAAAGATGGTTTATGGGATGTGTATAACGACTATCATATGGGTTGTGCAGCAGAATTATGTGCACGGGATATGAAAATAAGTCGTGAGCAGCAGGATAAATTTGCTGAAGAGTCGTACAGACGATCTTCAGCAGCTACGGAAAAAGGATTGTTTAAGGATGAAATTGTCCCGGTTGAGATCAAACAAAGAAAAGGTGATCCGGTAATTGTTGATGTGGATGAGGAATTTACGAAAACAAATTTTGAAAAGATACCGAAATTAAAACCGGTCTTTGAAAAAGATGGTACGGTAACTGCTGCAAATGCTTCGACTATAAATGACGGCGCTGCAGCGGTTGTTCTGATGTCTCCTGAAAAGGCTGAGGAGACAGGTATTAAACCAATAGCACGAATTATTGGCTATGCAGATTTTGCACAGGCTCCTGAATGGTTCACAACTGCTCCTGCAAAGGCTATTGCCAAAGCTCTGAAAAAAGCAGGATTGAAGCAGGATCAGGTGGATTATTTTGAAATAAATGAGGCGTTCGCAGTTGTGATGCTCGCTACATTAAATGAACTGGACCTGAACAGTGACAAGGTTAATATTAACGGAGGAGCCGTTTCTCTGGGTCATCCAATAGGCGCTTCAGGAGCGCGAATTGTTGTTACATTGATTAATGTTTTAAAACAAAATAATGCAAAATATGGCGTTGCCGGATTGTGTAACGGGGGAGGTGGAGCTTCTGCACTTGTTTTGGAAATATAGCTCTGTTGTAGATATCGAAATGTTGTGGACAATTGTATTAAAAGAAAGTATGACTATTTGAAAAATGACGAAAATTAATTATTTTTGAATAAAAAAAGGATATGAGTACGATTGAACTCCGACATACGATAATCAAATATTTATCTCAAATTGATGATGTTTCATTTTTAAAGGCAATAAAAACAATTATTGAATCAAAAGCAACGGGAGAGTTTTATAAACTTTCTGATTATCAAAAGAAACGAATTGAATCTGGACGGAAACAACTTAAAAATGGAAAGACAATATCTCATGAGTCCTTACAAAAAGAGATAGATCAATGGTTAAGCACAAAATAGAATGGTCAGTTGAAGCTCGTCTTGATTTGCTTAACATTCTTGAATATTATATTCAACGAAACGAAACCTCTACTTATAGCAGGAAATTATACACCAAAATCAATAAAAGCGTCAAGCTGATTTCCAAAAATTCTAAGCTCGGGACAAAGACGGACATTGATTCAGTAAGAGCATTGGTTACTGACAATTACCAGATAATTTACGAAATATTCGAGAAGCAAATATTAATAATTATGATCTGGGATTGTCGGAGAAATCCTGAAGACAAGGTAATTGATAAACGGAGAAAACAATAACAACAGGCCGCAATATTTGCTAAATGCTATACCCTGCTGGATACAGGCATTTAGTAATATACGTTATAGTTGAAAAACAAATAATATAGTTATGGGATTAACAATGACCGAAAAAATCCTTGCCCTGCATTCAGGCAAAGATGAAGTAAAACCCGGAGATATTGTCGATGTGGATATTGATGTTAGAGTTGCCAGAGACTTTGGGGGTCCAAATGTGGTGAAGAATATAAAAGAGAATGACCTGGTGATTGATGATCCTTCAAAAACCTTTTTTACATTTGATACAAACCCAACGGGTTCTGATCAGAAATATGCAACTAACCAGCAAATATGCAGAGTGTTTGCAAGAGAACACGGGATAAAAGTATATGATATTAATTCGGGTATCGGCACACATCTTATAATTGAAGAAGGATTAGTTTATCCAGGAACCACAGCTATTTCAACCGATTCGCATGCCAATATCCTGGGTGCAGTGGGTGCTTTCGGACAAGGGATGGGCGATCGTGATATAGCAGTGGCATGGAGTACAGGTAAGGTATGGTTCAAGGTCCCTGCCACGGTGAAGCTGAACCTGACCGGACAATTTCCGAAAGGGATCTTTGCTAAAGATATTGTCCTGAACCTTCTGGCTGAATTCGGGGCAAATACATTGCTGGGCTATTCCATTGAGATAGCAGGTGAAGCTATTGAAACATTATCTCTCGATGACCGGATAACTATTTCTTCAATGGCAACAGAAATGGGTGCCATAAATATTATTTTCCCACCCGGTGATGAGATAATCAATTATTGTAAAGAACGGTCGGGAAAGGAACCTCTGGTAACCGGTCCTGATGCAGATGCAGTATACGAGCAGGTGATTGATATTGATGTGAGTAAGTTTATAATAAGGGTTTCAAAACCCGGGAAACCTCATGATACTGTGGATATTACTAAGACCGGGAAAACAAAGATCGACTCGGCTTTTATAGGCAGTTGCACTAACGGCAGGATGGAAGATATGAGAATTGCCGCCGGTGTGCTTAAAGGAAGAAAAGTTGCTCCCGGAGTGGTTTTGAAAATCGTTCCTTCAACTAATAAGGTTTGGGATCAATGCCTTGAGGAAGGGATTATCCTGACTTTCAAAAAGGCTGGAGCATTGGTTTCAAATGCAGGTTGTGCAGGTTGTGCAGCAGGACAGGTTGGGCAGAACGGACCGGGAGAGATCACAATCAGTACAGGTAACAGGAATTTCCCCGGCAAGCAGGGGAAAGGTGAAGTTTACCTTGCATCACCTGCAGTGGCAGCTGCTTCAGCAGTGGCAGGATATATCACTACTCCTGATAAAATACCTGCTGAACCGGCTGTTTTTAAACCTTCTGAGAAGCTGGAAAGGATTGAGAAGGCGAAAAAGGAGACTAAGCCGTCATTTGATAAACCAACAATTGTTGAAGGCAGAGTATGGGTGATAGATCATGACAATATCGATACCGATATGATCTTTCATAATAAATATCTGACAATTACCGACTTCAATGAAATGGGTCAATATACTTTTGATAACCTTGAAGGATATAAGGATTTTGCCGGAAAGGCAGAGAAAGGTGATATTATTATTACAGGAAAGAACTTCGGTAGTGGGAGCTCACGCCAGCAGGCAGTGGATTGTTTCAAATCACTGGGCGTGCAGATTATTCTTGCAAAATCATTCGGCGCTATCTATGAACGGAATGCAATTAATGCTGCTTTCCCGATTATGGTATATAAAACCCTGGATGAATTGGATATTAAAAATGGTGATAATATCCATGTTAACTTTGAAACAGGCGAAATTAAAAACCTTAAAAATGAAAAATCAATAAAAACAGATCCTTTCTCAGATGTACAGATGGAAATTTATCAAAACGGTGGTTTGTTTTAGAAAAATGAAGGATGAAGGATGAAAAAGGATTTTGCGAACGAAGTGAAGCAATCTTTCATGGATTTTCCTAAAGTCTATAACGGTCCATTTATTTGGCATTCCGGTTGTTCTTGGGAGATTGCTTCGTCGCTATGCTCCTCGCAAAATCCTGTTTCAATATATAAAAGCGTGTGAGCGATAGCGAACATATGACACGACCGAAAGGAGTATATGACAACAATTGATAGGTAAACGATTTAATATATTATTGATACATAAGCCATGTCAGAGAAAACTTTTGTAGAGAAGATACTTGGTGCAGAAACCGGTTCTATTGTATTCAGGAAACCGGATATTGTCCTTACTCATGATAATACCGCTTCTATTTACAAAACATTTCAGAAAATGGAGGGCAGGAAAGTCGCTGATCCTGATCAGATGCTTGTAGTACTCGACCACAACGCACCCCCGACCAGCGCTATACTTGCTACCCAGTACCAGACTATCCGGGATATTGTCAAAGAGCAGGGAATAAAAAGATTCTACGATGCCGGAAAGGGAATTTGTCACCAGATAATGTCTTACCATGCAAAGCCCGGGATGATAATTGTCGGCAGCGACAGCCATACCTGTACAGCAGGTGCTTTTAATGCTCTGGCTGCCGGAATTGACCGTACCGAATCAGCCGGTATCTGGAAGCGGGGAGAAACATGGTTCCGTGTGCCGGGATCTGTTAAGATAACTCTGCATGGTAAACTTAAGGAAGGAGTTTATGCAAAAGATATTTCATTATGGATCATTGGTAAAATCGGTTCAGCAGGTGCCAATTACATGTCTATCGAATACCATGGTGAAGGAGTAAAAAGTCTTTCCATATCAGAACGAATGACACTTGCTAACCTTGCATCTGAAATGGGAGCAAAGAATGCGGTTTTTCCTCCTGATAAAATATTAGCCGGCTTTTATAATAAGGATCAGGTTAAAGGTGTTTGGGCTGATGAAGGTGCTTATTATGAAAAAGAGATGGAGATAAATCTGGATGAACTATTTCCTCTTGTAGCAGCGCCGCATCATGTTGATAATGTTAAAGCTGTTTCTGAGGTTCAGGGAACCAAACTGCAACAGGGTTTGATTGGTACCTGTACAAATGGACGTCTGGAGGATTTACAGATAGCTGCTGATATACTTGACGGAAAGAAAGTAGCTGAAGGTTTTCAATTGCTTATTCTCCCTGCTTCTGAAAAAATATATCTCCAGGCAATTGATGAGGGAATAATTTCAAAATTGATAAAAGCAGGTGCAAATGTTTTAAGTCCCTCGTGCGGACCATGCCTTGGGACGGGTCAGGGGATACCGGCTGACGGATACAAGGTTATTTCAACAGCAAACAGGAATTTCCTGGGGCGAATGGGTAATAAAAATGCTGAAATATATCTTGCTTCGCCCGCAACAGTTGCCTGTTCGGCTATTAAAGGTGAGATAACTGATCCACGGGGCATTAAAGCAGACGATAAATTCCCTTATACAAAAGAACAAAGCTCGACTCTCGAAATTAAAGAAGGTGAAATTAGAAGAATAATCGGAGTGTGGAACTACTCTGATGTGGATAACCTGAATACTGACCAGATGTTTGCGGGGAACCTGACATACAATATCCTTAGCTCAGATGCCGAAGCTATCATGCCTTATCTTTTTAAGGGTTTTGATCCTGCCTTTTCGGAAAATGTTCAAAAGGGTGATGTGATCATTGCAGGTGATAATTTCGGATGTGGCAGCAGCCGTGAGCATCCTTCTGTTGGGCTGGCACATGCAGGTGTTAAGGCTATAATTGTCAAATCGGTAAACAGGATATTCTATCGTTCGGCTATAAACCAGGGACTTATTCTTATTGTGCATCCTGAAGCGGTGGATTCATACAGGGAAGGGGATAGGGTAGATGTGAATTTTTTGGGTGGAAAAATAATAATAGAAGAAAAACAATTTTCATTTGCCCCCCTGCCGGATAAGCTTATGGATATTATCAGTAAAAAAGGACTTGTAAACTGGGTTAAGGCACAGAAGTAATTATAAAAGGATATACCGGGTTTTACAGTGCATAACCTTTTTTGCTTTTTAGCTGTAAAACGTTATGATGTTAAAATGTTTTTGTATATATTTGAGCTATGGAATCAACATTAAAAAGATCGACAATTTATCTTGATCCACAACTTCACCGGGCATTGAAGATTAAGTCCGCTCAGGTTTCGAAATCAATTTCTGCTTTAGTAAATGAAGCAATTAAATTTTCACTTGCTGAAGATTTAGAAGATTTAGAAGCTTTTGAAGATCGTTTAAACGAACCGAATTTGGATTTTGAGTATGTTTTGAAAGATTTGAAATCGAGTGGTAAAATATAAAATTTACATTAAACCGGCTGCAGCAAAAGAACTTATAAAGGTACCAAAAAAGGTTTTACAGAAAATTGTTGGAAGGATCAAAAGACTTTCTATAAACCCAAGACCTTTTGGATGTGAAAAGCTGTCCGATGAAGAAAAGTATCGTATCCGCCAGGGAAATTATCGTATTGTCTACTCAATAGAAGATGAAAAACTTTTTGTAATTGTAGTGAAAATTGGCCATCGGAGGGATGTATATAAAAAGCGATAAAAAAACGTCCCAAAAGGAAAAAAGGATCACAAACATCTCAAAGGGATTCAAGCCTGGGGACTTGAACTCCGAACTCGTAACTCGTTGAATTAGGAAGTGAGGAAAGATTTATTAATTCCTTAGTGAAGTATAGTGTGTTATAGTTTCAATGAAGATAATATCGCCCCCTTTTCTTTTATCTACAAGGCTTTGTCAAACCAAACACTATCTAATTAACATACGGGCACTATGATGCCAGGTGTTGTTCCCGCCTGGGACTCCAAAGCCATAATAAGTAAGTAAATCATCTACTCCATGAAACAGGATAAGATATTGGTTGCCGGATGTGTATGGATACCAATAAAAATCTTCAGACCTTGATGATGAACCCACGTCTGTCCAGCCAGGGGTGAAATAAAACTTATAGTAAAGGTTAGAACCTGATACAAGATCCTGAACTGTTCCGGAATTAGGCATAACATTCCTGTTGTTCACCCTGTAGATCACTTTTGCATTAACTCCCTCCCAGCTCGAAGAAAATGTTGGCCTATCTAAAATTAAAACAAACTCTATAGGCCATTCTACACCAGCAAGGATTCGCCAGTCAGTCCAGCCATTAGTACTGTTGGGATTTCCTACATCTGTTCCATAAGAGGCATCAGAGCGTGCAAGAATATACTCTTCGTAAGTTGCCGGACTTTTGTAGTTGCCCACCATCGTCCATCCACCTCCATCGGTTGTCATGTCGCAATAGCAGTCAAATGGTTCAATTGCCCCTGATCCGTCAGGGTCGATACTGTAAACACCATCGGGTGATCCGGGATTGTAGAATAATATCTCCTTGCAATTTTTACAGATTCCAGATATAGTGATATCGCCGATTTTACCAATCAGATCTATAGAAACAGATCCAATTTGGTTTATTGCATCCTTTTCTATTCCACTAATTTTTTCTACAGTTTGCCCAAAAGATAAATAAGACATAAATACCAGTATGATAAACGAAAAGAACTTCTTCATATATATCGTTTTATTTAAGTTCAGCAGAATCAGGTGTCCATTTTTATTTAAGCCAGATTGATCCATAATCAAAATATTCAGCCGCTGTGCCTGTCCAGTAGGGAGCATCCTGATAAGACTCTAATCCGCCTCCCCAAAAGCTTCCACTCATGCAGGCACCATACCACCAGGCAGATTCGTAGTAATTATTAGAGCAGTTGCCGGAATAAGTATCATGGTCAGCGTCACGCGTGGTAAGTTGTCTTCCGTTGTGATATGTAAACATGCCCGGGCTTGAAGTACCTTCGGTATGTATAGTGACAGATTCGTTTGACATTACCAGGGCATAGTTATTGCCATCATCAAGGGAGAAGTCGTAATAGGCTCTGTGAGAAAGGCTTGTTGGAGATGCGCCCATATCCAGCCTTACCTGATTACCCATAATATTCCAGAAACTTACTCCAAGAAAAAGATCGAAGGTTGTGATATCTGAAGAGAGTGCCCCATTCAGATTAACATTATTTACAACCTCATCCCAGTATGGTCTTGGGCAGCCTGCAACTCCGGCATTATTCAATAAAACAAGTGTCCATCCACCACCATCGGTTGTCATGTCGCAATAGCAGTCAAATGGTTCAATTGCTCCTGATCCGTCAGGATCTATATTATACACACCATCAGTTGCTCCGGGTGTATTGTCCAGTATCTCTTTACAGTTCTTATATATTGTCTCTATAGTTACGCCTGCCAGTTTCTCTATTGATCCTGTTGTAACAGAGCCAATCTTCGCCGGGTCTTCGACATTATTCACTTTAGCTGCTGTTTGTCCGGATAAAACAAACGGATTTATTAAAATCAATACAATGCATAAATTCTTTTTCATCTTACTTGATTATTTTAGTTCAATCAACATCAGGTTTGGACTGAAATAAATAGTATTTGACTTAGTAGCATAACCTACTATCTGTACCTGCTGACCTGTTGCGGTTGGTATTGTTTGTGTTAAAACACCTTTTGTTGGAGAAACATAAACCGGGCCCCCGATGATACTCCATGTCCAGTTATTATAACGAATATATCCCTGCAGTAAAATATCTTTTGTCCCTGTACCTGTTTCAAGAGCCAGTGCCACACATGGCATAGTGGATGCTGCATTAGCATCAGCCTCCTCGTAATTTCCATCCGTCGCCAGATATAAGGCAGCACCAAATCCGATAGCGTTTGCATCTACAGTTGAATAAGTCTGTATTCCACTCGCTGAGAGGTTTAAGCTAACATCTGACTGTATCTCAATATTCTCAGCTACTTCGATTGCACCATCCACAGTCAGATCTCCGGCTACATGAACATTTCCGTTAACATCAAGTTCAGTTGAAGGATTATTTGTGCCGATTCCTACGTTTCCGGTTGAATGAGGAATAATAATACCTTTATTTTCATCATAAGAATCACCAACAGAAATAGTCGCATAGTTCGTTCCTGAAGAAAGTCTTAATCTATTTAACGTTATTGTCTGTCCCACTAATAATAGATTTTGAGGATTCATATCACCTTTATCTGTTACTTCCAAATATCCTGTTGGTGTTGTTGTACCAATGCCAACTTTACCGTCATTAGTAATAAACAATCTGGTTGCATCATTGGTTTTAAATCCAAGTGAAAAATCATCGGTATTTCCGAGAGTACGGTTTGTGCCGCCTGCTTCTCCACCAGCAGTAAAATATCCTATTGTTGAGTGGTCGCTCCAACCGTAGGCAGTTGTCCAATTTGCTATATTTGTAGAAGTAATTCCATTTGCAGCATGGGCTCCGAATACCGGATCAGTTTCAGTGTAACTGTCTAATTTGTTATTCCAGTTGGTTGTATCGGCTTGGGTTATTCCACTTGCTACTGAACTACCGTAAACAGGATCGGTTTCGCTTGTCAGATATCCATTGTTAGCTACAAAATTATCTACTTCTGTCTCATTAAGAGTTGTATCAGTAGTTGTATATCCTGCTAATGAATGGTCGTTCCAACCGTAAGCTGTTGTCCAGTTGGTAATATTGGTTGAAGTAATTCCGTTTGCAGCGTGTGCTACGAAAATCGGGTCTGTTTCGCTTGTCAGATATCCATTGTTAGCTACAAAATTATCTACTTCTGTCTCATTTAGAGTAGTATCAGTAGTTGTGTATCCTATTGTAGAATGGTCGTTCCAACCGTAAGCTGTTGTCCAGTTAGTAATATTAGTCGAAGTTATTTCACTTGCAGCATGTGCCCCGAAAACCGGGTCGGTTTCAGTATAGCCTGTAAGGTATCCTGCATCATTTGTAAATGTGCTTACATTGTTTGGTGTTCCTGTAAGGTCGCTGTAATTACCACTGAATATATTTCCTGCATTATCGGCATACTTTGCATAGGGTACGCTTAATAACTGACTGATCCCCATCAGGGAACCATCCATTTCCACTTTTACGAAATATGGACCATTGTTCCAGTCTATGGCGGCAAAACCGGTTGGGTCTCCTGCACCGATAGTCAGGTTTACCAGCCCAAACTCATTGGTTGTTGAATCGTGGGTTTCAGTGTAAACAGATGTACCACTGATGCTGCCCTGTAAAATAGTAATGGTTATGTCAACTAGCTGGTTTGCTATCACTTCACCGGATGCGTCACGAGCTACTGCCTGGTATTTGAATGCGTCAGGCGCTTGTGCATAAAGGGTTGCAATGCCTATTAGATAAGCTATAAAAAGAAGCACTGATTTTTTCATAACAATTCATGTTTATTTATTTAGTAATTCTTTAATTTCTTTCCAGGTAATGGTATAAATATTGTTTTTTTTAAGCAGTTTCCTGAATTCATCACTTACCATGCAATCATAATCCCGTTGCCTCCATGCAGAACCAAAATCAGGATGGTTTTTGGAAATAGCCTGCATTTCAGCATTATCAATTGCAAGATGTACGATCAATAGATTCAATCCGGGCTTAATATTTTCAATTATCTGGTTATATGCTTCTTGCCATGCCGAAGGAGGAGT
>JAUXED010000009.1 GCA_030618105.1 Bacteroidota bacterium | reverse complement strand
TTTTTGTGTCGTGTAATCCAACTAAATACATACCTGAAAACAAGACCCTTCTTGATAATAATTCTATTCATTTTGATCAAAAAACAAAAAGTATCAGTAAAAGTGAGCTTAAAGATTATATAAAGCAAAAGCCTAATAAAAAGATTTTTGGATTTCGATTTCATCTTGGACTGTATAATTTGTCAAATCAGGAGAAAGAAAAATGGCCCCATAAATGGTTGCGCACTATTGGTGAAGAACCTGTGATATTTGATGAATTTCAAACAGGTAAATCCAGTAAGGATATTGAATCCTTCCTTGTTCATAAGGGATACTTCAATGCTTCTGTAAATGATACAATTTTCACTAAAAAGAAAAAAGCACGGGTTATTTTTCAGGTTCGTTCAGGTATTCCTTTTAAAATCAGAAAAATAAATTATCAGATCGAAGATACGGTAATTGCAAAAATCATTCTGGCGGATACAATTTCATCAGTCATCCGTACCGGACAAAAATATGATGTTGATATTCTTCAGCAGGAAAGGTTAAGAATTGAACGACTAATTAGAAACGATGGATATTATAATTTTTCGAAAGAATATATTTCTTTTAAGGCTGACAGTACTGCTGGTGATCATCAGCTTGATCTTACCCTGGTAATAAATAAGTATCGTATACAAACAGTTTCAAACCGGATTCTGAAAGTCCCTCATCGAAAATATAAAATAAACAATGTTTTTATTTACCCCGGTTTTGATCCGCAATCAGCCCTTGCTGATCCCGGCAAGTATTATCAGGATCTTGATACTTTTTATTATGACGGATTTTATATGATGGGCAGGGATAGTAACTTCCTGGTCAAATCTAAGCGTATTCTTCAATCGAATTATATTAAGGGAGGTCAATATTACGACCAGACTGATGTGGAGCAAACCCGTTTACATTTAACCTCGCTCGATGTTTACAGGTCTATCAATATTAATTTCAAAGAAGTTGAAAATACAGGAAAGCAAGAAGATGACTATTTACTGAATTGTCACATTCAATTGATACCCATTACCCTTCAATCTTATACCATTGAGCTTGAAGGCACGAATTCGGCAGGAAATTTAGGTGGAGCAGTTAATTTATTATATAAGCACCGTAATTTGTTTAGAGGGTCTGAAGTTCTTGATCTTAAGTTGAAAGGGGCTTTTGAAACACTTACTGAAAAATCAGGCACTTTACAAAATACACTTGAGCTGGGTACAGAAGCAAGAATCAATTTTCCAAAATTCCTTTTTCCTTTCCTTGATGCCGAAAGATTTATTAAGAAATATAACCCCGAAACCTTTTTGTCATTCGCTTATAATTATCAGAAAAGGCCTGTTTTTACCAGGACTATTGCAAATATTTCTTTTGGATATCACTGGCAATCATCAAAACACTCCACACATATAGTGAATCCGCTGGAAATTAATGCAGTGAAGCTACCGGTTATTGATCCCGATTTTGCCCAAAAACTTGATACAACTACCTACCTTGCCTACAGTTATAAAGATGTATTGATCACGGCTCTGAATTACAGTTACATTTACAATAACCAGAATATAAAGAAGGTGGCTGACTATACATTCTTTCGCCTGAACATGGAGTCTGCCGGAAATTCATTGTCCGGTTTATTGAATATTTCAAACCGGAAAATTGAGAATGAAAACTACAGTATTTTAGGATTGGAATACGCACAATATCTTAAAGGGGATATTGATTTTCGGTATCATCATTATATCAATAAGACGGACCAGCTTGTATACCGTGCTTTTTTGGGTGTTGGTTATCCATATGGAAATTCGCAGGCGATGCCATTCGAGAAGCAATATTTCGGTGGAGGGGCTAACGGTATTCGTGCGTGGCATGTCAGAGAGCTTGGTCCTGGCTCTTATAATCCCGGTGATGTCAAATTCTATAATCAAACTGCTGATATAAAATTTGAAACAAACCTTGAATACAGGTTTAAACTTTTTTGGGTACTTGAAGGAGCTTTGTTCCTTGACGCAGGTAATATCTGGTCAATAAGGCAGGAAGATGAACGGCCAGGTTCTGTTTTCCAATGGGATAAATTCTATGATGATATTGCATTAGGTACCGGATTTGGTACAAGGTTTGATTTCTCATTCTTCATTTTTCGCCTTGATCTGGGAATGAAGCTTAGGGATCCTTCTATTAATGGTAGTAATAAATGGATTATAACTAACGGCGGAGTAAATTTTAAGGATGATTTTACATTGCACCTCGGAATTGGTTATCCATTTTAACATTTCTTAGTCATGAAATTTAAAATAATAGTCCGTTTTTTACAAATTTGTTCACTTTTTATATATCGGTTTTATTCATTATAATATTCTGTACTTATGTCTCATCACGACTTACAAAACCGGGGTAGTTTTACCAGTAAATTTGGAGTGATTGCCGCCGCCGCGGGTTCAGCGATCGGTCTTGGAAATATCTGGCGATTCCCCTATGTTGTCGGAGAGAATGGCGGGGGAGCTTTCCTGGTTGTTTACTTGTTGTTTGTAATAGGAATTGGCATTCCGGTAATGATGTCTGAATTTGTCATTGGCAGACGGTCACTACGAAATCCATATGGTGCATTTAAAAAACTGGCACCTGGTAAACCATGGTTTCTTGTTGGTTTAATGGGTGTTGGAGCTGCTTTTATGATACTGGCTTTTTATAGTGCTGTAGCAGGATGGACTCTTGAGTATCTTTTCCAGTCTGTTACCAATGCATTCGAGGGAAAATCTTCAGAAGAGCTTACCGGTATGTTTGATGCTTTCCGGGAAGGATCCATAAGGCCTGTTTTATGGATGTTGATATTTATGGCTATGACAGCCTGGATAATTTTAGCCGGGGTGCAAAAAGGTATTGAAAAATATACGAAAGTTTTAATGCCATTACTGTTGGTGTTGATTATTATTTTGGATATCAGGGCAGTGACATTACCGGGTGCATCTGAAGGATTATCTTTTCTGTTTAAGCCCGATTTTTCAAAAATCACGGGTAAAACTGTTCTGGAAGCGCTTGGGCAGGCTTTCTTCTCATTAAGTATTGGTATGGGAACACTTATTACCTATGGTTCATATATCAGAAAAAAGGAAAATCTTGCAAATACAGCTCTAAGCGTTTCATTAGCTGATACCTTTATAGCAGTTCTTGCCGGGATTGCTATTTTTCCTGCTGTTTTTGCTTTTGGTATTGATCCTGCTTCTGAAGAAGGTTTGGTATTTATTACTCTTCCGAAAATATTCCAGCAGATGCCCGGAGGATACATTTTCTCCCTGATGTTCTTTATTCTTCTCACAGTGGCTGCATTAACTTCTACTATCTCAGTTCTTGAAGTCGTAGTTGCTTATTTTATTGAAGAATTGAAAATGAGCAGAAAGAAAGCTACCATTCTTGCAGCAGCTTCTATATCCGTTTTGGGAGTTTTTGCTGCTGCATCCTGGGGATGGGCATCTAGTCTGACATTGTTTGGTTTAAATATTTTTAAAATAATGAACTTTACATCTGCCAATATTCTTCTGCCGACAGGAGGATTCTTTATTGTAATATTTATTGGATGGTCACTCAAAGCCAGGATAGCCGGGGACGAACTCTCAAATTCAGGAAGTCTTAGGATCAGGTACTTGCCCGCTTTTATTTTTATTGTAAAGTTTATTGCACCTATTGCAATTGCAATGGTTTTCCTTTATAAACTTAGGGTATTTGGAAATTAGGCATTTCCGTTTTCGTTGTGAAAATTTTTTACTTTGTGAAGCTATATTCTTAATTTTGGTATCCTGACAACTAACCGAAACTTATGATCCGCAATTTTCTAAAACAATACTTTACTTTCTCAAAAGCAGAAAAGAATGGAACCCTGGTATTGGTTGTTCTTATAATTCTTGTTTTGGCAGGATATCTTTTTTTACCAAAGATTATTGTTAACCGGAAAACAGACTATTCTGATTTTGAAAAAGAGATTGAGGCATTTGAACAATTGATTAGTAGTGCAGAAGATGATGTTTTACCTTTGAAAAACAGGGATAAACCATTTGAAAACATGGATGATATTCAGTTTTTTGAATTTGATCCGAATGTTCTTTCGGTTGATAAGTGGAAGCATCTTGGCCTTTCTGATAAAACAATAAACACTATCAGAAAATATTTGAAGAAGGGCGGTCGGTTTTATAAGCCTGAAGACCTTAAGAAGATATATGGTTTGAAAATGGATTGGTATAAACGGGCAGAGCCATACATACAGATTCCGGAAATTGATGACCCGGATATAAAAACCGGTACACGGGTAATTGTCAATGATAAAAAAGTATCATTAGTTGAGCTTAATTCAGCTGATTCTCTCTTACTTGTTGATTTACCGGGTATTGGTCCGGTTTTAGCCGGAAGAATATTGAAATACAGGAACCTGTTAGGAGGATTTGTCATGAAAGAACAGCTTCTTGAGGTGTATGGTTTGCCTTATGAGACATTTGAAAATATTAGTCGGGCAGTTAATATTGATACAACCGGAATAACAAGAATTGATCTTAATAAAGCCGCTTATTCAAAACTAATCAGACACCCCTACCTGGATGTTTATACAGTTAAGGGTATATTAAATTACAGAGATATTCAGGGAAATATTAAAGATGTTAACGAATTAAAAACCAACAGGATAATTCCCGAAGAAAGTTTTTCAAGGATCAAACCGTATATTGTGGTGAGTATGGAAGAATCAAATTGATTTTTTTGTTCTTTTTATTTGATTAGAGTCAAAAAAACATTATATTTAGTGAGTAAATGAGGTGATGAAGTGAAGAAGTAAGAAGTAAATAGTAAGTAGTAAATAGGAAGAATGAAGAAAAGGAAAAGAGGTGATGAGGTGATAAAGTGATAAGGTGATGAGGTGATGAGGAAATGGGGCGACTCATGTTTCTTCAATTTTAGGCATTTTAGGCATTTTAGACACTTTAAACTTTGGGCACTATTATTTTTTTTAGAAATCTGTTTGATAATGAGATATCAATTTATAAATTTGCGGCTCAATTTTAAACAAAAAAAGTTAATATGATTGTAATACCAGTAAAAGAAGGTGAAAATATAGAAAGGGCGCTGAAGAAGTTCAAACGAAAATTTGAAAAAACCGGAGTAATTAGGGAGCTCAGGGAAAGGCAGGCTTTTATTAAACCTTCGAAGAAGAAGCGTGAAATTGTAAAGAAAGCCGTATATAAACAAAAGATTCAGGAAGAAGAGGAATAGTTACATCCATTAACAGGAATGTATACTAAACGTCTTTAATTAATTTTATTTGGGGAGGCCCCCATATATGAATTACAAGGAATCCTTTTTAGGATATCTACAGCACGAAAAACGAAATTCTTCAAACACCGTACAATCCTATAGTATTGATTTGGATCAATTTACCAGGTATTGCAGATCTGTTCATAAAAACCTGAATCTTGATGAGGTTGATGTTAAGGTTGTTAGGGGCTGGGTTGTTCAGCTTATGGAAGAAGGTCTGGCTCCACGCTCGGTGAATCGAAAATTAACTACACTAAAAACATTTTACCAGTTCCTTATTAGAGAAGGTACTATTACAAAAAACCCGATGAATGGTATTCTGGGTCTGAAGCAAAAGACAAAACTACCTGAATTTGTTGAACAGAAGCATATGGATCAGTTACTCGATCAATATGATTTTGGAGAAGATTTTAGCGGAACAAGAAATAGGTTACTAATAGAGATATTATATGTTACAGGAATAAGAAGAGAAGAATTAATAGGAATGCATGATCATGATATTGATATTAACGGGATGACGATTAAAGTATTGGGTAAAAGGAATAAAGAGAGGATAATACCGTTTACAAAAGAGATAATCCCAAATATAGAAAAATACCTGAAATACCGGAACGAATCTTTTCCCGGGCTTGTTGATTCCTATTTCTTTTTATCAGATAAGGGTAAAAAAATGTATGGTAAATTGGTTTACCGGATTGTGAAGAAACATTTAGAGTTTGTAACAACGATTGAGAAAAAAAGTCCTCATATTCTCAGGCATACATTTGCTACACATCTTTTAAATAATGGGGCAGATTTAAATGCGGTTAAAGAATTACTGGGTCATGCAAATTTATCTGCAACACAAATATATACACATAATACATTCGAGAAATTAAAACAAGTTTATAAACTAGCTCATCCCAGAGCATAAATCTATATTATTATGGAGATTAAGATTCATTCAGTTCATTTTGATGCCGACAAGAAACTTCTGGACTTTATTCAGGTTAAGGTGAAAAAATTATTGCAGTACAGAGATGATATTCTTGCTGCCGATATTTTTTTAAAGTTAATTAATGTTCAGGATGACCATAATAAGATCGTTGAAATAAAACTTGATATACCTCGTAATCCATTATTTGCAAAAAAACAAAACAAAACTTTCGAAGAAGCAACGGACAATGTTATTGATGCTTTAAGGCGACAAATCACTAAACAAAAAGGGAAACAAAGGGGGATTTAACCACTGGTAAAAATATACAAATTATTTTTTGGGTAATCAATAAAATATTTATAAATTTGCAAACCAATTTTCAGAGGTTAAATGGGATAGGAACGTTCTTTAAAAATCGCCGATGTAGCTCAGTTGGTCAGAGCAGCTGATTTGTAATCAGCAGGCCGTGGGTTCGAATCCCTCCATCGGCTCGTTTGGCAATTGTTTGGAAAACAAAACCAGCTTGTTAGGAATATGTTAACAGGTTTTTAACAATAGGGGAGATACCAAAGTGGCCAACTGGGGCAGACTGTAAATCTGTTGGCGGACGCCTTCGTAGGTTCGAATCCTGCTCTCCCCACCTGTTGGTTTATAAAATATGATCGTAGTTGTGGGTATAAACGACCACATTTACACTTTATCGCGGGAGTAGCTCAGTTGGTAGAGCATCAGCCTTCCAAGCTGAGGGTCGCGGATTCGAATTCCGTCTCCCGCTCTAACCACCGGCCGATGTAGCTCAGGGGTAGAGCGCTTCCTTGGTAAGGAAGAGGTCACGAGTTCAATTCTCGTCATTGGCTCAACAAACGAATTAATAATTAATTTTCAATCACTTAATCAATAATTTACTGGAGTTATGGCTAAAGAAAAATTTGATAGATCAAAACCACATGTCAACATAGGGACTATAGGTCATGTTGACCATGGGAAAACTACTTTGACATCTGCAATCACTAGGGTTTTGCATAAAACAGGCTTGTCAGAGATTATGGACTTCGATTCAATTGATAATGCACCTGAAGAAAAAGAAAGGGGTATTACAATTAATACTGCTCACGTTGAGTATCAAACCGAATCACGTCACTATGCGCATGTCGACTGTCCCGGACACGCTGACTATGTTAAGAATATGGTAACCGGTGCGGCACAGATGGATGGTGCAATTCTGGTTGTTGCAGCAACGGATGGTCCAATGCCACAAACACGTGAACATATCCTTCTTGCTCGCCAGGTAAATGTCCCGAAAATCGTTGTTTTCCTGAATAAAGTAGATATGGTTGATGACGAAGAAATGCTGGAACTTGTTGAAATGGAAGTTCGTGAATTACTGGATTTTTATGAATTTGATGGCGATAATATCCCTGTAATTCTGGGTTCAGCTCTTGGAGCAATGAATGGTGAAGCTAAATGGGAAGAGAAAGTACTTGAGCTGATGAAAGCTGTTGACGAGTATATTCCAATTCCTCCACGTGATAATGAAAAACCATTCCTGATGCCTGTTGAGGATATCTTTTCAATTACAGGTCGTGGTACTGTTGCAACCGGACGTATCGAAACAGGGATTGTAAATACCGGTGATACACTTGAAATGGTTGGTCTTGGTGCTAAGAACAGAAAGACTGTTTGTACAGGTGTTGAGATGTTCAGAAAGATTCTTGACCGCGGTGAAGCAGGTGATAACGTTGGATTATTACTGCGAGGTGTGGACAAAAATGAAATTAAGCGCGGAATGATATTGGCAAAACCTGGTGCAATTAAACCACATACACGTTTTAAAGCTGAAGTGTATGTTCTTAAAAAAGAAGAAGGTGGACGTCATACTCCTTTCCATCAAAAATACCGTCCGCAGTTCTATCTCAGAACTCTTGATGTAACAGGAGAAATCGCTCTGCCTGAAGGTACAGAAATGGTTATGCCTGGTGATAATGTCACCATTATTGTAGATTTAATTTATCCTGTTGCAATTGATAAAGGATTACGTTTTGCTATTCGTGAAGGTGGTAGAACTGTTGGAGCCGGCCAGGTAATCGAAATTGTTGAATAGGTATTTTAACCTGATTGAAAATTAATCATTTAGGGTTAGGGATCAGGTTAGGTTCATAACCTTGTATGTGTAAATTAATTAGGCATACGGGTGTAGCTCAGTTGGTAGAGCACTGGTCTCCAAAACCAGGTGTCGGGAGTTCGAGCCTCTCTACCCGTGCAAACGCGAATGAATTATGAAAGTGATAAGGTATTTAAATGACGCATATAATGAACTACTCCACAAAGTGTCCTGGCCAACCTGGGGGGAATTACAGAGTAGCTCAGTTGTTGTGATGATTGCATCTCTGATAATAGCTATGGTTATCTTTATTATGGATTATTCCTTTGAGAATATCATGGGGTTTATTTATAGGATGTTCTATTAAAACCAATTGTTCTATGGCAAAGAAAGAAATGAAATGGTATGTGTTGAGAGCAATTGGCGGGAAAGAAAAAAAGGTATTGGAGTACATTGAAAGCGAAGTGAGCAGATTGAATTTGCAGGATCTTGTTGCCCAGATATTAATACCAACTGAAAAAGTTTACCAGATTCGTAATGGGAAAAAAATAAGCAAAGAAAGAAACTTTTTCCCCGGATATGTTCTTATTGAAGCAGCTCTTGTCGGTGAAGTAGAACACATTCTTAGGAATATTCCTAATGTGATTGGTTTTCTTGGAGGTTCAAAAGGAGGTAGTCCACTTCCTTTGAGAGAATCAGAAGTGAACAGAATCCTTGGTAAAGTTGATGAGCTGGCATCAAGTGATGAAGAAATTACTGTTCCATATTTTATAGGTGAGTCGGTTAAAGTAATTGATGGACCTTTCAATGGTTTTAACGGTATTATTGAAGTAGTGAACGAAGAAAAGAAAAAATTGAAAGTTATGGTTAAGATTTTCGGCAGGAAAACTCCGCTGGAACTTAGCTTTTTACAGGTTGAGAAAGAATAAATCTCCTTATTGGAGAATTATTATTATAGATAGTTATGAAAATTATAATGCTTCCTGAATAACTATCACATGTTTTACCAATAACTATTAAACAAAACCAGATTATGGCAAAAGAAGTTTCTGGGATTATTAAGTTACAGATTCGTGGCAGTGCAGCAAATCCATCACCTCCGGTAGGGCCTGCATTAGGTGCTAAAGGGGTGAATATAATGGAGTTTTGCAAACAGTTTAACGCCAAAACGCAGGATAAAGCAGGAAAACTTATTCCAGTTATTATTACAGTATATGCGGATAAATCATTCACTTTTGTGACAAAAACTCCACCGGTAGCTGTCCAGTTACTTGAAGCATCAAAGAAAAAATCCGGGTCAGCTGAGCCGAACAGAACTAAGATTGCTACAGTAACATGGGATCAGGTGAAAATAATTGCCGAGGAGAAAATGCCTGATTTAAATGCATTTACTGTTGAGTCTGCAATGAAACTAGTGGCTGGTACTGCCCGTAGTATGGGAATTGATGTAAAAGGTACATTCCCGGGAAATAATTAAAATTTAATACTTCAATTAGAATGACTAAGCATACTAAAAATAGAAAATTAGCTCTTGAAAAAATTGAAGAAGGTAAACTATACAGGTTAATTGAGGCTGCCGGTTTGGTGAAAGAGATTTCAACAACCAAATTTGATGCTTCTCTTGACCTCGATATCAGATTAGGTATTGACCCAAGAAAATCTAACCAGATGGTTCGTGGGGTAGTAACCCTTCCTAATGGTACGGGTAAAGAAACCCGCGTACTGGTGCTATGTACACCTGACAAAGAGGAGGAGGCTAAAAATGCCGGTGCAGATTTTGTTGGACTCGATGAGTATGTCGAAAAAATAAAAGGTGGCTGGACAGATATAGATGTTATTATCACTATGCCTCAGGTTATGGGTAAAGTTGGACCATTGGGAAGAGTACTCGGACCACGTGGACTAATGCCTAATCCGAAAAGTGGAACTGTGACTACGGATATTGGAAAAGCGGTTTCAGAAGTTAAAAAAGGAAAGATCGATTTTAAAGTTGATAAGTATGGCATCCTTCATACATCTATTGGAAAGGTTTCATTTGAACCCCAAAAGATTGTTGAAAATGCAAGAGAATTTATCAATACAGTTGTGAAACTGAAACCGGCTTCTGCGAAAGGTACATATATAAAATCTATTTATCTTTCAAGCACCATGAGTCTGGGGATAAAGATTGATGCTAAAGCCTTTAACGAAGATTAAGTTAATTGTGACAAAAGACGTGTAAGTTGCTATGAATAAAGAAGAGAAAAATATAATCATCAATGATCTGGCAGAGAAGATAAAAGAATACCCTCATTTTTATCTTACTGACGTTTCTGAGCTTAACGCCGAAGATACTAGCGCTCTGCGTAGGAAATGCTTTGAAAAGGAGATTATGCTGATTGTAGTTAAAAACACATTATTGAAAATTGCACTGGAAAATTCCGAGGGTGACTTTCAGGAATTGTATCCATTGCTTGAACAACCGACCTCAATCATGTTTTCGAATACCGGTAATGTTCCGGCAAAACTTATTAAAGAGTTTAGAAAAAAACATGATAAGCCTGTGCTAAAGGCTGCTTTTGTTGAAAAAGGACTTTATATTGGAGATGAAAAACTTGAAACTCTTGTTGGTATTAAGTCTAAAGACGAACTCATTGCAGATGTAATTATGTTGCTTCAATCACCTGCAAAGAATGTTATTTCAGCCCTGCAGTCAGGTAGAAATATTATATCAGGTGTTGTAAAAACACTTGCTGATAGAGAATAATAAAAATAATTATAATAAAACTTAAAAAAAATCCAAGAAAATGTCAGATGTAAAAAAGTTAGCAGAAGAATTGGTTAATCTCACTGTAAAAGAAGTTAATGAGTTGGCAGATGTTCTTAAAGAAGAATATGGAATTGAACCAGCAGCTGCAGCCGTTGCTGTTGCCGGAGCCGGTGTTGCTGGTGAAGAAGGCGGAACGGCTGAACAGACTGAATTTAATGTTGTGCTTAATGCTCCCGGTGGAGCAAAACTTCAGGTAGTAAAACTGGTTAAGGAACTCACCGGATTAGGACTTAAAGAAGCTAAAAATCTGGTTGACTCTGCACCAAAAGCCGTTAAGGAAGGTGTTACTAAAGACGAAGCTGAATCGCTTAAAAATCAATTAGAAGAAGCAGGAGCAGAAGTTGAAATTAAATAGAAGCTATCACCTTAATATTATTAGGTTTCTCAGGTTTGGAATCCGGTAAAGGATTCTAAACCTTTTCGTCGTTATATATTATTAAGTCAACATAATCTTATTAGGATGTCCTCAAAAATAAACGAAAGAATTAGTTTCGCTTCCATTACTGAACAAATGGATTATCCTGATTTTCTGGATATTCAGTTGAAATCATTCAGGAATTTTTTTCAACTAAATTCAATTCAGGAACAAAGGAAAAAAGAAGGACTGTATAAAGTCTTTAGCGAAAATTACCCAATTACCGATACCAGGAATAATTTTGTTCTGGAATTTCTTGATTATAACATTGATCCTCCCCGCTACACTATTGATGAATGTCTGGAAAGAGGTTTAACTTACAGTGTCCCGTTGAAAGCTAAACTAAAACTATATTGTACCGACCCGGAACATGAAGATTTTGATACGGTTATACAGGAGGTCTATTTAGGTGTTGTTCCTTATATGACTGAACGGGGAACCTTTGTGATTAATGGTGCGGAAAGAGTAATAGTGTCGCAACTACACCGATCACCCGGAGTCTTTTTCGGGCAAAGTATTCATGCTAACGGTACAAAATTATATTCTGCCAGGATAATTCCATTCAAAGGTTCATGGATAGAATTTGCAACCGATATTAATAATGTGATGTACGCGTACATCGACAGGAAAAAGAAATTACCGGTTACAACATTATTACGTGCTATTGGCTACGAAACCGATAAAGATATACTTGAAATATTTGACCTTGCTGAAGAATTTAAGGTTTCTAAAACGGCTCTGAAGAAACTTGTTGGAAGAAAACTTGCTGCACGGGTACTGAAATCATGGGTCGAAGACTTTGTTGATGAAGATACCGGTGAAGTAGTATCAATTGAACGAAATGAAGTGATAATTGACCGGGAAACAATCCTGGAAGATGAGCATATTGAAGATATTGTCAATTCCGGATCAAAAACAATCCTGCTTCACAATGAAGAAAAAAATATCTCTGACTTTGAGATTATCTTTAATACCTTACAGAAGGATCCATGCAACTCGGAGAAAGAAGCTGTTGTACATATCTATCGTCAATTGCGTAATTCCGAACCACCTGATGAAGGTACCGCCCGCGAAGTGATCGAAAACCTGTTTTTCTCAGATAAACGTTACGATCTGGGAGATGTCGGAAGATTTAGAATAAACAGGAAACTGGGTCTTGATATCCCTATGGATACCAAGGTCCTTACAATGGAAGATATAATTAAGATTATTAAGTATCTGATCGAACTTATAAACTCAAAAACCGATGTTGATGATATTGACCATTTGAGTAATCGTAGAGTGAGAACAGTGGGCGAACAACTTCATAATCAGTTTGGTGTAGGTTTGGCCCGTATGGCAAGAACCATTCGTGAAAGAATGAATGTTCGTGATAATGAGGTTTTTACTCCTGTTGACTTGATTAATTCGAAGACACTTTCTTCAGTAATTAATTCCTTTTTCGGAACAAACCAGTTGTCACAGTTTATGGATCAGACTAATCCGCTTGCTGAAATGACCCATAAACGAAGAATGTCAGCACTTGGGCCAGGTGGTTTATCACGAGAGAGGGCAGGATTCGAGGTGCGTGATGTGCATTATACACACTATGGAAGACTTTGCCCTATCGAAACACCCGAAGGACCAAATATTGGATTGATATCATCACTGTGTGTTTATGCCAAGATCAACAAACTTGGTTTTATTGAAACACCATATAGATATGTTAAGGATGGGAAGGTGGAAATGAACGATGATGGTGTGGTTTTCCTGAGTGCTGAAGAAGAAGAAAAGAAGGTGATTGCTCAGGCAAATGCACCTCTAAACGAAAACGGTGAATTTATTAATCCCAGGGTTAAGTCGCGCTATGAAGGTGATTTTCCGCATGAGGAAGCAAAAAATGTTGACTTAATGGATGTCGCTCCAAACCAGATTGCTTCAATCGCCGCTTCCCTGATCCCATTTCTTGAGAATGACGATGCAAACAGAGCTCTTATGGGTTCTAATATGATGAGACAGGCAGTGCCTCTTATTAAACCTGAAGCACCTATTGTTGGTACCGGCCTGGAAAAAACAATGATCCAGGATTCAAGAATATTAATTGTCGCGGAAAGTGACGGTGTTGTTGAATATGTTGATGCCAACGAAATTGTGATACGCTATACCCGAAGTGATGTTGAGAAGTTTATTAGCTTTGATGATGATGTAAAAAAATATGTTCTGCCAAAATACAAGAAAACAAATCAGAATACCTGTATTAACCTTATACCAATTGTTTCAAAAGGAGAAAAGGTTGAGAAAGGACAGGTTCTTACCGAGGGTTTTGGTACAGAAAAAGGAGAACTTGCACTGGGTAGAAATTTGAAAGTGGCATTCATGCCCTGGAAAGGATATAATTTCGAGGATGCTATCGTGATATCTGATCGTGTTGTGCGTGATGATATCTTTACATCAATTCATATAGAGGAACATTCTCTTGAAGTAAGAGATACAAAAAGAGGTCTTGAAGAACTTACACCGGATATTCCTAATGTTAGTGAAGAGGCAACTAAAGACCTGGATGAACATGGGCTGATTCGTATTGGTGCTCATATTGAACCGGGAGATATCCTTATAGGAAAAATTACCCCAAAAGGTGAATCCGATCCCTCTCCGGAAGAGAAGCTCCTTCGTGCTATTTTCGGCGATAAAGCCGGTGATGTTAAAGATGCTTCTTTGAAAGCCGGCCCATCACTCGATGGTGTGGTAGTTGATAAAAACCTTTTCTCACGACCGGTTAAGGACAGAAGATCGAAAATTGCGGAAAAACCAATGCTGGACAAGATAGAAGCCGAGTTAAAAAAGGAACTCGAAGAACTGGATACCAAATTGGTTGATAAAATATTTATCCTTGTAAATGGGAAAACATCTCAGGGGGTTAAAGATAACCTGAATGTTGATCTTATTCCCAAGGGTACTAAGTTTACTCTAAAACAACTACAGGAAATTAACTATCTTAATGTTAACCTGAATAAATGGACTACCGATAAGAAGAAAAATGAAACTATTAAACTTCTTGTCCATAATTACCTTACAAAACATAAAGATATCGGAGCTATCTACCGGAGACAGAAATACAATATTTCTATAGGCGATGAACTTCCTACCGGTATTATTCAAATGGCTAAGATCTATCTGGCAAGGAAGCGAAAAATAAAAGTTGGGGATAAAATGGCCGGACGACATGGAAACAAAGGTATTGTTGCCAAAATTGTACGACAGGAAGATATGCCTTTCCTTGAAGATGGAACCCCTGTGGATATTGTACTTAATCCCCTGGGAGTACCATCAAGGATGAATCTTGGCCAGATATATGAAACAGTTTTGGGTTGGGCAGGACAACGTTTGGGGTTAAAATTCTCAACACCAATATTTGACGGTGCTACTTTAGAAGAAATAACTGAATATACCAAAAAAGCCGGCCTTCCTGATTATGGAACAACTTATTTGTATGATGGAGGTACAGGCGAACGGTTTAACCAGCCCGCTACTGTAGGTATTATCTATATGCTCAAACTTGGACATATGGTTGACGACAAAATGCATGCACGGTCTATCGGACCATACTCACTTATTACACAGCAACCTCTTGGTGGTAAAGCACAATTCGGAGGTCAGCGATTTGGCGAGATGGAAGTCTGGGCTCTTGAAGCTTTCGGAGCATCACACATACTTCAGGAAATCCTGACAGTGAAATCTGATGATGTTATCGGAAGAGCACGGTCGTACGAAGCTATTGTAAAAGGAGAACCCATGCCAACACCGGGAATACCTGAATCCCTTAATGTTCTGTTACATGAACTTAGAGGACTTGGACTTAGTATGAGTCTTGATTAATTATTTATGTTAGTGAAAATTTAATTATTTACATATGCCATTCCGTAAAGATTTAAAGGTTAAGAGCGATTTTACAAAAATTTCAATTGCTCTGTCTTCACCGGAAGAGATACTCGAACGTTCGTGTGGAGAAGTGTTGAAACCCGAAACAATTAATTACAGAACTTATAAACCTGAAAGAGATGGTTTGTTCTGTGAACGGATATTCGGACCTGTTAAGGATTTTGAATGCCATTGTGGTAAATATAAGAGGATAAGATACAAGGGTATTGTTTGTGATCGCTGTGGTGTTGAAGTTACTGAAAAGAAAGTGCGGCGCGAACGTATTGGTCACATCTCTCTTGTAGTACCGGTTGCTCATATTTGGTACTTCAAGTCGCTGCCCAATAAAATGGGTTACCTTCTTGGTCTTCCAACTAAAAAACTCGATTCTATTATTTACTACGAAAGATATGTAGTAATTAACGCGGGTGTTAAAGCAACAGATGGTATAAAATATCTTGATTTCCTTACTGAAGAGGAATATCTTGAGATTCTGGAAAGCCTTCCAAAGGAGAATCAATATCTGGAGGATACTGATCCTGATAAATTTATTGCAGGAATGGGTGCTGATGCTTTGTTTCATTTGCTTGAACGACTTAATCTGGATGAAATGTCATTTTCTCTCAGACATAAAGCAAATACAGAAACTTCGCAGCAAAGGAAAAATGAAGCCCTGAAACGATTACAGGTTGTTGAAGCTTTCAGAGCTTCAAAAAAAGTAAATCGCCCCGAATGGATGATAGTGAAAGTAGTACCTGTTATTCCTCCTGAACTCAGACCGCTTGTGCCACTTGATGGGGGACGTTTTGCCACATCCGACCTTAACGATCTTTACCGTCGTGTAATTATCAGAAATAACAGGCTTAAGCGACTTATTGAAATAAAAGCTCCCGAAGTGATCCTTCGTAATGAGAAACGGATGCTTCAGGAATCAGTTGACTCATTATTTGATAATTCCAGGAAATCAAATGCCGTTAAAACTGATGGAAACAGGCCGCTTAAATCGTTGAGTGATAGCCTAAAAGGAAAACAAGGAAGATTCCGTCAGAATCTACTGGGTAAAAGAGTTGATTATTCGGCACGGTCAGTTATTGTTGTTGGTCCGGAACTTAAACTTCATGAATGTGGGTTGCCAAAGGATATGACAGCTGAATTGTATAAACCCTTTATTATTAGAAAACTAATTGAAAGAGGTATAGTAAAAACTGTTAAATCAGCTAAGAAAATTGTAGATCGGAAAGAACCAGTTGTATGGGATATTCTGGAAAGTGTGCTTAAAGGACATCCTGTCCTGCTTAACAGAGCTCCAACTCTTCACCGCCTTGGTATACAGGCATTTCAGCCTAAACTTATTGAGGGAAAGGCAATTCAGTTACATCCATTGGTTTGTACTGCATTTAATGCCGACTTTGATGGTGATCAGATGGCAGTCCATCTGCCTCTGGGTAATACTGCTATTCTTGAAGCGCAAATGCTGATGCTTGCATCACATAATATACTTAATCCGGCTAATGGTGCTCCAATTACAGTTCCTTCACAGGATATGGTTCTTGGATTATATTATATTACCAAAGAAAAAAAATCAACAAAAAGCCTGAAAATCAAGGGAGAAGGTTTGATTTTCTATTCTCCTCAAGAGGTCACTATTGCTCTGAATGAAGGTAAAATTGATCTCCATGCCATTGTTAAGGTTAAAGTTGATGATATAGTTGAAGGGAAACCGGTTAATCATCTTATTGAAACCACTGTAGGGCGAGTAGTTTTTAACCAGTTTGTACCTAAAGAGGTTGGATTTATCAATGAACTTCTGACTAAGAAATCACTTAGAGATATTATTGGTACAGTATTGAAAAAAACCGGGACTTCATCTACTGCCAAATTCCTCGATGATATTAAATCTCTTGGATATAATATGGCTTTTCTTGGTGGGCTTTCATTTAATCTTAAAGATGTAATCGTTCCGGAACGGAAACTTGAACTTGTGGAAGAAGGTTATAAAAACGTAGATGAGGTGATGAATAACTATAACATGGGATTTATTACTAACAACGAACGTTACAACCAGATAATCGATATATGGACACATACAAATGCCAAGCTTACCCAAACCCTGATGCAACAATTATCTTCTGATAAACAGGGATTTAATCCCGTGTTTATGATGCTTGACTCAGGTGCACGTGGTTCTAAAGAACAGATAAGACAGCTCTCAGGGATGAGGGGACTGATGGCTAAACCACAGAAATCAGGCGCTACTGCTTCGGAAATTATTGAAAACCCAATTTTATCTAATTTTAAAGAGGGCCTTTCAGTTCTGGAATATTTTATTTCAACCCATGGTGCCAGAAAAGGTTTGGCGGATACAGCCCTGAAAACTGCAGATGCAGGTTACCTGACAAGACGCCTGGTTGATGTGTCACAGGATGTTGTGGTTTCACAGCCTGATTGTGGATCATTGAGAGGACTTGTTGCAAGTGCAATTAAAAAGAATGAGGAAGTTGTTGAAACACTTTATGAAAGGATCCTGGGCCGTACTACTGTGCATGATGTATACAATCCGTTAAATAATGAATTGATAATTGGTTCGGGAAAAGAAATTACTGAGGAGATTGCCCTGAAAATTGAGGAATCACCAATCGAAGAAGTAGAAATTCGTTCGGTTCTTACATGTGAATCCAGTAGAGGAGTCTGTGCTAAATGCTACGGACGAAACCTTTCTACCGGACAAATGGTGCAACAAGGTGAAGCAGTTGGTGTAATTGCTGCCCAGTCTATTGGTGAACCGGGGACACAGCTTACTTTGCGTACTTTCCACGTTGGGGGTACTGCATCAAGTATTACGGCTGAATCCAGTATCATCTCCAAATTTGACGGAGTCGTTGAGATTGAAGAATTGCGTATTGTTAAGAAGAAAATGGAGGATGGTAAAAAAGTTGATATAGTTATTGGACGTCTGGCTGAAATGCGGATACTGGATAAGGAAACCGGTATTGCTCTGTCAACTCATAATATCCCTTATGGCTCGAGCCTTTATATTAAAAATGGTGACAGTGTAAAGAAAGGGGACTTGCTTTGTGATTGGGATCCTTATAATGCATTGATAATCTCTGAAGAACATGGAAAAGTAAATTTCCAACAATTAATTGAAGGTGTTACCTATCGGGAAGAGTCTGATGAACAGACAGGTTACAAGGAGAAAGTGATTATTGAAACAAGAGATAAAACTAAGAACCCTACTCTCAGGATCGTGTCGGGGGATAAAAAGAAAACCTCGTCAAAATCCTATAACCTTCCCGTTGGTGCTCATGTGATTACCAGTGAAAATAGTGAGGTTAAGGAGGGAGATATACTGGCAAAAATACCAAGAGCTATTGGGAAATCGGGCGATATTACAGGTGGTCTGCCAAGGGTTACCGAACTGTTCGAAGCAAGAAACCCGTCAAATCCGGCTGTAGTATCTGAAATTGACGGAGAGATTCAGTTTGGTAAAATCAAGCGCGGGAATCGTGAAATTATTGTTACATCACGAACAGGTGAAGTGAAAAAATATCTGGTTCCATTGTCAAAACAAATACTCGTTCAGGAAAACGATTATGTACGGGCAGGACTGGCAATGTCTGACGGGGCTATTACCCCGCTGGATATCCTTGCTATCAAAGGACCGACAAAAGTACAGGAATATATTGTTAATGAAGTTCAGGAAGTTTATCGGCTGCAGGGTGTGAAAATTAATGATAAACATTTTGAAATTATCGTTCGTCAGATGATGCGTAAAGTTGAAATCATTGATCCGGGAGATACCAAATTCCTTGAAAAACAAATAGTTGACAAGTTGAAATTCATGAATGAGAACGACTGGATTTATGATAAAATGATCATTGTTGATGTGGGAGATTCACTGATATTTAAGAATGGACAGATAATTACTGCAAGGAAACTCAGAGATGAAAATTCTATCCTTAAACGAAAAGACAAGAAACTTATTGAAGCACGTAATGCTATTCCTGCAACGTCAAACCAGGTGCTGCAAGGAATTACAAAAGCTGCATTGCAAACCAGAAGTTTTATGTCGGCTGCTTCATTCCAGGAAACAACAAAAGTTCTAAACGAAGCTGCTGTGTTTGGACGAGTGGATTACCTCGAAGGACTGAAAGAAAATGTTATTGTCGGACACCTGATTCCTGCCGGAACCGGTGCAAGAAATTATGACAAGATTGTTGTGGGTTCAATGGAAGAATATGAAAAATTGGTGTCCTCTAAAGAAAAGGAGAAAGATATAGTTGAAGAAGGAGATGTAGTAACAGGAGAAGATATTAAAGAGTAAAAATTATAAATTCTTTTTACTATGGAAGACCAAAAAAGCAAACCCGGAAAACCCCAGCTGGATATAGAACTTAATGATGAAGTAGCCCAGGGAACTTATTCAAACCTTGCGGTTATTACACACTCATCAGCTGAATTTGTACTAGACTTTGTCAGGATTATGCCAGGTGTACCTAAAGCACAGGTAAAATCCAGGATTATCCTTACTCCTGAACATGCCAAAAGATTGTTGAGAGCTCTCGATGATAATATTAATAAGTATGAAGCTGTGCATGGTGATATTAAAGATAAAGGTCCCGGCGGACCCGCTATGCCAATGAATTTTGGCGGTCCAACGGCACAAGCGTGACAATATATGGATTATCAAAAAGAATAACGTTATTAATAACGTTATTAATAACGTAATTAATTAAAAAAAAGAGTATGAGAATATTCGTTTGCCTCGGGAACGTACCTGATACAACAACAAAAGTTACGTTTACAGAAAATAATTCTGTTTTTAACAATACCGGCGTACAGTGGATAATTAATCCATGGGATGAGTTGGCTCTGACAAGGGCTATGGAATTAAAAGAGGATACCGGCTCCTTAGTGGAAAAAGTTACTGTTATTACCGTAGGAACAAAAAGTGCTGAACCTACAATAAGAAAAGCACTGGCAATTGGTGCGGATGATGCTATACGTATTGATGCTGAACCAACTGATGCATATGCTGTAGCTGCTAAGCTGGCGGATGTGTTGAAAGATGAAGATTTTGGTTTTGTAATGTGTGGTATTGAATCATGCGATTATAACGGTTTTGCTGTGGGAGGGATGTTATCAGAGTTTCTTAATCTGCCTTCTGTCTCTGCAGTTTCAGGTATTGAAGTAGAAGGGGAAAAAGTGTCTGTTTCAAGGACAATTGATGGAGGAAAAGAAATTATGTCCATTGATACACCGTTTGTTGCAATTGTCCAGAAAGGAATTTCTATTGAACCGAGAATTCCTGCTATGCGGGGAATTATGATGGCAAGAAAGAAACCTTTAAATGTTGTGGAAGCTTCTAATGCTGAGATATTGACAAATCATAAGAGTTTTGAACTTCCTCAGCCTAAACCACCATGTAAGATGATTGATCCTGAAAATGTAAAAGAACTATTTGACCTTTTGCAGAAAGAAGCTAAAGTGATTTGACGGAATTCCAACATTCCGGTATTCCAGTCTTGCAATTATATTACCGAAAAATTGTAATAGAAAAAACTGATTAAAAATAATAGTATCATGGCAGTATTAGTATTTACAGAAAACTGGGACGGGAAATTTAAGAAATTATCTTTTGAATTGGTTTCATATGCACAAAAAGTGGCTGAGAAACTTAATGTTCCTGTTGTTGCCATTTCCATTGGTAAAGTTGCTGAAGAAGAGCTTAAGAAATTAGGTGATTATGGTGCTGATAAAGTTGTGAGTATAACAAACGGATATCTGAAAACACTGGATAACCAGGTGTATACAAAAGTAATTTCAGAGGTTGCACAAAAAGAAAATGCCAAAGTTATATTACTCTCTCATAACAATACGGGTAAAGCTCTTGCACCCCGGCTATCAGTTAAGTTGAAAGCTGCTATGGGTTCGGGGTTAACCTGTTTACCATCCGAGGTTGATCCTTTTACAGTACATAAAAAAGTGTTTACAGGGAAAGCTTCCGCAAATGTGGAATTGAATTCTGATATTAAAGTACTTACCTTGTCGCAAAACTCGTTTAAACTAATCAGTTCAGATAATAATGCAACTATTGAAGAGTATTCAACCGGCATTCAGGAGAGCGATGTTAAAACCAGAGTAACCAGTACAGACAAGCAGACAGGAAAACTGCTCCTGACTGATGCGGAAATAGTAGTCTCAGGTGGCAGGGGAATGAAATCACCTGATAACTGGGGCCCGATAGAGGAACTTGCAGAATTGTTGGGGGCTGCTACCGCCTGCTCACGACCGGTTTCTGATGAAGGATGGAGAAGTCATGAAGAACATACAGGGCAAACAGGTAAAATAATTGCACCTAATCTTTATATTGCAGCCGGTATTTCAGGAGCAATTCAGCATCTTGCAGGTATCAGTTCCGCAAAGTACCTGGTTGCTATTAATACAGATCCTGATGCGCCCATTTTCGAAGCTGCTGATTATGGAATTGTAGGTGATGTACATAAAATTCTGCCTGAATTAATATCAATAGTAAAAGAGAATAAGTCTTAATATTCTTTCCATGTTCACCAGCATCATTTTTATCCTAATTCTTTTCGGAGCTACTGTAATTTTCTGTCGTAAAGTCAGAAAAATTACATGGAGTATAAAACTTGGTAAAGACATTACAATAAATGATAATGTACTCTTAAGGTGGAAAAGAGTGTTGTTTATTGCAATAGGTCAGCAAAAAATACTGCAACGACCAATTGCAGCATTATTGCATATTTTTGTTTACGCGGGGTTTATTATTGTTAATATTGAAATGTGCGAGATCCTTATTGACGGAGTTGCAGGAACCCACAGGTTATTTTCTTTCTTTGGTGGATTCTATGGTATTATGGTTTCAATATTTGAATTTTTTGCTGTAACAGTAATGTTTGGATGTGCCGTTTTTCTTATTCGTCGTAATATCCTTCGAATTAAAAGATTCTGGAATAAGGAGATGACCCTTTGGCCGCGTTCGGATGCTAACATTATTTTGATTACTGAGCTTCTGCTTATGAGTGCTATCCTGATAATGAATGCAACTGATAGTATCCTCCAAACAAGACCCGATTCACATTATGTTCAGGTTGGATCTTTTATGATCAGCAGTATTATTCAACCCATATTCTCAGGATTGCCATTTTCTTCTTTAATTATTATTGAAAGATTCTGTTGGTGGTTTCATATAATAGGTGTACTTGTTTTTCTTAATTATATCCCTTATTCAAAGCATTTTCATGTTTTTCTTTCTTTTCCTAATGTCTATTATTCAAAACTCCGTCCGGCAGGGGAAATGGCAAATATGCCATCGATAACTAAAGAAGTTAAAATTATGCTGGAAGAAAATTATTCCGACCAGGATGATGATAATGAAGAAGTAACATTTGGTGCAAAAACTATCAGGGATCTGACATGGAAACATTTAATGGATGCATATACATGTACAGAATGTGGAAGATGTACATCAAGTTGCCCTGCAAATATTACCGGTAAAAAACTGTCTCCAAGAAAAATTGTAATGGATACACGTGATAATCTGGAAGAAATTGCTGATAAACTGTTTAATAGAAAAAGTTCGGAAAAGGATAACGAAAAAAATAAAAGGACATTATTTGATTTCATCTCAGCAGAGGAATTATGGGCTTGTACAACCTGTAATGCGTGTACTTACGAATGTCCGGTGAATATTGATCCTCTTGCTATTATTCTGGAAATGAGGAGATACCTCGTTCTGGAAGAATCTGCTGCCCCAGGACCGCTAAATAATACATTTTCAAATATTGAAAATAACGGTGCTCCCTGGCAGTTTTCACATGAGGACAGGATGGAATGGGCAAAAGAATTTATGGAAAAACAAAAGATAAATGTTCCGGTTATGGCTGATCTTTTTGCAAAAGGAGAGAAATCGGAGTATCTTTTTTGGGTTGGTAGTGCCGGAGCTTTTGACGACCGGTACAAAAATGTTACCAGAGCTTTTGTAAAGATACTTACCCATTTGGGCGTAAGTTATGCAGTCTTGGGTACTGAAGAATCTTCAACAGGAGATGTAGCAAGAAGAGCTGGTAATGAAATGCTTTTCCAGATGCAGGCAATGATGAATATTGAGATACTGAATGGCTATGAAGTAAAAAAAATTATAACTTGCGATCCTCATGCATTTAATACTTTTAAAAACGAATATCCTCAATATAATGGAAATTACCAGGTGATTCATCATACACAGTTTTTGAGAGATCAGATTGAAGCTGGAAATTTGAAGATTAAGTCTGCAATTTTTAACGAAAAAACTATTACATACCATGATCCTTGTTATCTGGGCAGGGCAAACGGCGAATATGCTGCACCCAGGAAAGTGCTTGATTTTATTCCATCGGAAAAGAAAGAAATGAAGAGGAATAAAAGTAATGCTCTTTGCTGTGGAGCAGGCGGAGGTCAGATGTTTAAAGAAGCTGAGAAGGGGGATAAAGAAATATTTATTGAAAGAACTGAAGAAGCACTTGATACCGGAGCTGATATTATTGCTACAGCTTGCCCATACTGTATGACAATGATCACCGATGGGATTAAATATAAAGATAAAGTGGAGGAAGTTAAAAACTATGATATTGCTGAAATTGTAATTTTATCATTAGGAATTTGAACTGTAAAATAAAATTAGCAAAACCTGAAAAAAATTTAATTATGGAAAAAAATAAGAAAGTAACAGGTGGTGAATTTATTGTTAAGGAAACAGAAGCAAAAGATATTTTTATACCTGAAGAGTTTGACGAAGAGCAGAAAATGATCGCTCAAACATGCCGGGATTTTCTGGATACCGAAGTTTTTCCGAATCTTGACAGGATTGACCAGCAGGAAGAAGGACTAATGGCAGAACTTTTAACCAAAGCCGGAGAGCTCGGCCTTCTGAGTATCTCTCTTCCGGAAAAATATGACGGGTTTGACCAGTCTTTCGTAACCTCGATGCTTGCAGGTGATGTAATGGGTGCAGGTTATTCATTTGCTGTGGCTTATTCATGCCATACCGGTATTGGTACATTGCCAATCCTCTATTATGGTAATGACCAGCAAAAAGACAAGTATCTTCCAAAGCTTGCATCAGGTGAATGGAAAGGAGCATACGCTCTTACTGAACCGGGTGCCGGTTCAGATGCCAATGCCGGTAAAACTAATGCAATACTGTCAGAAGATGGCAAACATTATCTTCTTAACGGACAAAAAATGTGGATAACTAATTCGGGATTTGCCGATATTATTACTGTATTTGCAAAAATTGATAATGACAGAGTGCTCAGTGCTTTTATCGTTGAATGTAACTTCCCGGGCATAGTATTCAATCCGGAGGAGAAAAAAATGGGTATTAAAGGCTCATCAACCCGTCAGATTTTTTTTAATGACTGTAAAGTGCCGGTAGAAAACCTTCTTGGAAATCGGGGACAAGGATTCAGGATCGCACTGAATATACTTCATATGGGACGAATAAAGCTTGGTGGAAATGTTCTGGGAGCTGCAAAATACGCTATTAATCAATCTGTTCAGTATGCCAATGAAAGGAAACAGTTCGGATTGCTGATCAGTACTTTCGGATCGATAAAACATAAACTGGCAGAGCAAGTCATTAATAATTTTGTTACTGAATCGGCTGTTTTTAGGGCAAGTCATAATATCGATCAGTATGTTGAGCAAAATCTTGAGGGAAATACTAAAGAAAAGACCACAATTGATGCTTTTGCACAATTTGCTGTCGAAGCCGCTGTTCTTAAAGTATTTGGCTCTGAGGTACTCGATTATATTGTTGATGATAATGTCCAGATACATGGCGGAATGGGTTATTCGGCTGAATTGGACGTTGACAGGGGGTATCGTGACTCGCGTATCAACAGGATATTTGAAGGTACAAACGAGATCAATAAAATACTTGTTGTTGATACTGTCCTGAAGAGAGGTGCTAAAGGATATTTTGACCTGTTTGGTGAAGCTGAAAAAGCATATAAAGAACTTGTTAATTTATCCGGCACAGCTGAACCGGAAGGTGATTTTTATACTGAAAAGAAACAAATTATCAGAAACTTCAGGAAAATTGCCCTGTTTCTTATTCATACCGCTTCTGAGAAATTCCAGCGGAAACTGGTGTACGAACAGGAGATACTGAATAATATTGCAGATATTATTATGCTTCTTTATGTCTCGGAATCATCACTGCTTCGGGTTGAGAAGCTTGAGAATATTAAGGATGCAGAGCAGATAAAGGTGTATAAAGATATAATAGATGTTTTTGTTTATGATGCTTCAGGAAAAATAAGTAAATTTGCAAAAGATGCAATTTATTCATTTGCTGAAGGAGAGGTGAAAGACCTGCTGGTTAAAGGAACAAACTGTTACACTGCCATAAATGGCGTAAACACCAAAGAAGCCAGGAGAAGAATTGCAGATAAGCTGATTGAGGATAATAAATATAATTTTTAGATATTAATATAGAAAAGATTGACTTTCACAATGCGTAGGTTTTATAAGTTCATATTTTTATTTGGAGTTCTGGTTTTCTCTTTACAACCCGGATGTAAAAAGCAACCTAAATGTGGTTGTGATGGAGATGTACGTTTTACGATTACTGATACCAAGGGTACTATAATATATGATGAAGAAACCAGTTATGCTCAATTTCAACCTAGTGAAGTCTTTTCACGTTTTGAGATCTGTGATGCCGGAGAAGTGATGGATATGCTGACACCATTTGAGCAGGGAGAAACAGTGCTGGTGAGCGGTGATGCGTATGATGATTGTTACAAAATGGTTAACCCGTATGCCTATGCAAACTATATGCTGAGGCTGACTGAAATTAAGAAAGACGAATTTGATTATTAATGCCGGTTTTAACTTATACAAAAAAGCCTTGATCAGTTCAGGGCTTTTTTTTTACGTGAATTCAGCTAACTTTGAACCTTGAACTTTAAACTTATGTTCCATTATTCCAATATTCCAACATTCCAAAATTTTAATATAGATATGAGTAATTTTAAGGAACAACTCAGAAGAGTAAAAGCGTTTGTTTTTGACGTTGACGGAGTGTTGTCAGAGCAAACTATGTTGCTTGATACAGATGGGAACCTTATTCGTACCTCAAGCATAAGAGATGGTTTTGCAATGCAAAGGGCTGTAAATAAAAATTATCCTGTCGGAATAATAACCGGAGGAGAAATGACGAATGTTCTTAAGAGATATCAGAAACTTGGAGTATACGATATTTACCTGGGTTCAACAAATAAAAAATCGGATATTATTGATTTTTTGAAAAAGTACCGGATTAAAGCATCAGATGTTTTATATATGGGCGATGATCTGCCAGATCTGGAAATTATGAAAATGGTTGGCTTTCCAACATGCCCTGATGATGCAGTTGTTGAGGTGAAACAGATATCAAAATATATCTCAAATTTTACAGGTGGTAACGGATGTGTACGCGATGTGATTGAACAAGTGTTGCGTCTTAATAAACATTGGGTGTGAGCTGCATCTGACCATTAAAAATAAATTGTAAAAAGATGAAGCATCCATGATAAATGTTATATCACACAGATGAATGATTATTCAGGATGCAGGTAGTGACCTTTGAAAATTATTTTATAAACGCATGAAAGTTTTTTTCAAACTTATCAGAGTACAAAATCTGCTGATAATTGCTGTAACCCAATACCTTATGCGGTGGAGCATAATTTATCCTTTGCTAAATAAATTGTCTGTGGTATCAAATGAGGAAGTGATCCATTTCAAGGATTTCGGGCTGCAATTCAATGAGTTCTATTTCGCTTTGCTTGTTCTTTCTACTATGTTGATTACCGGTGCAGGGTATGTTATTAACGACTATTTTGATATTAAGACAGATGTATATAACCGCCCTGATAATGTAATTGTAGGCAGGAAAATTTCACGGAGAGCTGCAATGCTTATTCATATCGTTATGAATTTCACGGGAGTAGCTCTGGGGATTTTTGTATCTTTTTCAATTCATCTGTCCATCCTTGCTGTAATTTTTATCCTTATCCCCGGACTTCTATGGTTTTATTCAACAAGTTATAAGAGACAATTTCTTATAGGAAATATTATCGTCTCTTTTCTTACAGGATTAGTGCCATTTATGGTAGTCTTATTTGAAGTTCCCTGCCTTAATGCAGAATATGGTAAGGTAATGGTTGATTACCATGCAAATTTCAACATTCTTTTAGGTTGGGTCGGTGGTTTTGCAATTTTTGCATTCTGGCTTACATTAATCAGGGAACTTATTAAAGACATGGAGGACTTCGAAGGTGATTGTGAGTATGGTCGTAAAACCTTACCGGTAAAGCTGGGATTGGGAATCACCAAAGCAATTGTTGTTGTATTACTTGCAATTTTCCTTTCAGGATTGCTGTGGGTGTATTTTATGTTCATCCCTGATATCAGTACCCTGATATATTTAAGTATAGCACTGGTTCTTCCCACACTCTATCTGATTTTCAGGTTAACGATGTCACAAGCAAAAAAAGATTACTATTTGTGTAGTCTCCTTACTAAAGGGATTATGCTATCCGGTATTTTATATTCAGTTCTTGCAAGTTATATCATTCAAACAAAATTCTGAATTTCTTTATGGTTCTTGAAAATTTGAAAGGAAAAAGAATTTTACTTGCTTCAAAATCCCCAAGAAGGCATTATCTGCTTAAAGAGTTGGGAATTGAATTTGAACCGGTTGATAATTTTCAGGATGATGAGTTTTATCCTGAAGAATTGCCAATAGAGGAGATACCGGTTTTCCTCGCTAAGAAAAAAGCTGATAATTATAATGAACTGTTAGATGAAAACTGTATCCTGATAACCGCAGATACAATTGTATGGTGCAATAACAGGGTTATGAACAAACCGGATAGCTATGATGAAGCATATCGGATGCTTTATAGTCTTTCTGACAATAAGCATACAGTAATCACAGGAGTTTGCCTGAGGTCAGCAGAAAAAGAAACCACGTTTATCGCCACAACCGACGTTTATTTTACAAAATTATCAGATGACGAAATTGAGTATTATCTCAGGAAATTCAAGCCTTTCGATAAAGCCGGTGCTTACGGCATACAGGAATGGATAGGATATATCGGGGTCGAAAAAATAGAAGGCTCCTATTTTAACGTAATGGGATTGCCGGTCCAAAAAGTTTATACTGAGTTGAAAAAGTTTTAATTCATTTAATCAATAAAAACATGATAAGAAAATTTGTCAGGCTAATCGTTCTGTTCATAATCCTTTCATCCTCACTTCTCAGGGCTGATGAAGGAATGTGGATCCCCATTCTTATTAAAAAATTCAATATTGAAATCATGCAGGAGAAGGGTTTTAAACTTTCTGCGGAAGATATTTATAGTGTCAACCAGGCCAGCATGAAAGATGCTGTAATGATTTTCGGAGGCGGTTGTACTGCTGATCTGATCTCGGACCAGGGATTGATAATTACAAACCATCACTGTGGATACAGGCCAATACAATCTCATTCAACCGTTGATCATGACTATCTGACCAATGGATTCTGGGCTATGTCGCAGGAAGAAGAATTGATAAACCCCGGGCTGACTGTGACTTTCCTTAAGTGGATGAAGGATGTAACCGGAGAGGTTCTGAAAGGAATTGAAGATGGAATGAGTGAGGAGGAAATGTCTGATATTAAACAGGAAAATATTGATGGAATCAAAAAGGAAGCAATTGAAGAAACTCATTTCACTGCACAGGTGAAACCTTTTTACTATGGCAATCAGTATTTCCTGTTTGTGAATGAAACCTATAAAGATATCAGACTGGTTGGCGCCCCGCCATCGGCAATTGGCAAATTCGGCGGTGATACCGACAACTGGATGTGGCCCCGGCATACCGGCGATTTTTCACTGTTCCGTATCTATGCAGGGAAAGATAATGAACCGGCTGAATACTCACCGGATAATGTGCCTTTTAAGCCCAAAAAGTTTTTCCCAATTTCCCTTAAAGGAACAAAACCCGGTGATTTTACCATGGTATTAGGATATCCCGGAAGCACCTATGAATATGTTCCTTCATTTCATCTGCAAATGCTAACCCGTGATATATATCCGGAATTGATTGATGTACGGACAAAGAAGCTTGAAATAATGCAGAATGCCATGGAAAAGAGCACTGAACTCAGGATACAGTACTCTGCGAAAGCAGCCGGGGTTAGCAATTCCTGGAAGCGCTGGAAAGGCGAGATACGAGGATTGGATAAACTTGATGCTGTAATAAAGAAACAGGAATATGAAAAACGATTCATGGAATGGACCGGTGCAAGTTCGGAGAGGAACCGGAAATATGGGAAACTTCTGGAACGTTACGAAGAAGTATATGACGAAATAGCCCCGGTAAGACTGGGACAGAGTTATCTTAGGGAAGTTTTTTTCTATAACGGGGTGGAAAATATATCACTTGCATCAGGGTTTACTAAACTGGTTTCTATGGTTGGAAATGATGCTTCGCCGGAAGAGATCGACGAGGTTCTTGAATCACTGCGCAAACGTGCTGCAAGTTTCTTCAAAGACTATGATCCGGCAACAGGCGATGCACTGGCTGTAGCTATGCTTTCAATGTTTGATGAAAATGTTCCTGAGGAATATTATCCTGAAGAATTTAGAAAGATAATGGAAAAGTATAATAGAAATTATCAAACATGGATTAAGAAGGTTCGCAAAAAATCATTGTTTATGGATGAGGAAACACTATTAAGCTTTCTCAATTCGTTTAAAACATCAGGTGTGAAAAAGATAAAAAAGGATCCGATTTACATGCTGGTTCAAAGTGCCGGAGAGACATACGGCAAAATTCACTCTGAGTATGGGAAACTAAATCAGGATCTGGAGAGCCTGCATCGTGTCTATATGAAAGCTCAAATGGAGTTTGAACCCGATAAGTTATTCTATCCCGATGCTAATTTTTCATTAAGGGTATCTTATGGAGAAGTTTTGGGTTATGATCCTCGTGATGCAGTGTTCTATAAACATTATACTACTTTGGAAGGAGTTATTGAAAAAGATAACCCGGAGATATATGATTATGATGTGCCGGATAAGCTTAAAGAATTATATCTAAAAAAGGATTACGGAAGGTATTCACAGGATGGGAAGATACCAATATGTTTCCTGGCTACAAATCATACCACCGGTGGGAATTCAGGCAGCCCGGTGATTGATGCCGAAGGTAACCTTATCGGTTTAAATTTCGATCGTGCATGGGAGGGTGTTATGAGTGATTTAATGTTTAATGCCGGACAATGTCGCAACATCTCGCTTGATATCCGGTATGCCCTGTTTATTATTGACAAATTTGCCGGGGCAGGATACCTGCTTGATGAGATGACACTGGTGGAGTAGAATATCGGATGTCAAGTAAAAATTAGAAATTAGAAATTAGAAATTAAAAAGATAAAAGTGAATAAAACCGGTGACTGGTTTGAGTTTTAACAGACTTAAAATACTATTTCCTCGATTTGTTCCAATACTCTCTTTGCGATAGAGATACTTTTCGAGCACAATTCATGATTTGGCTCATAATCTGGTAATACACTACTGATCGGGTATTTTGAGGGCAGATATAATGAATCCAGTAGATCACATTCTTCATCGCTAATATTTATTTTGATATCGTAATTGTTTAAAGTATTTTTTAATTCCATTATCGAATGAGTTCTTTTTAATCCAAACGCTTTCTCTACGAGGATTGATTTCAGAGCTTTTTCTAAACACTGTTGAACATTAAATAAGCAGGGATTGAATAAATCACTCTCTAAAAGCACTTTAGCAGAAGCTAAGTTCTCCCGTGAGTATGCTAGCCAGGTTTCAGTTTCATTTTTCATAGATCATTTCTCCTTTTTCTATTTCATCGAAAAATGAAGTTTTCGGCGCTTCCGGCCTTATTGGAATAATATCTAAGGGTAGAATTTTTGATATTTCACGAGTCAGTTTACGGTACTTCATTGCTAAGCTTAAATAAGGTTCATTACTATTCAGAAATACAGCTATATCAATATCCCGTGGTTCCATAGAATTTACAAAAGAACCAAAGATGATAATCTTACTCACTTCTTTCTGGCTACTGAGGTTTTTTCGTAACACGCGTTTAATATGATCTTTTATTTCTTTATTCATAATCGAGTGTTATTGACTTTTGTTAATCCATGCGAATCTATTAGTATGAAGCTGAAAGAACAGATATAAATGTAATCATTTTTCCGGAATAAATTCACATTTTATATTTCAGAATTATATTATCTTCGTGCCAGTTCAGCATGTGCATCTGGATCATAACTGGTAACTTGAGTTTAACTAATCTAATAAAACAACCATTACTATGAACAGTGAAATAATTATCCTGACATTAACAGCGGCATCTATTGGTTTTATCCATACTCTTTTTGGTCCCGACCATTATCTGCCTTTTATTGTTTTAGCCAGATCGAGAAAATGGAGTTATAGAAAAACCGGCATAATCACCCTGGCTTGCGGACTTGGCCATGTGGGAAGTTCGATAGTGTTAGGTTTAATTGGTGTTGCCTTCGGTCTGGGGATATATAAACTGGAAAATATGGAAGCGGGCAGGGGCGGACTTGTGGGTTGGTTGTTCATTGCTTTCGGACTGGCTTATTTTATCTGGGGTGTCAGGCAGGCTGTGCTCAACAAACCTCACAGTCATATTCACCTGCATGAAGATGGCAAGTCACATGAGCATTTTCATGAACATGTTGCCGGACATACCCATATTCACGGAAGTAAGAAAATTCCAAAAATGACTCCCTGGATACTGTTTATTATCTTTGTTTTAGGTCCGTGTGAACCGTTGATCCCTATTCTAATGTACCCTGCAGCCGAAATAAATATATCAGGACTAATACTTGTTACATCGGTTTTCGCTGTAACCACAATACTTACTATGCTGGCTGTTGTATTTATCACTCTCCGTGGCATTAATCTTATTCCGCTTGGCAAAGCTGAGCGCTATACCCATCTTGTTGCAGGAGCAATGATCCTTCTGAGTGGTGTTGGGATACAGTTTTTAGGTCTGTAAATGGAATAAATCAGGATTTGAAAGTAATGGTTTGATAAATTCAAGTGCTTTATTCAGGTTTTTCTTGCCATTTAACGATAATTCTTCTTTAAAATCCCACTGGTAACCCTTAATATGTAACAGGTAGGTTTGTGGATTTTTCCCGAATATTTTCTGGCACAGGTCGAGAACAAAAGCTGGCGATACTGCATGCATAGTGAATTCAACCCGGGAATCTGATGGGTTTACGGTAGTAATACAGAAATTATCAATTGGTTCCACGGTAGCATCAACAAACAACACAATATCCTTTTTTGCCATCATATCGGCATCTTCAATATTAAGCTGGTAATTGGAATCAAGTTCAATATTGGTAAGCTTATTTTTTTCTATCCAGGAACGAATAGCCTCGACAAATGCATTGCCGAGGCCATCATCTTCTCTTCCCGGGTTACCGTATCCATAGATCAGTATTCCCGGTTTTGAATTCTTCTGATTATTTTCTTTTGCGGTCAATAAGTTGATTATTTCTATTATACAGCGATATTTCAAGAGGCATTTTTCCGAGGGCATGTGTGGCACAACTCAGACAAGGATCGTAAGCACGTATGGCAACTTCAACAGCATTCATCATGGGTTCAGTTATAATTGTATGACCGTTCATCTGCTCTTTTGCAACCATCTCAACAGCTTTATTCATAGGAGTATTATTGTTTGTGGTTGAAACAATAAGGTTTGCCATTTCAATCAGGTCCTGGTCGTTAATCCTGTAATGATGAAACAATGTTCCCCTTGGCGCTTCAAGCAATCCAATTCCTTCATAAACTTTATTACCTTTTGTTTCCAGGTTATCATTTTGGAGGTCGGGATCGTTAAGCAGTTTCTTCATCATTTCTGCAGAATGCAGTACTTCAATAAGACGTGCCCAGTGTGTGTGCATCGACATGTTATTAGGCTTACCTTTGGTATAAGCTTTATAAATTTCAAATTCCTTCTGGGCAAGAGGGGAAGGTATAAAGTCAACGGTATTTAATCTTGCCAGTGGGCCTACTCTGTACCAACCTTTGTCTTTGCCATATTCTGTCAGGAACGGGAATTTCATATAGGTCCATGATTTCACCTCTTCACCGATATAGTCGAGATAATCCTGGGGATCAACATCATGAAGTATCTTTTTTCCGTTTGCATCAACTGCTCTTATCACGCCATGATAAAGATCCATAGCTCCGTCTTTCCTGACAAGGCTCAGATGGTTAGACGGAAATGCAGCCATGTTATCGATTAGTTCACTGTTTTTTGACTGGTAGTTTTTAAAGAATTCAATTGCACCCAGTGACCACTCGATCATTTTATCCACATTTAAGGGGTCTTTTCCTTTAAGAAAATGATCTCTTTCTTCGATTGAGAGGTTTTTGTTAATACCTCCCGGGATAGCTCCTGTTCCGTGAATTTTTTTCCCTGCGGTTGCTTTTATTATCTCCTGTCCAAATTTTCTCATCATCACTCCCTGTACAGCCAGGTCTTTGTGTTCCATAGCAACGCCAATAATATTCCGGATAGTTGGATTGGCATTAATACCAAACAGAAGGTCGGGTGATACAAGATGGAAAAAATGAAGGACATGCGATTGGAATACCTGTCCGTAATGCATGAGGCGGCGCATTTTTTCAGCAACCGGGGTCAGACCATCTCCTGTGCCGGCACCAACTATTACGTCCATTGCTTTTGCAGCAGCCAGATGATGGCTTACGGGACAAATACCACATAATCTTTGAACGAGCACCGGTGCTTCCCAGTACGGACGGCCCTGGATAAACCGTTCAAAACCACGGAATTCAACAATATGTAACCGGGTTTGAGTAACATTGTTATTATCGTCCAGATGTACAGTAACCTTTCCATGTCCTTCCACACGGGTTAAAGGTTCAATAGTTATCTTTTTTGACATAGCTTTTTTCTCTATAATTAATCGAATTTTATGACCTCGTAAGGCAGTTCCATTTCATTTCCTGTGATCAGCGCTGTTAATGCATTCCAGATCAATTCAGCAGATGGAGGACAGCCGGGAAGGAAATAGTCAATCTTTACAATTTCATGACATGGATAGACTTTATCAAGCATCATTGGTATTTCATCATCATTTGGTATGATCCCGGATTCATTGTGTCCTTTAACACTTGGTCCGTTCAGGTATGCCTCTTCAAGACATTCTTTAATAGGAATAGGATTCCTGCAGGCAGGTAACCCGCCCATGATGGCACATTCACCAAGCGATATAAGGGTATTACAATTTTTTCTGAAATCTTTCAGGACATGTACGTTCTCACTGTTGCAACATCCTCCCTCGATCAGTCCGATATCACATTTTTTGGTAAAATTCTTGATATCGTCAATGGGGGATTTATTGAACTCTACAAGCTCAATCAAATCCAGTATCTTTTCGTCAATATCAAGTATTGACATATGACATCCGAAACATCCGGCTAATGTTGCAGTTGCTATTACTGGTTTACTCATAACAAATTTTCTTTAAAATTGAGTTTCCTAATATTTATATTCGCTTCCGATGGGTTCATGATCGAATTTCCTTTGTCCTATTGGGGTTCTGAAACCTTTTTCACGGGGAAGTATTGCTCCTACGGGGCAAATAGTTACAGATCTTTCTGCAAGTTCATCGGTAAGTTTGCTTCCCAAATCAGGATCAATATGTACTTCTATATTCCGACCTCTTCCGTGAAAAGCAAAGATGCTTCTTTCTTTTTCATCTTTGATAGCCCGTATGCAACGTTTACAACGTATACACCTGTTACTATCCATTAATATTTTAGGATTACGGGCATCAATTTCTCTTTTAGGAAATTGAAAAGTGAACCTGGGAACCATCATTTGAAACCTGTAGGCAAGTGCCTGAAGTTCGCAGTCACCACTCATCTCACAAGCAGGACAGAAATGATTTCCTTCAACGAAAAGCAATTCAATTATCGATTTTCTCAGATCGTTTATTTCCTCTGTATTATTTTCAATTTCCATTCCATCTGCCACCGGTGTTGTACATGCGGTAACAAATTGTCCATTGGTCTTGATTGTACAAATCCGGCACGATCCCTGGGGTTTTACACCTTCGTAATTACATAAAGTCGGAATGTATATGTCATTTTCCTGAGCAGCTTGTAAAATTAAAGTGCCTTTTTCAGCTACGCATTCTTTTCCGTCAATGGTAAAATTTATTATATCAGCCATTATTTTAGGTTGTTTATTTATTAAAAATCCGGAACTCTTTTTGTTGCTTCACACGACTCACTTACAGCTTGTTCCAGATTAAATCCTGTTTCATATTCTTTTCCTCTTTCCAGTTTTTCTTCGTAAAGGTGTCTGAAGTTTTTCAGACTTGTAAGTATTGGATTGGCTGCGGTGTGTCCTAGTCCGCAACGATTTATTTTCATTAATTCGCCCCACTTTGGCAGATCCTCTAAGTCGTTTGCTACACCATTACCATTCAGTATCTTTTCAAGCTTTTGTTTTAACAGGGGTGTCATTGATCTGCATGGAACGCAGGAACCGCATGATTCTTCAATAAAAAATTCCGTAAAATTAAGAACTACATCTTTTAACAGATACCTTTTGTTATTAAAAATCATTAATGATCCTCCGGTAGCTAAATCGCTATAGCAAAGTATTCTGTCGAATTCTTCAGGTCCTATGAGAGAACCTGAAGGTCCGCCAACCTGAACTGCCTGAATGTCTGTTGCACCAACCATATCGAGCATTTCATTAATTGACAGTCCCCATTCAACTTCATAAATTCCGGGATATCTGCAATCACCTGAAATACTGAGAATTTTAGTTCCGGTAGATTCCCGGGTGCCCAGTGAACTGTACCACTCACCCCCATTAAGCATGATTTTAACTACAGAACAAAGAGTTTCAACATTATTTACAACGGTGGGGCAATCATTATATCCTTTTTCAACCGGAAATGGAGGCCGGTCACGTGGTTCTCCACGTTTACCTTCAGCTGACTCGATAAGAGCTGATTCCTCTCCACAAATATATGCTCCTGCTCCAAGCTGTATTCTGATATCAAAATTGAATCCTTTAATACCTCCGATATCCTTGCCCAGCAGATTTTTCTCCCGTGCTTCTTCAAGAATATTTTCAAGATAATGCTTAAGATATTTGTATTCATACCTGAGATAAAGAATGCCTTCTGTTGCTCCGATGGAATATCCGGCAATGACCATTCCTTCAAATAAAAGTTTTGGTCTTTCGGTTAGTATTACCCTGTCTTTGAAAGTCCCCGGTTCTCCCTCATCTGCATTACAGAGAACATATTTTTTATCTCCTTTGGCTTTCCGGCAAAATTCCCATTTCAAACCTGTAGGAAAACCAGCCCCTCCACGCCCTCTGATATTTGATGTTTTAATCTCCTCAATTACCTGCTCAGGAGTTAATTGTGCCAGGTTTTTCATTATAATTGTTCCGGGATTATAATCATCACTTAATACAGGTCCCATCCTCATAATATTATTCCGGACAACAGAATTGAGATATTCAGATTTGTTTTGCCCGTCACCTAAATATGAAGTGTGCATTTTTTTCACATCTTTACCAGCTCGCATATCACGTACAATTTTCTTTACCCTGAAAGAAGTGAGGTGTATAAAAACACTGCCGTTAATCAAAGCTGCAGGTTCCTGGTCACTCATTCCAATACAGGCAGTGTCAAATAAGCCAATAATTCCATCTTCGGTTACTTCACCAAATTTACAACCAGCTTCATTCTCAAAAGTTTCAGCAACTATTTGTCTGCCCTTCATATTTGAAATTACACTATTGTTCAAATATATTGTGTACTTCCCCAAAGACTCTTTTGACAGGAAGTGATAGAAAGAAATGGTCTGCTCTACATCAACTATAGATAATCCCAGTTTTTCTGAAATTATCCTGACAGCATCATCAGAAATATGATTCTCGTTGTCTTGTATCTCAATAAGGATATCCATCAACCTCGTCTTATCCTGATTGTATTTCCTTATTGCAGAATGTACCGTATTGTTTTCCATAATTTTAATAGCTTGAAATAATTGTTATCCTTATTGTGAAATAATTAACAGCTAAAAATAACACCATTATATTTATATGCAAATGATAAATGTTAATTCTGTGATATAGTGATATTAATCATTAATATTAATTAATAAATTTAAGAGTTTTTTATTGATTTCTATTATATATATATTAGTACGCATAAAGATTATTTTACTGTAGAACGGTTTCTATTTTTTGAAAATACGATACATTCATTTAGCTTCGCATTTTTAATTACCATACTAATGGACAATGGAACTTATGAAATATCAGTAAAGGGACTGGTGCAGGGAGTAGGATTCAGACCGTTTGTTTACAGGATTGCCAATTATCATAATATAAAGGGCAGTGTTGAAAACCGGAATGATGGAGTTAAGATTTTTGCCACAGGTAACAGATCTGATATTGACCATTTTATAATTTCCCTGGAAGAGAAAAAACCACTCGCATCAACAATCAAATCGGTTAATGTTAAACAGATCAGTTCTAAAGATTTTAAAAAATTCACCATTGTTAAAAGTAAATCTGATTCAGATGAAATTACCGATGTAAGTCCTGATATAGCAGTTTGTTCTGCCTGCCTCGGGGATATGAAAAATCAACCACACCGGATTGACTATCCTTTTATCAATTGTACCAATTGTGGTCCCAGGTTCTCCATAATTAAAGATCTGCCATACGACCGGGATAAAACTACCATGAACGTTTTTCAAATGTGCGATGTATGTGCTGTCGAATATGCGGATGTTATGGATCGCCGGTTCCATGCCCAGCCTGTAGCATGTCTGAACTGCGGACCACGGTATGAACTGATCTCAAAAGATGGAAAAACAGATAGTTTTGAGGAAGTTCTTAATAAAACATCAATAGTGATAAACAACGGTGGGGTTGTTACTGTTAAGGGAATAGGTGGCTATTTTATGGCTTGTAATGCTTTAAACGAAAAAGCAGTGAAACAACTCAGGCAATCCAAATTGAGGGAGGGGAAGCCGTTTGCAGTTATGTTTAACGGGATAGAGACACTCGGGGAATATGCTATGGTAAATGCAGAAGAACAGGAATTATTGCAGTCGTGGAGGCGACCGATAGTTCTTATGAAAAGCAAAAAGAATCTTGCCTTTAGTGTAAGTATGGGATTTGATACCGTGGGGGCGATGTTGCCATATATGCCGTTTCACTACCTTCTTTTTAGTAAGCTTAATACACCTGTTATTGTTCTGACCAGCGGAAATATCCTGGATGAACCAATTATTATCTCAGACAGGGAAGCTTTAAAAAAACTTCTCCCGGTAAGTGATGCCCTGGTGACCTATAACCGTGAAATATTCAACAGGGTTGATGATTCAGTTCAACTGGTGGTTAATAACATTCCTCGTGCAATAAGAAGGTCAAGAGGTTATGTGCCCGAACCTGTTGATTTGACACTGAATGTGAACGGAATTATGGCGTGTGGTGCAGAATTGGTAAATACTTTTTGCCTTGGCAAGGGAAACCAGGCAATTCTGAGCCAGTATATAGGAGACCTAAAGAATTGGGAAACCTATGAATTTTATTGTGAATCGATCGAAAAACAGAAAAAGCTGTTTCGTGTCGATCCGGCTTTGATAGTTTGTGACCTTCACCCCGAGTATCTTTCAACAAAATATGCTATTGACTCTGGCTTGCCTGTAGTAAAAGTACAGCATCACCATGCACATATTGCTGCCTGTATGGCAGAGCATAACCTTGATGAAAAAGTGATAGGAGTTGGGTTCGATGGAATTGGTCTTGGTGATGATAACAATATTTGGGGTGGCGAATTTTTTATTTGTGACCTGGAAGATTATGAGAGAGTTACTCATTTCTCATATATTCCAATGCCTGGTGGTGATAAAGCAACTCTTGAACCATGGAGGATGGGGGTAGCGTATTTAAATAGAATATACGGATCAGATCTTTTTAAATTGAATATTCCTTTTGTTAGAAACCTGGTTCAAAAGAATGCAGAGGATATAATCCGGATGATCAATAAAAATATAAATTGTCCTTTAACTTCCAGTTCAGGGCGGCTATTTGATACGGTAGCTGCTATTCTGGATGTTTGCACTTGTTCAGGTTTCCATGCTGAAGCACCGATGCGTCTTGAATCACTTATTGATAATAATTGTACCGATTCCTATTCTTTCGAAATGGGGAAGACAATTGAAGTTGAGGTAATGATAAAAGAGATAGTGAATGATATTATTAATGGGATACCCGTCGGGGAAATATCGGCAAAATTCCATAATACAGTTATTTCTATTATTTTTGCCGCAGCAAATAAAATAAGGAAAAAATCAGGTATCAGTAAAGTGGTTCTCTCAGGAGGAACATTTCAAAACAGATATTTACTTGAGAACATTGAAAATAAATTAACAAAAGAGAATTACCATGTGTATACTCCGGGGGCAATCCCGGCAAATGATGGTGGAATAGCTTTAGGACAACTGGTAATTGCATCAAAAAGGAGGGAATTAAGATGTGTTTAAGTGTGCCGGCAAAAATTGTTGAAATTAATGGAGAAATGGCAAGGGTTGCTGTTGGTGAAACAATTGTAAATGCCAGTTTGCAAATGCTTGATGATGTTGAGATTGGCGATTATGTTCTGCTTCATACCGGATTTGCATTACAGAAGATCAGCGCCGCTGATGCAGCTGAAACCCTTGCATTATTTGAGGAATTGGAAGAGATAAATAAGGAAATGGACAGGGAAGAGCAGAGCAAGAAAATATGAAATACATAACAGAATTCCGGAATAAAGAAATTGTATCCCGGCTTGTAGATTATATCAGTTCCATATCTAAAAAACATGTCAGGTTTATGGAGGTATGTGGTGGCCATACCATGGCAATCCGGAAATTTGGAATTCCGTCACTACTCCCTGATAATATCGAACTGCTTTCCGGACCGGGTTGCCCGGTTTGTGTTACAAGTAATTTGTTTATTGACAAAGCTGTGGCTTATAGCCGTCTTGATAATGTCATAATCACTTCATTTGGTGACCTGATAAGGGTTCCGGGATCTACCTCATCTCTTGATAGAGAGAAAGCGAATGGAAGAGATATCCGGATGGTATATTCTACACTGGATGCCCTGAATATTGCCAGAAAAAACCCTGATAAGAAAGTAATTTTTCTTGGCATTGGGTTCGAAACAACCGCCCCAACAAGTGCAGCAGCCATATTAAAAGCAAATGCTGAAAACCTGGAAAATTTTTTCCTGTACAGTTCGCATAAAATTATGCCTCCGGCTATGGAAGCTCTGGTTGATGAAGGAGTGAACCTGAACGGTTACATAGCACCCGGTCATGTCAGTACCATAACAGGCGCAGGTATATACAAAGTTATCCCAGATAAATTTGGTCTTGGTTGTGTTATAAGCGGCTTTGAACCGGTTGATATTTTGCAATCTATTTATATGCTTGTCAAACAATATGAAAACAACTCGCCAAAAGTGGAAATACAGTATAAAAGGGTTGTTACACCCGAAGGTAATGTAAAAGCTCAGGGAATTATGAATGAGGTTTTTGAGCTTCATGATGATTGGTGGAGAGGACTGGGTGTTTTAATAAATAGCGGGTTTGCTCTGAAAAAAAAATATGAACGGTTTGATGCGGAAAAAATGCTGAATGTTGAAGTTGAAGAAACTATTGAACCCGGAGGTTGTATATGCGGTGAAATACTGAAAGGCATTAAAAAACCTCCTGATTGTAAATTGTTTGGTGAGCCTTGTTCGCCAGCAAACCCGGTTGGAGCATGTATGGTTTCCAACGAAGGCGCATGCCATGCATATTACAGATATAACAAAGTGTAGAAAAATGGAAAAAGCCATATTACTTGGGCATGGTAGTGGTGGAAAACTTTCCCATGATCTTATCATGGATATTTTTGTTAAATATTTTTCCAATAAAATATTATCCGAACAGACTGATTCTGCATGTCTTCCCGGAGCAGACGAAGAGATTGCTTTTACAACAGATTCTTATGTGGTTGATCCAA
>JAUXED010000036.1 GCA_030618105.1 Bacteroidota bacterium | reverse complement strand
TTGATAAGGATAGTTTCAATATTTTCTTCGCGAAGAGCTTTCAATGCCTGTGACCCGGAATAGTCAAATTCGCCTGCTTCACCAATTTTCAAAGCACCGGAACCTAAAAGCAGCACCTTGCTTATTTTTTCTGTTTCAATCATACAATGTCCACTTTTTTATTCTTACTTATCATTTCAATAAACTTATCAAACAGGAACGCAGTATCGGTTGGTCCTCCTGATGCCTCCGGGTGGAATTGTGTTGAGAAAAAAGGTTTTGATTTATGGATCATTCCTTCATTGGTTTCATCGTTTATATTTAAAAAAAGAGGCTCCCATTGATTGTTCAGAGTTTTGTTATCAACTGCGAAACCATGATTCTGGGAAGTGATATATGCTTTGTTTGATCCTGTTCTGATAACCGGTTGGTTATGACTGCGGTGACCATATTTAAGCTTGTAGGTATCAGCACCTGATGCTAATGCCATCAGTTGATTACCAAGACATATACCAAATATTGGTTTCCCTGTATCGAATGCTTTTTTAATATTTCCGATAGTAGCCAGGCATTGTTTAGGATCTCCGGGACCATTCGTAATAAAAAGCCCGTCATATTCCTCACAGGTGATATCATAATCCCACGGCACCCTTATAACAGTGGTGTTTCGTTCAAGCAGTGATCTGATAATATTATATTTCACACCACAATCAATTAGTAATATTTTAAATTTCCCTGTGCCGTATATTTGTTTTTCCTTAACGGATACTTCTTCGACAAGGTTTTTAGTGTTGGGATCATAAAAAGGGATATCACCATCCACAATAATTTTTCCCAGCATTGTTCCTTTCTCTCTTAGCTTTTTAGTGAGTGCCCTGGTGTCAACTCCATATATTCCGGGAATATTATTTTTTTTAAGCCAGTTACCAAGACTGTCCTCCGCGTTCCAGTGACTGTATTCGAAGGAGTAATCTGAAACTACCAATCCTGAGATGTGTATATTGCCTGATTCATGAAATTTATTAAGGTTATCCTCCATTTCGGTGCGAGGGGCGCCATAGTTTCCAATTAAAGGGTAGGTAAGGACGAGGATCTGACCTTTATAGGATGGATCGGTCAGACTTTCAGGGTAACCTGTCATAGCAGTGTTGAATACCACCTCGCCCGATGTAGCCTTTTCCGCACCAAATGATTTTCCTTCAAAGGCAGTATTGTCTTCGAGGATAAGTTTTACTTTTTGTTTTACCGGTTGGGTTCCTTTTCCCGGAATAGTTTCATCGAGGTTATAGGGCATTGGAAAGTATAGGGTATTAAAAGTGTATTAAAAACCTGTCAGGCAAATATAATGCAAACACTCCGGCAAGACAAGGAAGAGTTATTAACAGAATGAAGGAATAAGATATTGATAATAATTATTACTTTGAAATGGCAAATGGATTTACGAAATTTGGAACTATTTCAATTTAAAGGGTATAATGAGCTATATCAAACCAAAAAAAAGACTGGGTCAGCATTTTCTGACAGATAACAATATTGCACGAAAGATAGCCAATTCGTTGCAGGTGCAGGATGTACAATCTCTGGTTGAGGTAGGCGCAGGTACGGGTACATTAACTCAATTTTTACCCGGAAGATATAAAAACAAAACATGGCTTGTTGAAATAGACAATGAAGCAGTACAGATCCTCAGGGGAAAATTCCCCGAAATGAATGAACGGATCTTAGAGAAGGACATCCTTAAACTTAATTTAGGCAATATGTTTACCGGAAAAATTTCTTTAATTGGAAATTTTCCGTACAATATTTCAAGTCAGATATTTTTTAAGGTGCTTGAGTGCAAGGATCAGATAGAGGAGGTAGTTTGTATGGTACAAAAGGAAGTAGCTGAACGGATCAGGTCAGGACCGGGAACAAAAAAATATGGAATTTTAAGTGTTCTGTTACAGGCATATTACGATATCGAAATTCTGTTTACAGTGAATGAAAACGTTTTTTTCCCTCCTCCCAAAGTTAAGTCAGCTGTTCTGAGATTAACACGGAATAAGAGGGAAAATTTACCATGTGATGAACACTTGTTTATTCGTGTAGTTAAAACCGGTTTTAATCAAAGGCGAAAAACTTTGCGTAATTCCTTAAAAAATGGTTTATTTAATCAGCCGACAGATGAGGCATTGATGAGCAAAAGGCCTGAAGAATTAGGGGTAGAAGAGTTTATCAATCTTACCAATTTCATTGCAAATAATTTATGAATAGATAAAAAACTTTAAGATGGCAAGTAAGTTTGAATTAACAAGGGAATACCTGGATGAGCTCAGGGAAGTTATCGGGACGGAAAATGAGAGTAAAGCAAAAGAGCTTATTCAGGATCTTCATGCTGCAGATATAGCAGAACTGTATAACGAGTTGAATATTGAAGAGGCAAGGTTTCTATACTTGTTGCTTGAGGGGGAGACTGCTTCTGATGTCCTTGCTGAACTTGAAGAGGATGACAGGGAACGGTTCCTGAAAGTAATTCCGGGTGAAGTTATTGCCAGGCAGTTTATTGATAATATGGATACTGATGACGCTGCTGATATAATCGGTGAATTGTCTGAAGAGAAAAAAGAAGATGTCCTTCTGCATATAGGTGATGTTGAGAGAGCCGGGGATATTGTTGATCTGCTTTCATATGATGAAGATTCAGCCGGTGGATTGATGGGAAAAGAGCTGATCAAAGTAAATGAGAACTGGACTATTATGAAATGCCTGAAAGAGATGAGTAAACAGGCTGAGAATGTTGATGAGGTATATTATGTTTACGTAGTAGATGATAACAATAAGTTAAAAGGTACCGTTTCGTTGAAGAAGATGCTTTTGGCAAAAAACATCACAAAAATCAAAGACATTGCTAATGAAGATGTTATATATGTAAAGACTGGCACTTCAGGAGAGGAAGTAGCTAATATTATGGACAAGTATGATCTGGTTGCATTACCGGTGGTCGATTCAATTGACCGTCTTATAGGACGTATCACCATTGACGATGTTGTTGATTTTATCAGGGATGAGGCTGAAAAGGATTACCAGATGGCTTCCGGTATCTCTGAGGATATTGAACATTCAGATAAGGTTTTTGTTATAACCAGAGCTCGTTTGCCGTGGTTACTAATTGGCCTGTTAGGAGGTATTTTAGGTGCACTGGTGATATCACATTATGAAGGGGTCCTGAAAATAAACCCACAGATGGTATTCTTTATTCCTCTTATTGCAGCTATGGGAGGAAATGTAGGTATCCAGTCGTCGGCTATAGTGGTTCAGGGTTTAGCCGGCAGGTCGCTTGATCTGGGCAGTACCTGGGCGAAAATATTCAAAGAGTTTTTAGTTGCCATAATAAATGGGGCTGTTTTAGGGTCGTTGATTTTCGTTTACAATTATTTCTTTACCGATTCATATGCACTAACCTTAACAGTGAGTCTAGCACTGATGGCTGTTATTCTGTTCGCAGCTGTACTTGGCACACTGATACCTCTGGTGCTCCACAGGGTGAAAATTGATCCGGCACTCGCCACAGGTCCTTTTATTACTACCCTGAATGATATTATCGGACTGTTTCTGTATTTGATGATAGGAAGAATGATGTACGGGTTGTTTTAATAAATAAATCCAGACACATATTAATTAGAGTCTGTCCATAAAGTCAAGTATTCTCGAAATAAAGCACCAAAAAACAAGCTGCCCCGTAGGGAAGCATGACCGTACGGGGGTGCTTGTTTTTTGTGATTTATGATATTTACTTAAACTTTTTGACTTTATAGACAGGCTCTAACTAAAATGTGGTTCCTATAGCTTCTACCGGATCAAGTCGTGAGGCAGAATATGCCGGTGCATAGCCCGAAATAATTCCTATAACAGAGGAGATCACAATTCCAGTCAAAATATTTCCAGCGGTCAGGGTGATTGTTACATCCATTTTCCAATTGACAATCAGTGTTCCGCAAAAAACAAGAAACAAACCAAGTATTCCACCTGCAATGGAAAGCAGAATGGATTCATAAAGAAATTCCTGTAAGATGAAATTGTTCTTGGCACCAAGTGATTTTTGAATACCAATCATATTGGTACGTTCCTTAACCGAAACAAACATTATGTTAGCAATCCCAAAACCGCCAACAAGAATAGAAAATCCACCAATAATCCATCCTCCGATATTTATTCCGGCAAAAACCGATTGAAATGCTTGTTGTAACAAACTTGCCTGGTTAAGTGAAAAATTATCTTCATCCTGTGGTCTGATTTTTCGGCTGGCACGCAGGATCATTCTAAGATCGTCTTTCAAATGCGGAAGAGAAATATCCGGTTTAGCTTTAACAATAATCATGGGGTTAAGATAATCGCTTCTGATATTTACAATATTCCTGGTAAAGTTGATTGGGACAAGTACAACCCGGTCAAAACCTTCATCGCTAAAACCTCCCATTCCCTCTTTCTTAAAAACACCAATAATCATTAGTTTTCTTCCCCTGATAGTTATTTCTTTTCCAACAGGATTATTATTCTCGAAAAGCCTCTCAGCAAGAACAGCCCCGATAATTGCACTGTTCCTTCCATTATTTGATTCAAACATAGAAAAATACCTGCCCTTTTCAATATTAAAATTTCTTACAATATCAAGATCGTGTGTAGCAGAAAGCAAAGGAATATCTTCAGCAGAATTGTTCCTGTGTTCAACTGTAACACTGGTTTGAACGAGAAAAGCTATTGATTCGGCAGTTACTGCTTTTTGTTTTAATTCTTCATATTCTTCAATGGTTGGTACCGGCCATTTTAGAATGTTCCACCACTCAAGGTCCGGGGAAAATGACCATGGCCATTTTTGAACATAAACTGCATTATCACCCATTGATGATATGCTTTCCTTGATAGACCGCTCCATCCAGTCTATCATCGTGAAAACAGAGATGATCGCGAAAATTCCTATGGTTATTCCAAGCAATGACAGGAATGTTCTTAGCTTGTTAATAATAACTGCCTGATAAGCAAATAGAAAACTTTCTTTTAATAATCGAATAAGTATGAGACGTTTCATCTGTTTTGCTTTTAACGGAGTTTTACAAAGATAAATGAATAAATGAGTGAATGATTAAATGAGTGAATCCTTAACCCGTAACACGTAACTCGAAACCCGTAACATGTTAAGAAAAATATTGTGTTAAAATATTTGATACAACAATAATTCTATTTCATCAGCAAAATTAACTATTTTTAAACAGTTTTTTATCAGCAGATTTTTATTTGTTTCATAACTTTGCACGAAAATTTAATGGCGGTTGTTAATGAGTGATTTAAAAAGGATTAATTCAGCTTTAATTTCAGTTTACCATAAAGAAAACCTGGACAATATAATTTATATTCTTAAAGACCTGGAAATAAAAATATATTCTACAGGGGGAACACAAAACTTTATTAAGAATCTTGGTGCAGAAGTTATTGCAGTTGAAGATCTTACCGGATACTCATCAATTTTAGGCGGACGTGTGAAAACTTTACATCCAAAAGTATTTGGTGGAATTCTTGCACGGCGTAATACGGATGATGATAAGAAGGAATTGCAGGAATATCAAATCCCTGAAATAGACCTGGTTATTGTTGATCTTTACCCTTTTGAAGAAACAGTGGCTTCCGGAGCTGATGAACAATCAGTGATTGAGAAAATAGATATTGGAGGGATTTCTCTTATCCGTGCAGCTGCAAAGAATTATAATGATGTGGTTGTCATTTCTAACAAGGACCAGTACGAGGAGTTGAAGCAAATTCTGCAAAATAATAAGGGAAAAACCACACTTGAAGAGAGGCGGAAATTTGCATCTGAAGCTTTCGATATTTCCTCACATTATGATACTGCCATTTTTAAATATTTTAATACTGAAAACCAGGTGATGAGTTTTAAGGAAAGTGTGCAGACCGGTTATGCTCTTAGATATGGAGAGAATCCTCATCAAAAGGGTGTGTTTTATGGCGATTTTAACAAACTGTTCGATAAGCTTCACGGAAAAGAAATTTCTTACAATAATCTTCTGGATATTGATGCTGCAGTAAACCTGATGTCAGAATATTCCGAACCTGCTTTTGCTATCTTAAAACATAATAATGCTTGTGGTATTGCTTCGGGGAACGATCTTCTTCAATTATGGAAAGATGCACTTGCAGGCGATCCGGTATCTGCATTTGGGGGTATCCTGATATCAAATGTGAAGGTTGATAAAGAAACAGCAGAAGAGATAAATAAAATATTTTTTGAAGTGATAATTGCACCGGGATACCAAAGCGATGCCCTTGAGATTTTGAAGCAGAAAAAGAAAAGAATTATTCTGGTACAAAAATCATACGGCTCAGGTGATTATTTGTACCGTTCATTGCTTAATGGTGTTATATTCCAGGACAGGGATATGAAGATGGAAGATGAAACAGATATGGAAACTGTAACAAAAAAGGGACCATCTGCTTCGGAAATAATCGATCTTATTTTTGCTAATAAGATAGTAAAACATACCAAATCAAATTGTATAGTTTTAGCTAAAGGGAAACAATTATTTGCGAGCGGTGTTGGACAAACATCAAGAGTTGATGCATTGAAACAGGCGATTGTGAAGGCAAGGAATTTTAAATTCGATCTTAATGATGCGGTTATGGCATCAGATGCTTTTTTCCCTTTTGCTGATTCGGTTGAAATTGCTAATGATGCAGGGATAACTGCTGTTATTCAACCAGGTGGATCAATCCGGGATAAGGATTCTATTGATTTTTGTGACCGGCACAATATGTCTATGGTCTTTACCGGGGTCAGACATTTTAAGCATTAAGAAGGGAGTAGAGGGAGTAGAGGGAATAGAGGGAGTAGAGGGGAAAGATGGAATGGTGGAATAATGGAAGATTGGGAAGAGGAGAAAATGAGAAGAAGAGAAAATGAGAAGAGGAGAGTGTAAAGAAACATGCGTTTACCCGTAACACGAAACTCGCAACTCGTAACAGCTTGATGTAAAGGGAAATGCGAATAGCTTAGTGACAACATTTAACATATAACTTTAAACTTTTAACATATTACAACTGATGGGGATATTTTCATTTTTAACGCAGGAAATTGCTATTGATCTGGGGACCGCTAATACTATTATTATTCATAACGATAAGATTGTTGTAGATGAGCCCTCTATTGTAGCTATTGATAAAAGTACAGGCAGGTTAATTGCTATAGGGAAGAGGGCACAACAGATGCATGGGAAAACACATGATAATATAAAAACTGTTCGCCCTTTAAGGGATGGTGTTATAGCTGATTTTAACGCGGCTGAGCAGATGATCCGGGGGATGATAAAAATGATCAATCAAAAACCACGGTTTTTTACTCCATCTTTAAGGATGGTTGTATGTATCCCCTCGGGAAGTACTGAAGTGGAGGTACGAGCTGTAAGGGATTCTTCAGAACATGCCGGTGGAAGGGATGTTTATATGATATACGAACCTATGGCTGCAGCAATTGGTATTGGTATTGATGTGGAAGAACCTTTTGGAAGTATGGTGGTTGATGTAGGAGGGGGTACAACAGAAATTGCTGTAATTGCTTTAGGAGGAATAGTATGTAATAAATCAATAAGGATTGCCGGTGATGGATTTACAAATGATATTCAGGCATATATGCGGCATCAGCATAATATTAAGATTGGCGAAAGAATGGCTGAAAATATTAAAATAAACGTTGGATCGGCTCTTCCTGATATCGAGGAACCACCTGCTGATTTTGTTGTTCGTGGTCCTAATTTAATGACAGCTATGCCGGTTGAGATCCCGGTCTCATATCAGGAAATATCACACTGTCTTGACAAATCCATTTCAAAGATTGAAACAGCCATTTTGGGTGTTCTTGAACAAACTCCACCTGAACTATATGCTGATATAGTGAGTAAAGGTATTTATGTTGCCGGTGGTGGAGCTCTTTTAAGGGGACTTGGCAAACGATTATATGATAAAATAGGTATTCCTTTCCATTTGGCTGAGAATCCAATGCATGCAGTTGCCAGGGGTACGGGCATTGCTCTGAAGAATGCAGATAGATTAACATTCCTTATGAGATAAATGGAATTAGTTAAATAAGATGGCGAATGAGGAATTTACTAAGAATAATCATTTTATATCATTTCCAAATTATTTTTGTAATTCTTGAAGTGATCTCTATTTCCTTGCTTCTTAATCAAAATAATTTTCAAAAAGCCCGATTCCTGAATATTACACACAATATTACAGGTAGGATATATAAAAAAATTAATAATACAACTGCATATCTTTCCCTGAAAAAGACCAATAACAGACTTGCTGAAGAGAATGCTAAATTGAAAAATATCCTTGACCGAACTTACAGGTCTGATGAAATATTCTTTTTTGGTGAATTTGACTCTCTACATCACCAGCATTATTTCTATACATCGGCGAAGGTGATTAATCAAACAGTAAATAAGCAGCATAATTTTTTAACTCTGAATAAAGGTAGTAATGTTGGAATTCGACCGGAAATGGGTGTTGTTTCCCCGGATGGAGTGATCGGGATCGTAGTGAGTGTATCAAAGCAGTTTTCTACAGTGATATCATTACTTAATTTGGATTTCAGAGTCAGTGCTAAACTTGAAAAAAATAATTATTTCGGGTCATTGCACTGGGATGGTAAGGATTACAGGAAGGTTAAATTGGACGAAATTCCCTATCATATTGACGTTAATGAAGGAGATACGGTAATTACAAGTGGTTATTCTTCTATATTTCCTGAAGGAATTATTATAGGAACAGTGAGTAATTCTGAAGTAAAAGGTGGGAATTTTTATGATATTGAGATTGATCTGTCGGTTGATTTTAAAAGTCTGGTTTATGTTGAAGTGATAGGCAGCTTGCAACGTAAAGAACAAATAGAACTGGAGGAGTCGGGCAATGATTAACCCTGTATCAAGAAATATTTTCCGGATGTTTATCCTGATACTTTTCCAGGTTTTAGTGTTGAATAATATTCAGGTAAGCGGTTATATTAATCCTTATATGTATGTCCTTTTCATTCTTCTGCTTCCATTTGAAACACCTCGTTGGCTTTTGCTAATTTCGGGATTCGCCATCGGAATATCCATTGACCTTTTTGCAAATACCCTGGGAATGCATACATCAGCTACTGTGTTTATGGCATTTTTGCGACCTTATGTTTTAAAAGTACTTGTGCCACATGATGAATATGAATCGGGTACCTATCCGAGACTTTATTATTTCGGGTTTACCTGGTTTCTTAAATATTCCCTGGTTCTGGTGTTTCTTCATCATACATTTCTGTTTTATGTTGAAGTATTCAGAATAACATTTTTTTTCCATACCATGCTAAGGGTAATGTTAAGTACCCTGTTTTCAGTTTTTCTGATAATTTTAAGCCAGTTTTTTATATACCGGAAACAGAAATAGTATATAACCTGCATTATGAAAAATATTTATGAGAACCGGAAATATGTTTTTGGAGCTTTGCTGTTCCTGGTTGTCATTATTTTTATCGGTAAACTGTTTAGCCTCCAGGTGCTGGATAAATCGTACCAGTCAACAGCCAATCGCAATGTTCTGAGGTATATTATGCAGTATCCTGCCCGTGGTTTGATTTACGACCGTACAGGGGAACTTTTAGTTTATAATGAAGCTATTTATGATCTTATGGTTTCCCCAAATCTTCTTGAAGAATTTGATACATCAGTTTTTTGTGATATTCTTGAAATTACTCATGAAGATGTTCACAACAGGTTGCAAAATGCAAAGGCGTATTCTTATTATACCTCATCTCCCTTTCTTAAGCAGATTTCTTCTGAAACCTATGCAGTGCTGCAGGAAAAATTATACCGGTTCCCTGGTTTTTTTGTACAACCCCGGCCCATTAGAAAATATAGTAAAAATATTGCGGGGCATGCATTAGGATATGTCGGGGAGGTAGATGAACGTGCAATTAAAAGCAACCCTTTTTATAAAATGGGCGATTATATTGGTATAAGTGGTATTGAAAAAACATATGAGGAGGTATTAAGAGGTGAAAAAGGTGTTAATGTATATATGGTTGATGTTCATAACAGGATAAAAGGTTCATACCAGGACGGGAGAAAAGACAGACCTGCAATTGTTGGAACAAATATTATTTCAACTCTTGATGCTGATCTTCAGGAATATGGTGAAAAACTTATGGTGAATAAAATTGGTAGTATTGTGGCTATTGAACCCTCAACAGGAGAAATTCTTGCTTTAGTTTCATCACCAACCTATAATCCGTCGAGATTGTTGGGTCGCGGTCGTTCAAAGGTTTTTGAAACACTAAGAACAGATACACTTGAACCGTTATTTAACCGCCCGCTGATGGCAACATACCCTCCCGGTTCAACTTTTAAAGTGATAAACGGATTGATCGGCTTGCAGGAAAAAGTGATTTTCAGAAAAACGGAATTTTACTGTTACGGAGGTTATACTTCGGGGAGGATTCATGTAGGTTGTCATAACCATGACACTCCACTGAATTTGCCTGAGGCGATTCAAAATTCCTGTAATGCTTATTTCTGCAATGTTTTCAGGAGGATACTTGATAATCCTGTTTATCCTTCTGTAAGAGAAGGGTATAATTCATGGAGAGATCATGTTTTGTCTTTTGGGTTTGGTCAAAAACTTGAAAGTGATTTTGCTTTTGAGCTAAAAGGATTTGTGCCAATGGATTCCTATTACGACCGGTATTATGGAAAAACCGGGTGGAGTTCACTTACAGTTTTATCACTTGCAATAGGCCAGGGAGAATTGGGAATAACACCATTGCAAATGGCAAATATGACAGCTGCAATAGCTAACCATGGTTATTATTTTACTCCTCACATTATTAAGGAAATAGAGGGAGAAACAATAATTGATGAACGATTTTACAGTAAACATATAACAACTATTGATTCTGTTTATTTTCCAATAATAATTGATGGTATGGATAAAGCAGTTAACGATTCTTTAGGTAGTGGCAGTACAGCGCGTATTGCCAGGATAAATGGTATAACTGTATGCGGAAAAACAGGAACAGCCGAAAACCCGCACGGGGAGGATCATTCAATATTTATTGCATTTGCTCCGAAGGATAACCCGAAAATTGCACTATCAGTTTACGTTGAAAATGGCGGTTTTGGAGCAACTTATGCAGCTCCCATTGCCAGTTTAATGGTTGAGAAATATTTGAAAAGGGAAATTACACGGCAATGGCTTGAAAATTATATTCTTGAAACAGATTTGATTCATAGTGAAAAGGAGAATTAACATATGGTCTGAGATTGATTGGATAACAATCATCCTGTATCTGCTGATTGTAATTCTGGGTTGGGTTAGCATTTACTCAGCGGTTTACAATGAAGAGCATGATAAGATTTTTGATTTGTCACAACGGTATAGCAAACAGATGATTCTTATTTTTGGTGCGCTGGTAATTGCCTCGATAGTTGTTGTTACCGATAGTCGCTTCTATTCGTTATTTGCGTATTTTATTTATGCTATTGTAATTCTGTTACTGATTGTTGTTCTGTTATTAGGGAAAGAGATCCATGGTGCAAAATCATGGTTTGAATTTGGCCTCTTTAGGTTACAGCCTGCTGAGTTTGCTAAGGTCGGGACAGCAATGGCACTGGCAAGGTATGTAAGTTCAAAGAGTTTCAATATTAAAAATTCAAAAAACGTTTTCAATGCAGTGGTTATTATACTTATCCCCGCAATACTTATTTATATTCAACCGGATACAGGATCGGCGCTTGTATACTTCGCTTTTATACTTGTTCTTTACCGTGAAGGATTATCAGGAGGCATTTTGCTTATTGGCATTTTAATGATGGTACTGTTTGTACTGACTTTGATTATTGATAAAATGATCATAATAATTGCCCTTATGGTAGTTGGATACCTGGTTTTCTTAATTATTGACAGGAATATAAAGAGATTCCTGATAGCAGCATTGATATATATTGGTCTGTCAGGAACTTTTTTCGGACTTAAAGAATTTGCCGGTTTAGGATTGTCAGTTTATTTAATTCTTATTCTTTCTTTAATTCTTTCAGGATTTATATATAGTTTCTTTATTTATTTTTATAGAATCCGTAAAGCTGTATTGATATACATGTTAATGTTTGGAAGTATTATTTTTACATTTTCAGTTAACTATGCCTTTAGTAATATATTAAAACCTCATCAGCAGAAAAGAATAAATATACTTCTTGGTATTGACTCTGATCCCTTTGGCAGTGGTTATAATGTTAATCAATCGATTATTGCTATTGGTTCGGGTGGTTTTTCCGGAAAGGGTTTTTTGAAAGGAACGCAAACGAAATTTGAATTTGTCCCTGAACAAAGCACCGATTTTATTTTTTGTACCGTTGGTGAAGAATGGGGTTTTCTGGGTACAAGTTTAATAGTATTATTGTTTACAATTCTTCTTTTAAGGATACTTGTCCTTGCTGAAAGGCAGAGATCCGGGTTTTGCAGAATATTTGGGTATTCTGTTTTTGCTATTCTCCTGTTTCATTTTGTTGTTAACATAGGAATGACTATTGGATTATTACCGGTTATTGGAATTCCACTGCCTTTTATGAGCTATGGAGGCTCTTCCCTTTGGGCATTTACTATTTTATTGTTTGTATTTCTAAGGCTTGATATCAGCAGGCTGGAGTATTTGATTTAGCGAATATTCCTGGTTTAGCCCGATTCCTTGAAATGAATACTTTGTGGATATTCTAAACTAATATTATATTCTTCTTCAACAAAATTGATCAGAAGAGGAAAGAATTCGACAAAATCTTCCCGGAAAGTTGAATAGTTCTTTTTCAATTCCCTTACAGACTGCCACGATTTTTTGGGCAACGACGTTCTGCCACTCATTTTTTTAAAGGTTCTTTTTATTCCGTTAATAGTGCCGTATGTGGTAATCCAGTTTTCATTCAAACATGTTGGAAGGAAATCTTTTATTTCCTTAGGTAAGAAAGCATAATGAATGAAAAGATTGTCGTAAAATTGAGAGATAAAATCTGGTAGTGGTTGTCGCGAGAAGTTTTTCCATTCAAGAGTTAGAAAATGGTCGTAAAAAATATCTACGATAACACCGGAATATCTACGGTATTTTTTGTATAAAATTGCTTTACTATGGTGAACAATAGGATGATGATCGGTGAAATCGTCAATGCCCCGGTGAAGAAGAATGCCTTTTTTTATCAGGTCAGGATAGTTGTTATAGTTGCGCCCTTTGATATAATCGCCAATAAAATTCCCGATACTGATTTCATCAGAATTTCCTGAAAGGTATACATGTGCTAAAAAGTTCATACTTATTATAGTCTCCTATTTATAGGATGAGCAAAATGGTGAAAAGGTTGCTCCAAAATCATTTTTTTTTGCAGAAAAAAACTGACTATGTGATAATTATATATATTTAAACCAAATTCATGATTTTTAACATGTTTCTCAAACCTGTTTTTGTGAATGCAAAAGATTACATTTGATTCACTTTTTTTTATTTGAAATTCAATACTAAAACATAAAAAAAGGAGGAAAAATGGCAAAAAAAAATGTCATAATAATTGGTGCCGCCGGAAGGGATTTTCATAATTTCAATACATACTTTCGCGGCAATGAGGATTATAATGTTATTGCTTTTACAGCTGCACAGATACCTGATATTGATGGCAGGAAATACCCTGCTGAATTAGCCGGAAACCTCTACCCTAATGGTATTCCTGTTTATGGTGAAGAGGAATTAACAAAACTTATCACCGATCATAATGTAGATGATTGTGTGTTTTCATATAGTGATGTCACTTACCAAAAGACAATGTCGGTAAGTGCAATTGTTAATGCTGCAGGAGCTAACTTTGTTTTACTGGGACCTGAAGATACTATGGTTAAAAGTAAAAAACCGGTAATTTCTGTGTGTGCAGTACGTACCGGATGTGGAAAAAGTCAGACATCAAGACGAGTTATAGAAATTTTAATGGAAAAAGGACTTAAAGTGGTCGCAATCAGACACCCGATGCCATATGGCGATCTTGTTGCGCAAAAAGTCCAGAGATTTGCTGATGTGGAAGACCTGGCAAAACATAATTGTACTGTCGAAGAGATGGAAGAATATGAACCACATGTTGTCAGGGGGAACGTTATTTATGCAGGTGTGGATTATGAGGCAATTCTGCGTGAAGCTGAGGTAGACCCTAAAGGATGTGATGTTATTCTGTGGGATGGAGGTAATAATGATTTTTCATTTTACAAATCAGATCTTTCTATCACGGTAACTGATCCGCATCGTGCCGGTCATGAGTTGAAATATTACCCTGGAGAAGTCACTTTACGCCTGGCTGATGTAGTTATTATTAACAAGATGGATAGTGCTGCACCTGAGGATATTCAAACTGTCAGGGAAAGCATTGAAAAAGTAGCCCCTGATGCAATAGTTATAGATGCCGCTTCACCAATTAAAGTGGATGATCCTTCAGTGATCAAAGGGAAAAAAGTGCTTGTGGTTGAGGATGGTCCAACTCTTACTCATGGGGGAATGAAAATCGGTGCCGGTACAATAGCAGCCAGGAAATTTGGTGCTGCCGGAATAATTGACCCACGTCCTTTTATTGTTGGAAAACTTTTGGAGACTTTTGAAATATACCCGAATATCGGAACCCTGTTGCCGGCAATGGGATATGGTGAACAACAGTTGAAAGACCTTGAAGAGACTATAAATAATACTGATTGTGATTCGGTGATTATTGGAACACCGATTGATCTGAACAGGATTATTAATATTCAGAAACCCAATACCAGGGTTTATTACGATCTCCAGGTAATTGGCAATCCTAATCTTGAAGAGATAATTGATAAGTTTGTAATGAGCAGAGAGCTGAGAGCAAAGTGCAAAGGATACAACAACCAGTAACAAGCACCCAGCACCCAGTAACTTCTTATTATGCTATCTTTTTGTCTCCTTTTTTCTTCATAAGCATTTTTCCGGTAGTTATAGCAACAACTCCAAAAATAGTAAGCATTCCTCCGATTACCTGGAACGTATCTGGGAAAATATGAAAATACAAGTAGGCGCTTAATAATACAAACAAGCTTCTTGTGCTGAGTACAAGTGAGTTCCTTGTTGCTTCAATGTACTTGAAAGCTTCGTATGCAAGAACAATTGTAATAAGTGTTTCCAGTATTGAACCTATTGACATGTTAATTAAAGCCCGGGAAGAGATTTCTAAATCAGCGGATGAGAAAAGAAATAGAATTACAAATGAAACAAATAACAGTAAAACGCGGACAAATGATAATTCTGACCCTTCAATATATTGATTATATTTTCTGGCAATAATAGCTGCAATGGAAAAGAAAAATGAAGCAAGGACAACATATACAGTCCCTTCAAGAAACAAATTCTCCCAGGTGAAAGATGGATTGTAGTTGATAAGAAAAATGCCGCCAAGAGTAATAAGTATTCCTGCTATTTCAATCAGGTTAAATCTTTCTTTCAGAAGAGTAATTCCCAGAATCGTTACAAAAATAGGCCCTATATTACCTATAAAGGAGACAATTGCCGGATTTTCCATTTTGTCAATGGCAATATAGAAAAGTCCGGTAGCTAATGCCTCAAGTACTGCGATTACAATGTTTACCCATAAACCTTTTCCGCGTATTGTTGATAGTTTCCTTTTACGGTATATGATATAAATGGAGTTCCAGACTAATCCCATGCCGAACCAACACACACCAAATTGGACCATTTGTATCTCCAGTAAAGCAGCTTTGCTGAATACAAATGAATTTGCCAGGGCAAATGATGCTCCTAATGCAAAAAGATATCCTTTATTTCTTGGATTTATGGGCATGTGAATCAAATAAAATGAACAACGAAGATAGAAACTTTATGAACGACAGGTGAAAAGAGAGCTTAAAATATGTTCTTTCTGATTCTGGCAGATTCCTGTTCAAGTCCGGGTTTGCTCAGAAGAGCAAACATGTTTTTCTTGTAAGCTTCCACACCGGGCTGATTAAAAGGATTTATTCCTAATAGATATCCGCTTATAGCACATGCTTTTTCAAAGAAGTAGATAAGTTGTCCAAGACAGAATTCGTTCAGAGACGGTATCTCGATATGTATGTTGGGAACTCCTCCGTCAACGTGAGCAAGCATAGTTCCCAACTCAGCCATCTTGTTCACTTCATCCAATGATTTGCCTGCAAGGTAATTCAGCTTATCAAGATTAGTTTTATCATGGGGAATATTTATTTGCTTATCGGGTTGGGTAACAGAAACCACAGTCTCGAACAATATCCTTTCACCTTCCTGTATGTATTGTCCCAGTGAATGGAGGTCGGTTGTAAAATCAACGCTTGAAGGGTAGATGCCTTTTCCTTCTTTTCCTTCACTTTCGCCAAATAATTGTTTCCACCATTCAGCAAAAAAATGGAGTTTGGGATTAAAATTCACGAGGATCTCGATTTTTCTGCCATGCCTGTATAACAAATTACGTATTATAGAATATTGAACAGCCGGATTATTTTCAGGTATAGTATCCTGTCCTGTGATTTTCTCCATGAATCGTGCTCCCTCAATCAGGTCTTTAATCGAGATACCCGCCAATGCAACTGGAAGCAGACCAACGGGTGTAAGGACTGAATACCTTCCCCCGATATCATCAGGAATTACAAATGTTTTATAGCCTTCCTCATTTGCAAGTTGTTTTAATGCTCCTTTTTTTTCGTCGGTTACGGCTATAATTCTTTTACCAGCCTGTTTTTTACCAATCTTTGATTCCAGGTGATTCTTCAGCATTCTGAATGCCAGAGCCGGCTCAGTGGTTGTCCCCGATTTGGAGATAACAACAATTCCGTAGTTCTTATCATCAATTACTTCAAGCAAATCGGCAAGATAATCCTGGCTTAAATTTTGCCCCGCGAACATGATAAGAGGTGCTTTCCTGGTTGTAAGTAACTGATAAAAGCTGTGATTAAGAGCTTCGATTATAGCTTTTGCTCCCAGATATGAACCTCCGATGCCAACAACCACAACAACATCAACCTCATTGCGTAACTCGTTAGCTGCAGCAATTATCTCACCTGTCTGTTTATCATTGATATCCGAGGGAAGATTTAGCCAACCCAGGTAATCGTTACCCGGCCCGGTTTTTTCATGCAATAATATTAGTCTCTCAAGGGCGGTATCCCGCTGTTTGTCAAATTCACCTTCCGGTAAAAAATTTAGTGCCTGGGTGATATTTAGTTTTATTGGCTCCATTGCTGTGTAGTATATATTATTTATTGTATCGGAATTTTAATGTTTATGGCTTGATAATGGTTAATTTCATTATATTTTTTAAGTCGGCAATCTTCAGTCGGCAGTCGGCAATCTGAAGACTTGACTATTTATACTTTTCAGGATTTTGAATCATGTGATTAAGTAATTGTGTGTTATAATTGTTTGATTGTTCTTTTCTTTCTTGCCGACTGTGGACTGTGGACTGCTGACTATTAACTAATTATTTATGAAATCTGAAAATTAAGGTTTTTATAATCAATTTGTGTAAATATGTTCATATTTTTCAGCCAAGATTTTCAGTTAAAAGTTTCATTTCAATAGCTGGACTGATCTTCTCATAAAGTATATTGTAAACAGCATCAGTAACAGGCATATTTACAAAGTGTTTTTTATTTATCTCATGAATGCATTTTGTTGCATAATACCCTTCTGCTACCATGCTCAGTTCAAGAATTGCTGCTTTTACCGAATAACCTTTTCCAATCATATTTCCAAAAGTGCGATTGCGACTAAATTGAGAATATGCCGTTACAATCAGATCTCCAAGATATACTGAACTTTTTATGTCACGGGTTGTTGGGTGCACTGTATCAACAAAGCGTTTTATTTCCTGTATTGCGTTTGATACCAATACAGCCTGAAAATTATCCCCATAGCCCAGTCCATGGCAAATGCCTGCAGCAATAGCGAAAATATTTTTTAGAACAGATGCATATTCAATTCCATAAATATCACCGGAAACAATTGTTTTTATGTAGTGAATCTCAAAAATGTTTGCAATGTTCCTGGCTAGTTTGATATCACCCGATGCAAATGTAAGATATGATAATCTTTCCATTGCAACCTCTTCTGCATGACTCGGACCTGATAAAATTACAATTGAACTGAGGGGTAAATTATAATATTTGTTGAAAAAATCTGATATAAAAAGATTATCCCCCGGTATTACTCCTTTAATAGCAGAAACAACGATTTTCTCCGAAATATCCTCATTAAGCTTTTCCAGGGTTTCCTTTAAAAACGCTGCAGGTATGACAAATATAAGAATATCAGACTCTTTAGCGATATAATTTATATCATTGGAAATATTCAGTTTTTCCGGATCAAGCATAACAGCCCGGAGGTAATGCGGGTTATGTTTGTTTTTGCGAATAAATTCAATATTTTCATTACTTCTTATGAACCAGTTAATATGACCCGGATTTTTATGTAATACCTTAACAATAGCCGTGGCCCAGCTCCCTCCACCAATTACTCCAATAACAGGCATTTTTTTCATAAAGCGC
>JAUXED010000038.1 GCA_030618105.1 Bacteroidota bacterium | reverse complement strand
CCCATTACCTCATTACCTCATTACCTCATTACCTCATTACCTCATTACCTCATTACCTCATTACCTCATTACCTCATTACCTCCAGAAGAGAAAATGCCAGCCAGGAAAGGTTTCCCATTCCTGTAGCTAAAGCATTTTCATCAATATCGAAATCAGATGTATGAAGGCTGGAAACTTTTCCTTTAGTCGCTGTCCCCAGCCGGTAAAAGCAAACAGGGTAGGAATGTGAATAATTGGCGAAATCTTCTGAGGTCATTCTTTGCTCAAGACTGACAACATTTTTATCACCAAGAAAAGCTCTGGACAACCGGATTGCAGATTTAGTAATTTTCACATCATTCCGTAAAACAGGATATCCTTTCTTAATGTTGAGTTTTGCACCAATGCTTTCTTCTTTATCAAATTCAGCAACAATTTTTTTCATTTCACGATGAGCAGTTTTTCTCCAGTTCTCATTAAAAGTTCTGAATGTACCAGCAATTTTTACTTCGGAGGGAACCACATTTGTTGCACCTGATCCGTCAATTTTACCAAAAGCAAGAATGGTTGGGGGCTTTCCGGGCAATGGGTTATTAATTTTTTTATAAAGAAGAATAAGTAATCTGGCAGCTGCCAGTATTGTATCATCTCTTTTCTCAGGAATGGCAGCATGCCCTCCTTTACCTTGAATTGTAATATAAATTTCATCAGAAGACGCCATATATTCCCCTGCTTTATATCCAACCTTCCCGGCTTCAAGCTCAGGATAAACATGCTGGGCTAATATCAGGTCAGGTTTTATTTTGTCCAGAGCACCATTTTCCATCATTAGTTTTGCGCCTCCGGGAACAAGTTCCTCTGCAGGCTGAAAAATAAACAGCACAGTGCCGGGTAAATCTTTTTTTAACTCCTTGAGAATTTTCATTGTCCCCAGTAGCATAGCTAAATGTGCATCATGACCACAGGCATGCATAATTCCATCCCGTTTTGATTTGTAGCTTACCTGGTTATTCTCTGTAATGGGCAGCGCATCAAGTTCAGCCCGGAGACCTATTACACGGCCCGGTTTTTCTCCCCGGAGCCATGCAATTATCCCGGTTTTAGCAAAACCTTTTTTGTAATTTATACCATATTCCCGGAGCATTTTTTCAATAAAAGCAGATGTTTCATACTCGTGATACGATAGTTCAGGATTCTCATGGATGTATCTTCTTATTTGCACAATTTCATCGTAGTATCTGTTAGACAGACGAATTATTTTTTCTTTAAGACCCATAATATCCTGTTTATTAGAAATCAAGGTTTAGGGAAATGTAAAATACCCTGGGCAACAAAATGTAATTCTCTATTCCCCATGCCCAGTCAGCTCTTATAAAATATCCAAAAAGCTGACTCCGCAGACCAAAACCGAACCCTGCAACAATTGGTTCACGGTTAGTATCAATGGTAACGGTAATTGGTCCGTTAGTATGTACTTCCACGTCATATGCATTCTGTCCCAGGTATGGATGAAGTCCTGTCCATGCAGTTCCAATATCTCCAAAGCCTACAATCTGGAGGTTGTTAAAAAACCCGGAGCCTATTGGATGGTTTGCAAAGTATCTGATAAAGGGCCATCTTAACTCGCTGTTTATGAGAGCAAAGCTGTTTCCGTTGCGGATATTTTGTGAGAAACCACGCATATTGGTTGCCAATGTTTGAAAAGCATAATTTTGAGAGCTAGCAACCTGTATAGATTGGTCAAATGTTTCTATTTTGCTCAGGAATGGTATCCAGTTATCTACACCACCCATGAAGTAGATAAGTTTATTGCTGCCAAATGATGTACTTCCTGCCAATCTGTTAGCCCAAATTAAATCGCGATGGATTTTTAGATAGTGCCTTATATCTCCACCGATTACAAACAGATCGGATTTTTTTCTGTCAATTTGTTTGTACATCTCGCCGAAAAGCTTTAGCCGTGTGCCGTAGTAAATATTAATGCCTCTTTGGCGGGTATTATCAAATATATATTCAAGCTTAATACTGGCCCATGTGCGCGTTTCATTTTCCCTGTGCAGGTTTTTTATATCAGTTGAAAGATATACACTCCTGTCATTTCTTAAACTGAAAGTGCCTTTTAGTGCAGATACCATACTAAATGGATATCTCATGGAATAGAAAAGCTCCTGAGTATGTATTTTAATTAAAGCATCATCCGATTGGGCATTCATAGCCACCCGATGGAAAGTCAATTGTTTGTCAAAATTCCCTTTAAGGTTTTCAGCACTTAGGAGATATTCGTTGCTGTCAAAATTCCCGGAGAACCGGAAGCCTCCAATAATTTTATAGTTTTCAAAAAGATCGTCTACACCGATTTTAAATAACATGTTTATGCCGGGATTATAATAGCCACCTCCTCCCGAAAAAGGTTGATAAGAATTGTTTAAAAATCCGAAATCTATCTGGTTGGCTATATAGTTATTATAGAACGAGGTTTCATATATCCTGATTTTGGGCAAAATGAAATCGCCTGTATCAATGTTAATATCAGGATACTCCTTTAATAATTGTTGCCTGAAATAATTCTCTTTCTCCTTTTCAAAAATATAGTTGTTTACATCTATCAGTTTTTCTGTTTGAAAGTATTTTGAAAGAGGCTTTTCCAGAGTATCCATCATCGCTCTGTATTTTATTGCTACTTCCTTTTTCAGTGTTTTCAAACTGTCATATTCCTGTAATTCTATCGATCTTTCTTTCTGATAACCGGTGGTTATAATTTTTTCCTCAGTAATCACATTACCAATGTCAAGTTCCTCCGTTCTCATCTTGTATTTACCATTATGAAAGAATACTTCACCGATTTGTCCGGTTTGTGGTGAGTAATTATGCTCAAGAATGTTCCTTGAATAATTGGTTAAAGGCTTCGATTTCGTATAAAAACGGTAATGTGTTATAGTATCAATAAAACTAATTGTGCTGTCAAATCTGGCTATATAGCGATTAAATATCCCGTTTTCATCGTTGATATAAAGGAATGTATTATCTTTTACCTTGTATGGTTCAAATTTATTATAAAAATTCCCTTCAGATAAACGAATAAGATAATCAGACTTTTTCTGGTAATTGTAAATAAACAGGTCGTATGTAAAGTCTGTGTTATTGAGTTCCTCTTCAGGAAGGTTAAGGGTATCACTCGACCTGTTAGAACTGAAAATAATTTCTTTTCCCTCACTAATAAACCTGGGGTTTAGATCATCCGGTAAATCGTTGGTTATTTGTTCATTAGTTCCGGAAGAAATATTATGAATAAATATATCAGTTTTACTTTCTTTTACTGCCGAAAACACAAATTTTGTCCCATCAGGTGAGTATGAAAAATCAAGAATCTTATCAAAATAGGGAAGGTTAATCCTTTCAAGATTGCCTGACGAAAGCCTGTAAAAGTAGAGGGACAGTCTTCCTTTTTCTTCTGAAATGAATGCCAGCAATTTGCCGGTTGGATGCCATGTTAGGATAGGGTAAGATTTGTCAGGTAATTGTCCTACTTTAGGTTCCTTGCAGAATATCTTTTTATGTTTTCCGGTATTGCTGTCGTAGATCCATATTTTATATTGCCCAAACTCTTTTGTAACATAAGCAATAAGTTGATTTTCAGGATTTATCTTTATCTCCTGGTACCTCCTTGTACATTTAGGCCATTTCAGCATCATTCCTTGTTCCGGGATCTCCCGGTCCTGATCGTCAAAATAGTCATGATAATAAGCAAGCCAGTCTTTTGAAAGGGATTTGACCTTTTTCCCCAGGACAAATAAAAAACCTTTACCTGCATTTTTGTTTATTCTTGTAAGATAAACAATATTAGGTATGATTGGATCACCATAAGTCCTGGCAATAAATCGCCAGAAAGAATGCCCGGCATAAACAGCTTCAGTTCCGGTAAGCCAGTCAAACTTTTCGTACCGGCCTGACATTATACCGTCTTTTACCCTGTTTTCAATATGATTATTCCATGGATCTGACATGTACGAAATCAATCCTTTAGTATACCAGTCAGGGAGGTTGATCAAAGTTGAGCTGGCTATTCTGTCCTTGACATCCCCGCTATATAGCATTTCCTGAACTAATACCTCCGTTATCGCTCCGGCAATCTGTTTTTCAAAGTCAGGATGTTTACCATTAAAATATAGCATCACCTTATTGCGGATTACCCTTGTATACCCTCCTATATTGTAGTCTTCAGTACCGGTAACCTGTCCCAGATTGCTTTGTTTGTAATCTGATAATTTATTGTATACTATAAAAATCAGCCTCTTATCCAGATAATAATCAAAGTAATCTTCAATCTCTATTAGTTTTTTTTCAGCAACCAGGGCTGTGTATTCAGCAAGTTCTTTTCCAAATTCATTGAAATAAATATCAAATTTTTCGAAACGGTAAAAGGACCAGTAAAAGTCATAATATTGAACCCTGTTTTTTCCAAAAGTCATCTGATGACCGTTATAAAACTGGGCATATGTTTGACCATTCACGATCAGGAAAAAAATAAAACAAAAAATGTTTATCACCCTGCGTCTATTCATATCTCCCTAATTAACTTGAAAGCAATTCATCAAAAGGAATAATTTTTGTTATATCACTTCCATGTAACAACTATTTGTAAAGGTATAAAGATAGAGTAAAAAAATAAAAAGTTAATTCAATTTAAAGTTATACTATTCATCCAAACTTTTTTAATTTTGATCCGTTTAAAAGAAAAGAGAGTAAATACAACGATAAAATGAAAAAGATAATTCCAGGTCTGTTTATATTATTATTTATGGGTAATCTGGTACCCGGAGCAATGGCTCAGCAGAAACAAGCTGTAATATCATTTGATAAACTTACTAATGATTTTGGCACTTTTAAAGAAGAAGATGGTAATGTTACCTGTAAATTCAGCTTTACTAATACGGGCAGTATCCCATTGGTAATTAACCGTGTATCAGCTTCCTGTGGTTGTACAGCTCCTGCATGGTCAAAAGAACCGATAATGCCCGGAAGAAAAGGATTTGTGAAAGCAACCTACATTTCGAAAAATCGACCGGGTGGATTCAATAAAAGCCTTACTGTTTTTTCAAATGCTGCAAAAAGGGCAGTTGTTCTGAGAATTAAAGGAGAGGTTATTCCCAGAGTGCGTACCGTTGAGGATATTTATCCATATCAGATAGGGAATGTCAGATTCAAGTCAAATCATTTGGCTTTTGTCAGGATAAACCATGGTGAGAAAAAAACCATCCAGATGCAGATAATTAATACTTCAAAAAAGAATCAGACATTGAGATTCGATCAGGTTCCTAAACATTTACAAATTAAAGCTGTTCCGGAAACACTTAAACCGCAACAGAAAGGTTATATTGAAGCAACTTATAACGCGGGTGTTATTAATGATTGGGGTTTTGTGATTAACAGGATAATCGTCCTGACAAATGAGCAGGCAATAGGGAATAACCGGTTGACAGTATCTGCAACTATCGTTGAGGATTTTACTTCGATGACAGCCGAAGAACTTGCTAATGCTGCTAAAATTGAATTTGTGGATGGGAGAACTTTTAATTTTGGCAAGATGGCTCAGAGATCAAAAATTGAACATGATTTCATTTTTAAAAATATTGGAAAAGGCAACTTAATTATAAGGAAAATAAAATCAAGTTGCGGATGTACAGCTGTTAGTCCGAAAGATAAAGTGATAGAGCCGGGGAAAAGCAGTTCAATTAGAGCAATATTCGGCTCCGGAACACGCAAAGGAAAGCAGAATAAATCTATTACTGTTATTACCAATGATCCGAAAAATTCAAGTATAATTCTTCGGGTAACCGGTGAAGTGAACCCTCCAGAAACGAAATAGGCAAAAAAAGACCTGTTACTCTGCAGATAGTTGATTTCTGTTTATTAACTTGCCGGATATGCCACGCAAATTTAAAAGTGCTTTACGTGTAAATGAGGGTGTAGACCAGCCGGAGAATATCAATGGAGATGCTTTACACAAGCACAGAAAAGCAAAAAGAAAAATACTTGCCCCGGGTGAATATTTGGATGGTATCCTGACAGGAAACAGGACAATACTGAGCCAGGCAATTACTCTTATCGAGAGCAATCTTCCCAGGCATCAGGAAGTTGCTCAGGAGGTTATTGAAAAATGTCTTGGCTATGCAGGAAATTCTGTACGTATAGGTATCACGGGAGTTCCCGGGGTAGGTAAAAGTACCTTTATCGAAGCTCTTGGTAATAAGCTGATCAGGATGAAACGAAAACTTGCTGTGTTGGCAATTGATCCGAGCAGTGAGTACTCGAAAGGAAGTATCCTTGGTGATAAAACCCGGATGGAAAAATTATCAGCTGAAATTAATGCATATATCCGTCCTTCGCCAGCTGCAGGTACACTGGGTGGGGTTGCCCGAAAAACAAGAGAAACCATAGTGCTTTGCGAAGCAGCCGGATTTGATACAATTTTTGTCGAAACAGTCGGGGTTGGACAATCTGAAACCGCTGTTCATTCAATGGTGGATTTTTTTCTGCTTCTGATGTTGGCAGGTGCGGGTGACGAATTACAGGGAGTTAAACGTGGTATCATGGAGATGGCAGATACCGTGGTTATTACCAAATCCGATGGGGATAATAAAATTCATACTAACAGGGCTAAAGCGGAATACCAGAATGCTTTACACCTGTATCCACCAACGAAATCGGGATGGATCCCTGAAGTATTAATTTGTTCAGCAAAAGATAGAACAGGTATTAGCCATGTGTGGGAAACAATAGATAAGTATTGCCGGTTTAACAAGGCAAATAAATTCCTTGAACAAAAAAGGAAAAGTCAATCTTTATATTGGATGTATGAGACTATCAACGATAAGTTGAAAGATCGTTTTTACCAGCATCCCGAGATCATTAAGCAAATTGAGAAATTCCGGAAAATGGTCCTGGATAATAAAATAAGTTCTTTTATAGCTGCAAGACAATTACTGGATAAGTACTTTCCTAAGTAATTTTTATATGTTTGCAGGAATTATTAAACTAAAACACAAACAATGAAAAATTTATTTCTCTATTTAATAGGACTAATGTTTTTATCATGTTCTTCAGTCCCGGAATATTCTCTCACAGCAAATTTCGATGGTTTGGATAAGGGTAAGGCTTATTTAAATAACAGAGTTGGTGGTGAATGGCAGGTTGTTGATTCGGTTGATGTAACTGAAGGAACATTTATGTTTACCGGAACAGTTGATATACCCGACTATTTTTACATAACATTGGAAGGCAAACGCGGGAGATTCCCGATTTTCATTGAGAACTCAGATATCACTGTTACAGGACATGCCGATACTCTTTATAAAGCAAAAATCACCGGTTCATCTGTGCAGGATGAATACAATGCTTATTCTGAAGAGTTAAATAAATATTGGGAAAAATATGGTGAGATACGAATGAAATGGATCGAATTAAAAAAGGCAGGAGACGAAGCTAAAGCTTCTGAATTAGAGGCAGAACTTGATAAAATTTATAAAGATGCCCAGCAATTCGGCAAGGACTATGTAACAGAGCATCCTGTTTCATATATTTCACCTTATGTATTTCGAAGTGTATCTTATGGATTGTCCGGTGCAGAAATTGAAACAGAATTGGAAAAACTTGATGCAGTACTGAATAAGTCAGGCTTTGTTGTTGAACTTGCTGAGAGAGCTGAGATATTGAAAAAAGTTGCAATTGGAGAAAAATTCCTTGATTTTACTCAGAATGATCCTGATGGAAATCCTGTAAGACTTTCTTCGCTTGTGGGAGAAAATTGCCTGCTTATTGATTTTTGGGCTGCATGGTGCGGGCCCTGTAGGGCAGAAAACCCTAATGTAGTTGCTGTATATAACGATTATAAAGATAAAGGATTTGATGTGCTTGGTGTATCCCTCGACAGGAATAAGGAAGACTGGCTTAAAGCAATCGAAGATGACAAGCTTACCTGGACACAGGTCTCCGATCTGAATTATTGGAAAAATGAGGCTTCTAAAGCTTACGGTATTAACGCTATTCCTTCTAACCTTCTTCTTGATAAAGACGGGATAATTATTGAAAAAAACATTCGTGGTAAAGAACTGAGAACCAAGATATCTGAATTGCTGGATTAGTCTGATCGAACAAGGGGTTAATTGTGTTTACAAATCTTTCGTAAGGATCTCAAAGTTTTCAATAATTGTGGGGGTCCTGAAATGCGGGTCAAATTTTGGGTTATAGACTCTTTCAAGTGTAATTTGATTAAAATACCCTTTAATAAATTGTTCGGGTAGAATATATATCGGTGTATCCTCAGATTTACATATTGGCAAAGTTTTACTGAGAATCTCTGAATAATGAATATTTGTGTCTTTTATTATTTGAATTAAGAAATTAATTAGTTCATCAGCAATAATAATAACAATTGTAAATTGTCCGTAATTCCTCCTGATCATAAGGAAATAATTTAGTTCTACAAGATCAAAAGCTGATATCTGGTCTGTGGTATGCATTAAGTGATTCTCAAACTCAAAACCTTCATTTATAATTCGTTCGGCAAGTTCTTGAGTAGGGGTCTGGTGAATGAATTTGCTCATATTAATTTCCAGTCCAATAAATTCCTGTAAGTATGATAACTTTTTTTCACTGTTTTTTATGTCCATATCTTCATCTTATATGAGGATAATGCAAAAAAAGAACATGGTTTCGCAAGGTAATTAAAAAGGCTAGTACTATTCAAAATGAAACTACCAAATTTGAATATCAGTTAAAATAAGGCTAAGGCTAAGGTTGAGGGCGCCTTAGCCTTAGCCTTAGCCTTTTTTAAGTTAATATTGTTTTGTAGATTTACCATTTGAAATTTAATAAAGAAATTAATTATAAAACAATCAAACAGAGCATCTTATGAATTATGATATGATTGTTATCGGTAGCGGACCGGGAGGGTATGTTGCTGCAATAAGAGCCTCACAACTGGGTAAAAAAGTAGCTGTTGTAGAGAGGGCTGAATTGGGTGGTATATGCCTTAACTGGGGTTGTATCCCAGCCAAATCGTTGTTGAAAAGCGCAAAAGTGTATGAAAATGTGAAGCATGCAATAGATTATGGGATTAATGTAAATGGTGATGTAAGTCCTGATATAAATAGAATGATAGAAAGAAGCAGGACTGTTGCAGAAGAAATGAGCAAAGGGATTCAATATCTTTTTAAAAAAAATAAAATTGACCATATAGAGGGTTTCGGCAAACTTGCAGGGGAAAATAAAGTTCGGGTAGAAAGTGATAATAGTAAATATGAAGAGTATATTGCACCATATATTATACTGGCTACCGGGGCCAGACCGAAAGAATTGTCCAACCTGAAACTGGATAGGAAAAAAATAATCGGTTACCGGGAAGCATTAACCCTGAATAAGATGCCTGAATCTATGATTATTGTCGGATCAGGGACTATCGGAAGCGAGTTTGCATATTTTTATAATTCTATAGGAGTAAATGTTACTCTTGTTGAATTCTTTCCAAATATTATACCGCTTGAGGATGAAGAAGTGTCAAAGCAACTTGAACGATCTTTTAAGAAAGCAGGTATGAAAGTGATGACCGGTTCATTCGTTGAACAGGTTGATATAAATGGAGAGAAATGTATAGTAACCGTGAAAACCAGGAAGGGGGAAAAGGAAATTGAAGCAGATATTGTCCTGTCTGCAGTTGGTATTTCTCCTAATCTGGAAAATATTGGTCTTGAGGAAATTGGTATTGAGATGGATAAAGACAAAATAAGGGTTGATGAATATTACCAGACAAATGTAAAAGGAATATATGCTATTGGAGATATTGTACATGGACAATCACTTGCCCATGTTGCTTCTGCTGAGGGAATTATATGCGTTGAAAATATTGCCGGGAAAACACCCCGTCAGCTTGACTATAAAAATATTCCATCATGTACCTATACATCACCGGAAGTGGCATCGGTTGGTATGACAGAAAAAGAGGCAAAAGAAGCTGGTTATAAAATAAAAGTCGGAAAATTTCCGTTTATTGCTTCAGGTAAAGCCAGGGCAATTGGTGAAAAAGAAGGTTTTGTCAAATTGATCTTTGATGCCAGATATGGTGAGTTGTTAGGAGGGCATATGATAGGTGCCAATGTTACTGAAATGATCGCTGAAATTGTTGTGGCACGAAAACTAGAAATTACCGGCCCCGAATTGATCAAATCTGTACACCCGCATCCAACAATGTCTGAAGCTGTAATGGAAGCTGCTGCTGTTGCATATGACGAGGTAATTAATCTTTAAAAATCAAAACAAATGAATGTTAATCGTAGTGGTGCCAAATTTTCAAAAATTGTTGGTATAGGTCAGAAAATTAAAGAATTAAGCAGGAAGAACGGAAAAGAATACCTTTTTTTGAACCGGGGAGTCAATGCTGTTTGTAATATTGACCTTACGGAGGTAATTGGAAATATTGATTTCAATAGTGATAACATTCAGGTTTATCCTCCAATACCCGGATTTCCGGAACTTAAGGAAGCTATAAATGATATCTATTTTGGAAATAAAACATCCTCTGCCAATATTACAATTACATCGGGCGGAATGAATGCGCTCGATCTGGTATTTCAATCAATAAAAGTAAAAGATATATATCTGCCCGCATTTTATTGGGGTGCATATATACACATAATGACCATCAGGGGGATCATTAATTACAATTATGATAGATTTGAGGATTTGTTCGAAAAAACCGAAGAACTGAAAGATTCTGCTGTGATTATTTGCGATCCGAATAACCCGGTCGGGGATAAATTCTCGGATGATAAAGTACTTAATTTAGTTGAAAAGCTCAATGCCGATGGTACAATAGTAATATTTGACAGTCCGTACAGAAGAGTCTTTTATAATGATAATGATGATTTCTATCAAAAACTCCTTCGGTTTGATAATGTAATAATAGTGGAAAGTTTTAGTAAGTCAGTAGGTTTAAGCGGTCAGCGTATCGGGTTTGTGCATACTAATAATGCAGATCTGGTAGATGAACTTAAAATTCGACTGTTGTATGCAAGTAATGGGGTGAATGCTTTTTCTCAACAACTTGTATATGAATTACTTACCTCAAAAGAGGGCAAAAAAGCAATTGATGATTTCAGAGAAATAACCAGGAATGATATTGCAGAGAATATAAAGTATCTGGAGAAAACAGGTTTGTTAGCAAAGGAGTTCTATTTAAACTCTGATCCTATTGGGATTTTTGTTATAGTTAATAAGTCAGAAGATGAATTACTTGATTATTATATTGGGAGTGTATCTCTGAGTTTTTTTACCAGAATTGACAAGGAAAAAGCAAATAAATTTGCACGTATTTGTGTTTCAGTGCCTCATGAGAAGTTTATACGGTTTTTTAAACCCATAGCTGAGAGGTATAATTAGTGTTGTGTCAACGATAAACAAACGGGTAAGTTATTGCATATTGGGCATATTATCAGCACTTATACTTTCAACTTTCAACTTTCAACTTTTAACTTGATTCTAGTTGGGGATAGTATCAAGCAGTTTATTATTCTCAATAAGATATTCCCTCTTTTTTTTCAAAGAATTAAGATCCAGAAAGCCTTTTTTATATTGGTTAGTTATTTGCCATAGTTTAATATACTTCAGAAAGGTTTCAAAAGCAACATTGGCATAGAGAACAATCCCATGAAAACCATCAAGAAACCCTAATCTCAGGAAATAATTCCTGAAAAATTTCCAGGTAGGATTAAAAATGATCTTAAGTAAATTTGATTTGATACCTTCGTGAAAATAACCTGTGGAAATGATCTCGGTATAACGGTTTATTTGTTTTAAGTGCTCGGGTATTGACGCGTATGAATAATGAAGAAGGTTGCCGGCAAGCTTTTGTTTTTTTGAAACCGGAACAAGTTTAAATCTGTCGTGGGGATTAATTCCTGTCCATCGCCCTTTACGCCTGTCAACTAACCTTAATTTCTGATCAGGATACCAGCCTCCATGTTTTATCCATTTCCCGCAATAATTATTCATCCGGTTGAAATAATAACCATCATGATTCCAGTTTTGTTTTGTTTTAACTATAGACTTTCTCAGTGTATCAGAAATTTCCTCATCTGCATCAATAGATAATATATGGTGAAACGATGCGTGACTGAAAGCCCAGTTCTTTTGTTGAATATGACCGGTGAAATGGTGTTTCAATACTTTGGCATCATATTCAGAACAAATTTCCTGTGTCCGGTCTTCCGAAAATGAATCCACAACCACTATTTCATCAGCAATATCTTTTACCGATTCCAGGCACCTTGCTATATTTTTTTCTTCGTTATACGTAATAATTACAACCGAAAGTTTGACCATTGACAAAGTAAATTAAGCTTTATTATTAACCCGGGATCTATGTTTTTATTACATCTAAATTAATTATTAATGCGTAATACTGAATTGTGGGGATTTTAATATATGACGAAATGATACATGAAAAGGTTGCTTTGTGGTGTGCAAAACTTTTTTTTGTAAACGCAACCTTTAAGGGGGTCAAATCATCTTTAAATTGCAGTTCTTTGAAAAAATATCTTGGTAAGCTTTTTGTACACGAATTTTATTGATAATTTTATCAATTCTGAACTTCAATAAAATTGGTGGAAAGTTTACCCGATATTATCCAGGATTGTCTTGCAGGAGATACAAATGCACAGGAATTGTTGTATAATAAATATTCCGGCAAAATGCATGGAGTATGTCTCCAGTATTCGGATAATTATGACGATGCAAAGGATATTTTACAAGAGGGTTTTATAAAAGTGTTTACAAATTTGCATCAGTTTAGAGGAAAAGGGTCGTTTGAAGGCTGGATTAGAAGAATAATGGTTAATACTGCCCTGGAAAAGTACCGGGATAAGCACTATCTAAACAGGGTTGATGAGGATGAAGCAGAGAAATTGGAGAAAGAAGATTATAATGTAATTGATGAAATGTCAGCCCGGGATCTGATGAAAGTTATTCAGGAACTTTCACCCAAATACCGTATGGTATTTAACTTGTTTGCAATTGAAGGTTATTCACATAAGGAGATAAGTGCTTTGTTGGAAATATCTGAAGGGACATCAAAATCAAATTTATCCCGGGCCAGGGCAATATTACAGGAAAAATTGGCAAATTATAATAGAAATATAAGGAATCAGGTTGGATAATGGATTTTAAGGGAAAAAATATTGACAGAATATTCAGGGAAGGACTGAAGGATTTTGAGGTTGCACCACCTCCCGAAGTATGGGAAGCAGTAATGCAGACTCGTGTACATGAAAGGAAAAGAGCCTTTCCGGTTTTCAGGTACGCTGCTGCAGCTGTGGCGTTGCTATTGGTAGTGGGTTCCTTATATACAATAATCAATAAACCTGAACCGGGTGAATTAAATACTCCGCCACTTACTCAAAGTATTATCCCAACCGGAAAAGATGATATTGAGTCTGCAGAAAAAGTTGTGCAGGAAAGTATAGCTGCTGAAAAACTCCTTATAGCTGAAACGCAAATAATTATTGTTAAAGCAGAATCAGAAGATATTTCACCTGATAAAGTTTTGCAAACCCGTGAACCGGTCAATATCCGGGATGATGCAAATAAACTTCTACTGGCAGAGAATTATCATCCTGTCGAATCAAAAAGCCTTAGTTCTTTTGTGGATGCCAAATTTATAATCTTTGATTCGAAGATTGCTTACAGTAATAAAGGACTCCCTTTAATTAATGACTTTGCGAATGAACCCAACGATCATGAGATTGAAAACCAAGGTGGTTGGTCATTTGGAGCTAAATTTTCTCCTCTTTATACTTCCAGGAATGTTACAATGAGTATACCTGATAATAAAGAGATGTATGATAATGTGGAAGAGGGAGTAATTGCTTTTTCGGGTGGGTTCAATTTCAAATACAAACCCGCTGATCGAATTAGTATTCATGCCGGGTTGTTTTATTCAAGAATGGGGCAGAAGATTACTGATTTAGTAGCTTATAATGTTCCCCCTTATATTGTAAGTACTTTACCTGATGATGGGAAAGGGTCAAACAATATAATGCTTAGCAGTTCTTTTGGTACGGTAGTGGTACCGGAAAATTTGTATATCAAAGATATGACGATTTCAAGGGTTATATACAATGACAAGTATTCATTGGAAAATTTTGACCCTGACAAATTTGGATTGGAAGGATTTGATTCAGAAATTACACAGAGTTTTGAATATATTGAAATACCTTTACTTATAAGCTATAAAGTAATTGACAGAGTAATAGATTTTCAACTTCTCGGAGGTATAAGTACTAACCTGCTTGTTGGTAATAATGCTTTTGCTGAATTTGAGGGTAAAAGAATTAGTCTGGGGGAAACCGCCAATATTTATAAATTTAATTATTGCAGCATTGTTGGATTTGGAGTTGAATATGGATTCACAGACCAGTTTTCATTTAGTATTGAGCCTACTTTTAAATATTACCTTAATTCATTTTCGAACGAAAACAGACTTCATGTTCATCCGTTTTCTATAGGGTTGTTTTCCGGTGTAAGTTATAAGTTCTAACTCTTCAAACCGGCACACAGTTCTTTATTCATTCCTTTCCCGGTTTAAACAAAAAGAAGTACTTTTGTAAGTTTCGATATAATTGCATGATTAATATCGGTATTTAGGGGAAAAGTATCATAACCTATTCTAAGAATTGAAAGCAAAAGATCAAACTTCAGGTATTATTGTTCTGGGTGCCCGGGAGCACAATCTTAAGAATATTGATGTTTTCATTCCCAGGAATAAGCTTACAGTAATTACGGGACTTAGTGGTAGTGGTAAATCATCTCTGGCTTTCGATACAATTTATGCCGAAGGACAAAGGAGGTATATGGAAACCCTTTCTGCTTATGCAAGGCAGTTTATGGGAGGTATGGAAAGACCTGAAGTAGATAAAATAGAAGGCCTTAGTCCGGTGATCTCTATTGAACAAAAATCAACCAATAAAAATCCACGGTCAACCGTCGGAACTATTACCGAAATATATGATTTCTTAAGATTATTATATGCAAGGGCAGGACTTGCATATTCATGGAAGACTGGTGAAAAAATGGTGAAATATACCGATGAACAAATTATCACCTTAATGTCTGACAGGTATAAAGACAAAAATATAATGATCCTGGCGCCTTTGGTGAAAGGAAGAAAAGGTCATTACAAAGAACTTTTTGAAGGGATAAGGAGAAAAGGGTTTCTTCATGTAAGGATAGATGGAGAGATTAAAGAATTGGTGCCGGGAATGAAGGTTGACAGATACAAAATTCACAATATTGAAACAGTTATAGATAAGATCAAAGTTGAAAATTCTTCGTCAGGGAGATTGAGAGAATCTATTCAAATTGCTCTTGAACAAGGGGATGGGATATTAATGGTGCTTTTATCTGATGATATATATTACTATAGCAGGCATCTTATGTGTCCGACAACCGGCATTTCCTATAATGAACCTGCTCCTCATTCATTCTCATTTAATTCTCCACAAGGAGCCTGCCCGGTATGTAACGGTCTGGGAACTGTTCCTGAAGTGGATGTTAAGAAAATTATTCCCGACCGCTTAAAAAGTATTAGGGAAGGTGGCATTGAACCTATGGGAAGATACAGGAATATTCTTGTTTTCTGGCAATTGGAAGCTATTGCTGAAAAATATGGTTTTAATCTGGATACGCCCATTGCTAAAATTCCCAAAGAAGCACTTCATATTATCCTGTATGGTTCAGAAGAGCCGTTTAAATTATCCAACACTCCCCTGGGAGTCTCATCAAATTATTTCCTTAGCTTTGAAGGAGTTGTAAACTATATTGGGAGTTTATACCATAACGGAAATAATTCAAAAAACAGGAAAAGATGGACTCATCAGTATATTAAACACTCAATTTGTACTGATTGTAAAGGCACCCGGCTTAGAAAGGAAGCAAGATATTTTAAAATTCATGATAAAAACATCACTGAGCTTTCAGGAATGGATATTAGGGAGTTGTCGCAATGGACTAACGATGTTGAAAACTATCTTACCGGAAGGCAGAAATTAATTGCTTCCGAAATTCTTAAAGAGATCAGAACAAGATTATTATTTCTGCTCGATGTAGGATTGGAATATCTTTCACTTGACAGAACAGCCAGGAGCCTTTCCGGAGGTGAAAGCCAGAGAATCAGACTGGCGACCCAAATTGGATCACAACTGGTTAATGTTCTTTATATACTTGATGAACCAAGTATCGGACTTCATCAGCGTGATAATCACAAACTTATAGAGGCATTAAAAAAACTCAGGGATGCCGGCAATTCAATTATTGTTGTTGAACATGACAGGGAAATGATACTATCAGCAGATCATGTAATAGATATGGGTCCGTTTGCCGGTCGCCGGGGTGGTGAAATTGTTGCTGTTGGATCACCCGAAGATATACTGAAGAAAAAAACACTTACTTCGGAATACCTTAAAAACGCCAAAGAGATAAAAGTTCCCGGAACCCGTCGTGAAGGTAAAGGTGTTTTTCTCAGGGTAAATGGAGCAAGAGGGAATAACTTAAAGTCTATAACTGTGAATTTCCCGATAGGCAAATTCATTTGCGTTACAGGTGTTTCAGGAAGTGGTAAATCAAGCCTTGTTAATATGACTCTGCATCCTATTCTTTCAAAGCAGTTATACAGATCAGGAAAAGATCCGTTGCCCTATGACCATCTCGATGGAGTTGAATATATTGACAAAGTTATTGAAGTAAATCAATCACCTCTTGGCAGAACCCCCAGATCAAATCCTGCTACATATACAGGCGTATTTTCCCTTATAAGGAAATTATTTGAACAGACACCGGAAGCAAAAATCAGGGGGTACAAATCCGGACGGTTTTCCTTTAATGTTAAGGGTGGCAGATGCGAAACATGCCAGGGAGCAGGAGTGATGAAAATTGAGATGAATTTCCTGCCGGATGTGCATGTACATTGTAAAGATTGTAATAGCAAAAGATACAACAGGGAAACCCTTGAGGTTAAGTATAAAGGTAAATCTATTAGTGACGTATTGGATATGTCTATAAATCAGGCAGTTGGTTTTTTTGAGAATATTCCCTCTATACGTCAGAAAATGAAAACCCTTCAGGATGTAGGTCTTGGTTATGTGAGGCTGGGACAACCATCAACAACTCTCTCCGGTGGAGAATCACAGAGAGTGAAATTAGCCACTGAGCTTTCGAAAAGAGATACTGGAAAAACACTATACATACTTGATGAACCTACAACGGGTCTGCATTTTGAAGATATCAGAGTATTACTTAAGGTACTGAACAGGCTTGTAGATAAGGGGAATACAATAATTGTAATTGAACATAATCTGGATGTAATCAAAATGGCTGACCATATAATTGATCTTGGTATTGGCGGGGGACAAAGAGGAGGTAAGGTAATTGCTGAAGGAGCACCTGAAAAAATTATCCATATAAATAAGAGCTATACCGGACAATATTTGAAAAAAGTACTGAATTTGTAATTTTCTCAGCATTATTCCACAATCATTCGATTTAACAATTTCATTTGATTAGTATAAACCTTTTTAATTACTTTGCGAAGCTGTATTCTATAACTAACGAAACGAAGTGAATTATGTCAACAAGTAATGAGGATAAAATAAAACATGCCTTTACGCAAAAAAACTGGAATGAAATAAAGACATCTGATTCATGGAAAGTATTCAAGATACTATCTGAATTTGTAGAGGGTTTTGAAAAAATGGCACGAATAGGTCCATGTGTTTCAATATTTGGTTCGGCAAGAACTCAACCTGATAATAAATACTTTAAACTTTCAGAAGATATAGCATTCAAACTTACGCAAAGGGGCTATGGTGTAATTACCGGTGGAGGACCTGGGATTATGGAGGCAGCAAATATGGGAGCTAAGAAAGGGAATGGGAGGTCGGTTGGTATTAATATTGCTCTGCCTTTTGAACAGGAATCTAATTTATTTATTGATCCTGATAAGCTAATTACTTTCGATCACTTTTTTGTCAGGAAAGTGATGTTTATGAAGTATGCTCAGGGGTTTATTGTTCTTCCCGGGGGGTTTGGGACTTTTGATGAGCTTTTTGAAGCCATTACCCTTATACAGACTGAAAAAATCGGAAAATTTCCAATTATTCTTGTAGGTTCATCTTACTGGGAAGGTTTGATTAAATGGATAAAGGAAATTGTGCTTGAACAGGAAAATAATGTTAGTAATAAAGACTTTAATCTTTTTCAGGTTGCAGATGAAGCCGATGAAGTAGTGGATATGATCGATAAATTCTATTCAAAGTACATGCT
>JAUXED010000148.1 GCA_030618105.1 Bacteroidota bacterium | reverse complement strand
TTGGGAATGTAATGAATTTGAGACTTGTGATAAACTTAAATTTTTAGAAGTAAATCACGGAAAAGCACATATAAAAAACTTGAAAATAATAAAAAAGAAAGGTGTTGATGAATTTATTACTGGAAAGAAACATTGGTATGCAACGAAATGAAAATGAATAAAAACTACACCCAATGTATAAAAATAATAGCCGAGACAGTAGTAAATTCAAGGTTTGTAGCTCGTTTCAAGGTCATCATAACTTGATACTGATGAGCTTCGAAGTCGGCAACTTTTCATACACTTAACGTTGTGGCGCATAAGTCTAAAGCATCTATCTTTATCGAAAAATCTCTTAAAGAAATTTGAATTATGTTAACATATTTGTTAACTTTGCACTATGATTAGAGAAATACAATTTTATAAGAATCACTTTACTGACTTTTATATATCTCTAGATTCATCAGTTCAAGAAAAGATTGAATTTGTCTTCAAAATTATTAGGACTGTTGATCGAATACCAGAGAAGTTTTTTAAACATATTGAAGGATCCGATGGACTTTTCGAAATTAGAATAAAAGCCGGAAGTGGTATTTATAGAATTTTTTGTTGCTTTGATAAAGGTAGAATTGTAACACTTTTTAATGGATTTCAAAAAAAGAGCCAAAAAACACCTAAAAAAGAAATTGAAAAAGCGGCCAGACTAAAACAGGAATATTTTAATAAAAAAGGGGGCAAATCATGAAAACAATAAAAGATGCCAAAACATTTGATGAACTTTTGAATATAAAATATGGGAAACTTGGCACACCAAAAAGAGATGAATTTGAGTCCAGAGCAAAAGCCTTTGTTGTAGGCGAAATGATTAAAGATGCCAGAAAAGAAGCTCATTTGACACAAGAGGAACTAGCAGAAAAAACAGGAACAAAAAAAAGTTATATTTCTCGTGTTGAAAATGGCAAAATAGACATACAGATTTCGACTCTTTTCAAAATATTTGAAGAAGGTTTAGGGAAAAAAATTGGGCTGACGTTTTTATAAACCTGCGACGTCACAACAATAATCTTATTTTTAGGCAGACAAATCAATTAAAGATGAAAACAATTTGTCTTAAAATTACCATATTTTCACTTTTAATATTTTATATAGCTATTGTTATATTAATCTCCTGTAAAAAAGTTGAAGAAGTAAATCAAGATCCTGAAATAGAACCGCTAAAACAAGGATTTAAAGTATCTGCAGCGGTGGGATATTGTGCCTCATTAGCAAATACGCTTTTTAGAGGTGAAGATTTACCGGATAACGTATTATTTCAATCTACCGGTAATGATGAATATTCAGGATCAGGAATAATGTATGTAACTATCAATAACAGCTATCCCCTACCTTTTAATAGCAATATTGGTCAGATAATCATCGCTTGTTTATGGGATGTAAGTGATTATAGTGGAGTAATCACAGCAATATTTACTGATATCGATATTTTAGAGGAAAAATACGAATTTAGAGGAATTCATACAATTCCTGTAATTGAAATGGAAGATGGGAATATATTGACCCTGTTTGCTGAACAAGATATTATTATTGGAGAAGGATCAGATACACTTCTAAACTTAAACTTGACCAATCCACAATTTAATTTAGAGATGGACCGGTTAGATACAGAACAACTGAATGATGCTTTTGTAGCTGTTAACCAAAATGTCTGGTTTATCAATATAAATCAAAATAATACTATGTCAGACATTTATGATGACGAGTTTACCATCAATGGTGGAGGACAAATTGTAGAGTATACAAGTGTCAGTAGTGGTATACTGTATCATGCTATGATAGGCGCAAAATTTATACATAATACATGTGAAATTAATCCTATTGAGGGTATTGGTTTTATACAAAATTTTAAAGCAGGTACTAAGTTAGACCTGGGACATATATTTCTAAATTTTCACGATAAATGTGATGGAAAAGCATATGTAGAATTAGCAACCGGAAAATACTTAACATCAAACCATAGAAATGTGAATCTTAATTTTTACTAAACCCAACTAGTGTTGTGTCAATCTTAATATGTCGTAAATGTTTAGTTGGCAATTGGCAAAGAGCCCGCCCGAACGTACAGTTCGGTACGGGCGGGCAGTTGGCAAAATGGGAAGAATAGTTGGCAAAATTGCAAAAGGCAATTGGCAAAAGGTAAAATAAGTTCTAAATTGTAAAAACAGGAAATATGGCAGGAAGTTTTCGGGATTCAACAGTTTATAAGAAAGCTTATGCTCTGGCAATGGAGCTTTTTGAAATATATGATATTAAATTACAGATAAACAATAAATTATAGTAATTTAGACGTAAGTCAAAATATTATAACACAATTATTAATAAAAATTCGGAGGACTTTAAAATGAAAAAAATTACAGTTCTATTCATAATCATCGCGTTAACGATTTCAGTAAATTTATTTGCACAACGAAAAACGGATATTGAAGGCGGAAAAGATTCTCCATTATTCCAGAGGGCTGAAGGAGCAATCATTGAGTACTATAAGGTGATAAAGTGGGATACCTATAAGCTCCCGATTAATCTTAATGAGCCCTACCTTAACTGGGAAGCACCGGCTACACTTGAAGGAAAAATTATTCGAACGCAATATTCTATTAGTGCGGATAATAACCCCGCTTATCTTCTTAAAGTTTATAAATCAACCCTTGAGAAAGCCGGCTTTGAAATTTTTTATGCTAAACCCAATAAGGATATGGGAATTTCACCGCAAAAATTTCCTTCAAAATATTATAAAGAACTGGGCAATTATAAATCTGGTTATGCTTTTAAAACAACATGTTCCGATCAAAGTTTTATAATGGCTAAAATCAGGAAGGATGGACAAGATATTTTTGTAGCCATTTACGTCTCAGGGTTTAGTAATATCTCAATAATTACCCAGGATGTTATAGAGGCTGAGAGCTTTCAACAAGAAAGGATAATTGCAACCGTCGTTCGAGGCAGCAGGGTAATATGGGATGACAAACTTGGCCATCGAAAATTTTATGTTGCAATTAAAGATGAATCTGATGACCAGATAAAAACTAAAGAAATTGAAGGCGATGTTCATCATAGGTTTTGCAGGCCACCCAGTGACCTTTCATCTAACGAAATAGTTAAAAACTATGTCGAGGCAATTGAAAAAAATGGCGGTAAGGTACTGGAATCTTCAAATTCCAAAGAAAGTATTAAAGCATTTATGAAAGTGGGACATCCATATCATGATTTGAAAAACTTCGAATATGCAATGTTTAAAGATAGGGTCTATAAAACTTTTTTTGGTATGGTACCAACTGAATCAGCAGACCATTACATCATGCTTGCCTTTGGTAATGTTGAAGCAAAATTATATTACTCATTGGTGATTGTAAAAACCACACCTATGCAAAAAGGATTGGTATCGGTTGATAATTTAAATAGTGGTATATCAACTAATGGTCATATTGCTGTGTATGACATTCTTTTTGAAACAGGTGAATATGTAGTTATGGAAGAGTCGATCTATACACTTAATAGTATTGCTGAATATCTGAACGCTAATAAGGACAAAAAGTTCTTTATAGTAGGTCATACTGACAATGTTGGTGATTTTTCATCAAATATGACTCTGTCAGAAAACAGGGCAAAAGCCGTAATGAATGAACTTGTAACAAAATGCAATGTAGATGCCAGTCAACTTGAATCCTATGGAGCAGCTTCACTTTCACCCGTAACAAGTAATTCAACAGACGAAGGTAAAGCGAAAAACCGAAGAGTTGAAATAGTGGAACAATAACATACTACTGCCAATAATGTATATAATTAATAGCAAAGAAAGTGCAAGCCTTTAAGGTTTGTGCTTTTTTGTTATTTTTTTGTTTATCGAAAATTAAGTGCAATAAAATCCGCTGCTTTTCATATACTGAACTTCAGACGCAAAAACTATCAACACTACTTTGTTAATAATTCATTCTTAATTAATTAGAACAAATTATCCCGGTGAAAGTGGTCAAATGGAAAAATTACCAAAACAATCAAACAAAAAATATATGGTCAACCAGAATTTTTGTGCCAAGTCCGGCAAGTAAAATCCCACCGAATATCTCAAGTCCCGAATTGTAGCGGATGCCTATTTTATTTCCAAGCAAAACACCTGTTACAGAAAACAGGAAAGTTAAACCACCAATTATAATAACAGGAATAATAATCGAAATTTCAAGCAA
>JAUXED010000117.1 GCA_030618105.1 Bacteroidota bacterium | reverse complement strand
GTAATTAAAACAGATGTCAGGTGCCGTACAATCGGTGATATTACATGTACCGGGCTTACCCTTTCAAAAGCTACAACCCTCGAGGAAATTATCCAGGAGGTTGCAGCCACACGTACCACGGAACGCGGAAGCCGGGCTGATGACAAACGATCGGATGCAGCTATGGAAGACAGGAAGAAAGAGGGGTATTTTTAAAGTTCAAATTTGTTAATCAAGTAATTATGACGGAAATAACCAGGGGTTATCTTAACATGGAACTATTGCGGTTTACAACAGCAGGTAGTGTTGATGACGGTAAGAGTACATTAATTGGGCGATTATTATACGATAGCAAAGCCATTTTTGAAGATCAGATGAATGCTATTGAAGAAGCAAGTGAAAGGAAAGGGGAAAATGAGGTTAACCTGGCATTGCTTACTGATGGATTGCGTGCTGAAAGAGAACAGGGTATTACTATTGATGTTGCTTACAGGTACTTTGCTACTCCTAAAAGAAAATTTATTATTGCTGATACACCAGGACATATCCAGTATACCCGTAATATGGTAACCGGTGCCTCAACTGCAAATGCTGCCGTAATTCTTGTTGATGCCCGAAACGGAGTTATTGAGCAGACCATCAGGCATGCTTATATTGCTTCATTGTTACAGATACCTCATATTATTGTATGTGTGAATAAGATGGATCTGGTGAATTTTAGTGAAGAGGTTTTTAACGATATACAAGCCCAGTTTAATAAATTCTCTGTAAAACTAAATGTTAAAGATATTAGGTTTGTTCCTATCAGTGCGAAATATGGGGATAATGTTGTTGACCGGTCAGAGAATACAGTCTGGTATAATGGTCCAACTTTTCTTTACCTGCTCGAAAATTTACATATTAGCAGTGACCAGAATTTTATATATCAAAGATTCCCCGTACAGAATGTGATCCGGCCCCAATCGGATAAGTACCATGATTATCGTGGATATGCCGGACGAATTGCCAGCGGAGTTTTTAAGCCGGGGGATACAGTCAGGGTCCTGCCTTCCGGATTGACTTCAAAAATCAAAACTATTGATTTTTATAAGGAACAGTTGGAAGTTGCTTTCGCACCACAGTCAGTTATTCTGACACTGGAGGATGATATTGGTATCAGCAGGGGTGATATGATTGTAGGTGAACATAAAGCACCTGAGAAAAGTCAGAATATTGATATTATGATTTGTTGGCTTAGTACTGATCCCCTTGTGTTAAATGGAAAGTATAGTGTCAAACATACTTCAACTGATGTTCGTTGTGTCATTAAAGATGTAAAATATAAGGTTGATATTAATACATTGGATAAGAATTATGATGATAAGAATATCGGTCTGAACGAGATTGCCCGGGTTTCATTGCGTACTACCAAACCATTATTCTATGATCCATATAACACTAACAGGAATACCGGTAGCTTAATTTTGATTGATGAATCAACCAACGTAAATGTTGGTGCCGGGATGATAGTTGAATAGAGCAGAGAGCAGAGAGCAGAGAGCAGAGAGCAGAGAGCAGAGAGCAAAGAGCAAAGAGCTAAGAGCAAAGAGTGAAGAATGGACCCCGACACCCCGTAACCCGAAACACAAATCCTGCGATCAATACTTTTTCATTCTATTCCTGAATTCTCTCCGTTTTTTCCAATGAATTCTCTTCATAATTATATATACTATGATAAGAACAAAGATTACTATTAATAAAATTGTTAAATCATTGAATTTAAACATAACTTCTCAACTTATAATAAAAGTTTATTTGTTTATTTGTTGATGAGTTTATTTGTAAAGAAAAATAAACAAGATCGGTTTCCTAATCCTAAACTTATAAACTCCTAAACTCCTAAACTCTTAGACTTCCTACCACTCAACTGCTCAACCTACTCAACTTACTTAACTGCTCAACTTACTCAACTACTTTAGTATCGTTTTCACCACTCGCAGTTTATGGGTGTATTGATCAGACTCCTCTCTGTAAATACCCTGGTGATCAAATTTGTCAATTCTTACAATATCTGAAGCGTGGATTATCTGGTTTTTTTCAAGAAGAAGTCCAACATGTTTGATCTGTCCCCGGTCATCATCAAAAAAAGCAAGATCTCCAGGTTGTGCTTCTTCAACAAAACTCAGGGTTATTCCTTTTACCGGTTGCTGTCCGACATCACGCGGCAGAGATATTCCGTTTATTTTATAAACCATTTGAACAAATCCTGCGGAGTCAGTTCCACAGGGTGATTTTCCACCCCAAAGGTAGGGACTGTTCATGTATGTTTTAGCTGTTTCGATAATATTATCCCTGGTAGTTCCTGGTTTTATTTCTACGGAATGATCCAGTTTATAGTTTTTTCCAATAAAATTAAAGTCGTTCTTTTTGCCGGTCATACCGTATATTTCACTTCCGGGCATAAGGGTTATTTCAGATAATAGAGGCAGGTCTATACTTTGAGCAACAGATATTCGGGGAAGAATAACAGGAATATTAACAGTTAATAAGTGGTATTCTTCCATATTTAACTCTTTTATCGACCTGTTTTCCACCCAACCATGAGAACCATCAAATAGCAATTCAACATATGCCCAGTCTTTTATTTTGTCAAGTATCTTGAATCTCTCTCCAAACAAAATCTGCGTTGACATTTCTGTACGATGCGAGGGGTCTTTCCGTACAGGGATAATACTAAACTCTGATATACCAAAATTCATGATCAGGATTATTGTGTTTCAAAAAATTACTTGATCAAAGGTAAAAAATCTTATTTAAATGTATTGGAAGAAAAGAATTCACGCAAAGATCGCAAAGGGGTCGCAAAGTTCGCTAAGAATGTTTGAGGTTTGAAATTTGAAGATGTTTGAGGTTAAAAACCGAGTAACCAGTAATCATCAGCACCTGGTACCCAGCACCCAACATCTTGAACCTTTTAACCAATTAACCACTTAATTAATTCCGTAATAAATCAAGTTGATTATGATCTGGGTTTTTATTATACCTTTGTTCATTAATATTTTAACCGGATTAAAATATTTGTAGTGATACTCCTCGATGGCTTAATTTAATCATCATATTATATGAGAAAGTTTTTCATTTTTTTCAGGAATAACAAGAAGAAAATTTTCCAGGCCGGACTTTTCTTACTAACCATTATTATAGTAACATCCTTTTTCCCCAGGGAAGGTAAATTTCGATATGAATACCAAAAAGGGAAGCCATGGATGCATGATGATCTGTATGCTGATTATGATTTTCCAATCTACAAGTCAGAAAGCCGGTTAAATGCTGAACGAGACAGTATTCTTGGAGATTTCAATCCATATTTTCGCTATGATAGTTCTGTTGTTGTTTCAAAAATGAATGATTTTCTTGAAGCGTTTGATCAGAAATGGGCAAATTTTCTTTCTGAGCACTACAATCTGATTGAAAGAGTTGAAACAGACAGAATTTATTCCAGGAGATTGGAAGAAACAAAAATCAGATATCTGTCTTTTACTTCTGATATATTGGAACATCTTTATTTACCGGGAATTGTTGAGGTGAGTGATATCCTTGAGAGAGTAAGAGATGAAGGAAGAATTATTGTCATTCTAAAAGGAAATATAGCCGAACAAGCTGAATATACGGATGTATTCACATTTAAGCGGGCATACGAATATATTGTAAGTGAGCTAAATACATTTAAAGTAAGGGAGGAGAATGGAATTAATCCTGTGGATATTGTATTTCTTGATGAACTGAATTTGTCAAATTTTGTGAGACCGAATTTATTCTATGATGAAGAAACATCCACAAAAGTAAAGGAGAGCCTTATAAATGAGATATCAATTACATTGGGCATGGTTCAGTCCAACCAGTTAGTTATCTCGAAAGGAGAAGTTGTTAGTAATTCGAAATTCAGGATATTGGAATCGTTACGACAAGAACACGAATCACGGCTGGGATCTGCATCAAACTATTACCTTAAATTGCTGGGAAGTTCTTTGTTGGTGATCGTATCAATTTTGATGTTGTACCTGTTTTTACTACATTTTAGAAGCGAAATTCTTGATAGTAATATAAGTACATCATTCATACTATTACTGGTGGTTATTTTTATTTTTATTTCAAGTATTGTCAACAAAACCGGTGCAGTTAGCTTTTATTTTATTCCGTTTGTATTTGTACCTATTATTATCCGTACGTTTTATGATGCACGTCTTGCTCTTTTTATTCATCTTGTTATCATTCTTGTGGTTGGTTTTTTTGTGCCAAATTCTTTTGAATTTGTTTTTCTGAATGTTATTGCAGGGATTGTTGCCATATTCAGTCTTACCAATACTTATCGGAGAGGCCAGTTTTTCCTTACTGCTATACTCATTTTTCTTAGTTATGGTTTGGTGTATGCAGGCATAGGAATAATACAAGAGAACAACATAAGGAATCTTGAGTGGATCAATTATGCCTGGTTTGCCGGAAACTCAGCATTAATCCTTTTAACTCTTCCTTTAATATATATCTTCGAGAAATTGTTTGGTTTCTTATCTGATGCAACACTCCTTGAACTGTCAGATACAAATCAACCGTTATTACGTAAGTTAGGAGCAAAAGCGCCGGGAACTTTCCAGCATTCTATGCAGGTTGCCAATCTTGCTGAAGAAGCTGTCCGTATAATAGGTGGTAATGCGTTACTACTCAGGACCGGTGCTTTGTACCATGACATTGGAAAAATGTACAGACATGAGTATTTTATTGAGAATCAATCTGATAATTTCAATCCACACGAAAGAATGGAGTTTAGTGAAAGCGCGGAGATTATTATCAATCATGTGGAAAGAGGAGTTGAACTTGCCAGGAAAAATAATCTTCCAAAGCAAGTCATAGATTTCATCCGGACTCATCATGGTACAACTAAAGCTCAATATTTTTACCGGTCATATATCAGAAAGTACCCTCATAATGTTACAGAAGGAGAGAAATTTACCTATCCTGGTCCAAAACCTTCTACAAAAGAAACAGCTATACTGATGATGGCAGATTCGGTTGAAGCAGCTTCACGTAGTTTGAAAGCATATAATGAAGATAATATAAATGACCTGGTTGAAGATATTATAAGACAACAGATTGAAGAAGAGCAATTTACGGAAGCTCCCATTACATTCAATGATATAAACCTGATAAAAGAAACATTTAAGAAGCAGCTGATTAATATTTATCATCTGCGTATAGAGTACCCGAAAGAGGAAAGTAAAAAGTAAATAGTAAGAAGTAAATAGTAAAAAGAGGAAAGATAAGAGTCAAAAGGAGAAATTGAAAATTAAAAAGTAAAACAGTTGAAGAGTTTATAAGTTTATAAGTTTAGGAGTTACTTCCTACTTTTTACTATTTACTACTTACTTCTTTACCTACCTTAAATCAATAACCTCTACATCAGGGTAATTTGCGGGATCGAACCGGAAGTATGAATCCTCTAATTTAATATCATGTTCGAACCGGGTGATTTTAATTATGTAGTGAATGCCATCTTTGCCCATGAATGTAACTGATTGCAGTAACAGGTCTTTTTTACTGATAAGGAGTTTTATTGATGAGTATTCTGAGTCACGTTCTTTTGGAACAAGATCAATAAAATATTGTATTTCTTGTTCAATGTTCTTCTCTCCAATTAACCTGTATTTAAAATCTTCCTTATACATGGCAAAAAGGCTGGCAGGATTAGTAAGGAATGAGTACCCGATGTCAACGTCTTCCGCGGCATTGATATTTACCTCCTGTACATCAGGTAAATAATTCCATACTGTTGTCTTGTCATAAAAGGTAATATTATCCATTAACTCAAGTTTGAACATCCCTTTTTTCAATGCAATGTTACCATCAAACACCTCTTTTGAGTCTTGTTGCAAATCAATAACAGTTAGTTGAAATGATGCTTTTATTGTTTGAAATGACCTGTTTATCTCAGCAACTTTGTCAAGTATTGCACCGGCTTGAGAATCCTGCTGAGCATATAAGGATGTTAGCAGGAATAATGCTATAATGTATGTAAATAAAAATTTCATACGATTTATTCTAAAAGTTTTTTCGAACAGGTCCTTCAGTAAAAAAATACTTTTCTCTTTTCCATCGTTCCATCGTTCCATCGTTCTATCGTTCTATCTCTCCATATTTTTAAGGGCTTCCCGAATTGTAATTATTGTATCATTTCTTACTGCAATAAGGAAAGCACCTGG
>JAUXED010000132.1 GCA_030618105.1 Bacteroidota bacterium | reverse complement strand
TTGCCACTAAGCAGTTTGGCAATCTCTTCAAGTCTCTCCTCATTATTCAGCAATTTAATGTAGGTATTTGTTGTATCTCCTTCGTCTTTTTTGTAGACCTTATAGTGATTCTTTCCTTTGCTGGCTATCTGGGGAAGGTGTGTAATATTGATCACCTGCATATTCAGTGCCATTTCTGCCAGAATATTCCCCACCCTGTCGGCAATATCACCTGAAACCCCGCTGTCAATCTCATCAAAAAATATGGTTGGCAGACCAGATGAACCGGTAATAAGAGACTTAAGACTCAGCATAACCCTGGATAATTCTCCTCCCGAAGCAACAACCGAAATATCCTGCAGGTCAGATTGCTTATTTGCTGAAAACAGGAAAATTACCTTATCAATACCAGTTGGTGTATAGTCATCCGTATCTTTATGTTCAATCCTGAATTTTCCGTTTGGCATCCCCAATTGCCGTAGCATCGCTGTTAGATGCGACTCCATTTCAGGGATCACGCTTAACCGGCTTTTATGAAGCTCTGCTGCCACTTTTTCCAATTTTTCCTTTTGAGAATCCACCTCTTTTTCAAGCTTTTCAATTTCTGTATCATATGAAGCAACTTCCTCAATTTTCTTTTGAAGTTCTTTTTTTATTCCGATAAGCTCATCAACTGTTTCAACCCTGTGTTTTTGCTGAAGTGAATAAATCAGGTCTAACCGTTCATTTACCTCTGTTGCCCTGTTGGGATTATGTTCCACCTCTTCATCAAGTTGTTCAATTTCAACAGCAATATCCTTCAATTCAATATGTGAACTTTCCAGGCGATCGTAAAGTTCCCCGACTTTTGAAAAATATGATTTAAGCTTCCCTATTAGCTGCACTGTTTCATGCAAACGTGCCAGCAATGCATTTTCGTCATTAGCAAGGATAAAAGATGCATTTCCCAGGTTTGTTTTTATCTCCTCGGCATGATTAAGGGTTTTTAATTCCTCCTCAAGCTTTTCCTGCTCACCTGACTCAAGATGTGCTTCCTCCAATTGGTTGAATTGAAATTGAAAGTAATCAAGGTCCTGCTTCGATTGGTGTGCTGTATTGTTAAGCACAGTTAATTTCTTTTCCAGTTCACGATACTGTTTGTAACTAATAATGTAATCCTCAACCAGATCGGAATGACGGGCAAAAACATCAACCACATTGAGCTGGAACAGGTTATTTGTCAATTCCAGGTTTTCGTGCTGTGAATGGATATCAATCAACTGTAGAGAAAGATCTCTTAATATATTGAGCTTAACAGGAGTATCATTTACGAATGCCCTTGATTTGCCGTTGCTGTTGATCTCCCGTCGCAGGGTAGTTAACTCATCATAATCCAGATCATTATCACTGAAATACTCCTGCAACTTATATTCTTTAATTCCAAATGCACCTTCAACAACACATTTTTTCTCTTTATTTCTTAACATTTGTTTATCAGCCCGCTGCCCCAGGATAAGCGAAAGTGCACCAAGAATAATTGATTTTCCTGCTCCTGTTTCACCGGAAATCATGGAGAGCCCTGAATTGAAATTTATATCAAGTTGCTGTATCAGAGCGTAATTCCGGATTGAAAGAGATTTGAGCATAGTTAAGTTAAAAGTTGAAAGTTGAAAGTTAAAAAGTTAAGAGTAAGACGGGTTACGGGTTACGAGTTACGAGTTAAGAATTAAAAGTTATAAGTTAAACGTTATAAGTTATATGGTTGCTTGCACGGAGCTCTTTGCTCCTTGCTCTTTGCTCTTTGCTCTTTGCTCTTCGCTCTAATCAGGTTTCTTTATTTATTTTTTCATACTTGCGGGAATTTGAGGGGTCAATTTCTTTAAGTATTTTTAAAACCCTGCTTTTTTCTTCGGCGAAAGATTCGGAAAAGATATTTACAAACTCATCTTTTTTGGCATCAAAAACAATCTGAAGAAGAAAAAGATATGGATCTGGTTTTTTCCGGTACACTTCCTGCAGAAGTCTCAGACCTTCGATAATTTCAATTCTCGCTTCATTAGTGGCACTTTCCAGCTTGTCAAGTCCCATCCTGTGGTAACGGTAAAGAAACTCCCTTACAGGAGAATATTCAACATCAAGTATATTTTTAATAAGCCAATAGCGGTTCTTATTACCTGACCCTTCATACGGTTTCCATCCGGCAAAGGGAGCATTCTGGGCATTTATTACTATAGCTTCAGCTTTCTCAAAATATTGAGATCCACCTTCAAAGGAAAAAGAATCATTATCAAGACCGATAATAATATACACATAATATGCAAGAATGGATGTCAGATTAGACAGATGAGATGTTTCATTAAATTCAAGAGGCTCAAATTCTACATATCGTATATGAAATTTATTATCTACATAATTAAACATAGTAGAGTTATAGGTAGTATTGTAAACCGGCCTTCTGGACTGCACCTGGATAGTTCCTTTGAATTCGTCTGATGATATCTGGTCTGTAAGATTAATCATGATATTACATTCAATACGTTCACTATAGCTGTAAACATTATTTGTCCAGGTACGGTTATTAACAAATTCATAAACTGCTGCCTGGAGTGTTTGAAAAATTTTCTTATTTGTTCCCTGTATTTGCTGGGTAACTATCTGCACATTACAATTAAGCTCCTGTGCAGATGATAGAATATATGCTGAAAGTATTATTGCTAATGAAATTATTGTTTTTTTCTTCATGCTATTCCTCTGCATCCGGTTCTCTGAAATATATTTTATCATCAACATATTCCTGTAAAGCAATTAATGATGGTTTCGGAAGTCTTTCGTAAAATTTTGATATTTCAATCTGTTCCCGATTCTCGAATACTTCTTCGAGGTTATCAGTATAATAGGCAAATTCTTCAAGTTTGCTATTAAGTTCATGCTTCAGTTCAACACTGATCTGGTTAGCTCTTTTAGCACAAATAATCACTGTTTCATAAATATTCCCTGTCTTTTCCTCCATTTTGTTCAAGTCGCGTGTAATAGTTGAAGTTGGAGCTTGTGTTTTCTTATAATCCATATCTTAATTTGTATTTGTTGTTTCAATATTTAGGAAAACTGCAGTTGATCCATATATTCTTTCAATATCTTTTTGATAATTACTTCCGGGAAATTCTTCAATAAAAGAATAATACTCATCCAGGGTGGTCTGGTACCTTTCTTTTTGTTTTTCAGGTACACTATTCTCAGACAATAAAAATTGTGATTTAAGTTTGAGGAATAATAATTCTTCACGGAATTTAGTATCGGGATATTCCTCCAAACTATTCTGTATAGCTACTTTTGCAGCCTTATAATCACCCAGGCTAAAATAAAGTTTAGCATTCAAATATGATTTTTCCGATAATTTATCCTGTAGTTCCTTAATTAATAAATTACACTCTTTCACTCTTTTACCGGCAGGGTATCTATTCATAAAAAGTGTAAAGGCATTAATAGCTTTAAATGAATTCTCCTGATCGAGGCTTGGTCGTGGCGACAGCAGATAGTAACAATAAGCTGCTAAGAAATAAGACTCTTCAGCATACTCACTATTTGCATAAGTTTTAAAAAAAGTCCTGAAATGGTGTCCTGCCATAGTATAATTTCCCATCAAATAATAACTTTTTGCATGAAGAAAATTTATCTTTTCAGACTTTTCGGTACCTCTGAATCTGGGTAGGATCTGCTCAAATATTGTTACAGCTTTAATATATTTTTCCTGGTCGTAATATGAAAGAGCTTTTTCATATTTCATGTCGTAATCGTCACTTTTTAATATTTTTTCATACCCACCACATCCGGAAAAAAGGACGAAAAGAAGTATAATTATTGGCAGATTAAACCTCATTTTACAAAACATTTCGCAAAGGTACTTTTTTACTTGCAATATCAATCAAAAAACGTGCAAAAATTAACCAAATCTTTTCTTGTCAAACTTTCAAAAAAATCTACCTTTGTTCAATATTTTATAATCAAAACCTATAATTGTGGATATATTCGATAAGATTAAACAAAACCGTGGTGCACTTGGGCAATATCAAAAAGAAGCTCATGGGTATTTTACATTCCCAAAACTTGAGGGAGAACTTGCACCAAGAATGAAATTCAGAGGTAAGGAAGTACTAAACTGGAGTTTAAATAATTACATCGGTTTAGGCAATGATCCTGAAATCAGGGAAATAGATGCAAAAGCTGCTGCAGACTGGGGACTTGCCTATCCTATGGGTGCCAGAATGATGTCGGGACAAACCAGCAAGCATGAAGAACTGGAAGCAAAGCTTGCTGAATTTGTTGGTAAAGAAGCCGCATACCTGCTTAATTACGGTTACCAGGGAATGGTTTCCATTATTGATGCCCTGGTAGGCAGAAATGATGTAATAGTATATGACTCTGAGTCACATGCCTGTATTCTTGATGGTCTGCGGCTGCATATGGGTAAAAGATACGTGTATCTGCATAACGACATGAAGAATCTTGAAAAACAACTTGAAAGAGCAACAAAATTATCACAAAAAACCGGCGGGGGAATTCTTGTTATTACCGAAGGAGTTTTCGGGATGGCAGGAGACCTTGGGAAGCTTGATAAAATTGTTGAACTAAAGAAAAAATTTAAATTCAGAATACTTGTGGATGATGCTCACGGATTTGGTACCATGGGTGCAACCGGGGCAGGAACCGCTGAACATTTCAATGTCCAGGATAAGATTGATGTCTACTTTGCAACTTTTGCAAAAGCAATGGCAGGAATTGGTGCTTTTGTTGCAAGTAATGAAGATGTAGTAAATTTTCTGACATATAATATGAGATCCCAGATATATGCTAAATCATTGCCTATGCCAATGGTAATTGGATCCTTAAAAAGGCTTGAGATGTTAAAAAGCAAGAAGGAGCTACGTGAAAAAATGTGGGATATTGTTAAAGCATTGCAATCAGGATTAAAAAATGCAGGCTTTGATATTGGTGTTACGGAATCTCCTGTTACTCCTGTCTTCTTCTCGGGAGGGGTAAGTGAAGCAGCAAATATCACCATGGATCTCAGGGAGAATTATAACATTTTCTGCTCAATTGTTATTTATCCCGTAGTACCAAAAGACGTGATCATGCTCAGATTAATTCCAACATCCATGCATACACTTGAAGATGTTAATTACACCATAAAAGCCTTTTCTGAAATCCTGAAAAAACTTAATTCAGGTGC
>JAUXED010000078.1 GCA_030618105.1 Bacteroidota bacterium | reverse complement strand
ATGACTAGCCATGAATTTTTGTCCGCTTGCCTGAATGCCCTGCATGGTTTTGTTCTCAACTATCAGTTTCTCGACCCGGTGGCCACAGCGTATCTCTACATTAAATTTATTGACCCATTTCAATAGTGCTTGTAACACATCCGCTGATTTGTTGCTGGCTGGAAAGTAGCGCCCACCTCGTTCTAAGGTTGTTTCTACACCCTGTTTATTAAGCAAGTCAATGATGTCTGTCGAAAAGAATTGCGAGAAGGCATTTCGCAGAAAGCGGCCATTTGGGTTAACGTGTTTAATGAAATCGTCAATGGCTGTGTTGTTTGTGATATTGCATCGCCCTTTTCCTGTTAACAATAGTTTGCGTCCTTCCTGCCGCATTTTTTCCAGTATCAGTACTTTGCCTCCCAACTCTGCCGCCCTGCCAGCTGCTAATAATCCAGCCGGACCGGCACCTACCACTATAACATCGAAATTATTCATATAGTGCAAAGATATCTTTTACCGGTTAATAGTTTACAGAAGAGTATGGTTAATATAGTGTCTGTCCATAAAGTCAGTAAGTTTTAGTTAATTTGAATATCGAACAAGGAACGCTGATTTTAGATTTCAGATTTTCAAACACTTCGCAAATCGTTAATCGGTGTTCCTTGTTCTTAAATCATATTTTCTTACTTTATAGACGGGCACTAATTAGGAAAGGGTTAAATGAAAAATGGGAATAATCTTATGTTAGCCAATTGCCGACTGTGGACTGCCGACTGGTTAGTAACAATTATTTTATTGCAGTTGAAACAGAATATTTTCTTAGAATTTATATCTGATCTGGAATTTTATTTCACTCAGTAGATTGCCCGGAATAATACTGTCAAAACCGTCAGGGATTTTGTTTGAGAAACGGGTGCGTGATAATTTTAACCAGAAACTCAAGGCGTTGCCGGGTGAATATTTTATTAACAGATAACTGCGTGTCCCTTTTGAAAAAAGTGCAGGAACCGAGAATGCGAACTCAGTGCCATTATCTGAAGTAATTGAAAGCACAAGATCTTTAAATGGTGCCATCAGGCGAACCACAGCTTTAGCCAGTTCCGTGGCATTTTTCCCATTCAATCTTGCAATAAGCACAAAAGCTGTAGCTCTTTCAGCGATGGTAACAATGGCCCCTTTATTGTCTTTTCCAACAATTGTATCAATTTCCCAGTCACCGACCCTTTCTTTATTGTTGATACAATCAGTCCGTAGATCAATTGAGACTCTATCTTTGATTACATTCCTTTTGTTTCTGCCGCTACCATACCGTTTTCGGTATTTTTTAGAGGCTACACGCAGATGCCTGTACAACTGGCCACCTTCGGCCTTATCCTGATAAATGAATTGGTAAATGCGTTCGTGACTGACCATTGGAATCACATGTTTCTTGCAAAAGCCAGATATTTGCTCTGGGGACCATTGCTCATTTGATAACTTATCCCTGATGAACAGTTCCATTACCAGGTTAAATTTGCGGTTATGGGAAAACCTCTCCTTCTTCTCCTCTGAGATCTCATGAGCTGAATGGGCACTATAGCAACCTGTTTTAGTCCTGTTGCGATTTAATTCCCGATAGAGGGTTGATCGATCAACATTCAACTGAACGGAAATAAATGGTGCTTTATGCCCAGCTTTGAGTAATGCTTCAATTTTGTACCTTTGTTCCAGTGTGAGATGACAATAATTCTTCTTTGTCATTTTACAACGATTAATATTTAGCACTTCAAAGATAAGCGAGCTAGCTCGCTTATCTTTGATCTTTAATCGTCGCACTTATTAATTGAATTTTCGATATCTCTGATAAAAACCAGTGTAAACATGGCTGACTATTTCAAGAAAGATAATCCAACAAGGGTTGCAGAGGATGTTATGCAGAAAAAATTTGGCGGCTCATTGCCGGTATTCGTTGTTTTTGAAGGTGATATGCAAAGTCCCGAGGTGCTGAAGATGATGATTAGTACCGAACATTTCATGAAGGAAGACCCGAATATTGAAATAACACAGTCGATAGCAGACCTGATTGAACAAATGAACGATGCCATGGGCGAGGGTAAAAAAATTCCCGACGACAAGGCAAAAATTGAACAATTATGGTTCCTGCTCGATGGGCAGGAGGTCATGCCCCAACTCGTGAATGACAACCTTTCCAAAGGAATTATTCAATCTAAATTTGCATTGGTTGACAGTAAAGAACTTGAGGTGTTTACTGCAAAAATGAACCGGTTCATCGAGGAAAACCCGAACGAACATTGTAAAATTGAATTGACCGGGATGCCGTCTGTCTATGATAAGCTAAATAAAAGCTTAATAAATAGCCAGTATAACAGCTTGTTGATAGCCATTATTATGGTTGTATTAATTGTAGGCTTGATTTTACGCTCCGCTTCAAAAGGGATTTTTGCCGCCATACCCGTTGTTGCCACTATTATTGTGTTATTCGGGTTCATGGGTATAACCGGTATCCCCCTCGATATTGCTACCGTACTTGTGGCCAGCATTGCTTTGGGTATCGGCATCGATTATTCCATCCATGTAATTACAGGTTTTAATAAGCATTTGATAAGCCACGGAGATGCTGAAAAAGCTATAGAAGAAACCATATTGCTTAGTGGGAAGGCGATAATTATCAATGTCATATCGGTATCAGCAGGATTTTTTAGTCCTTCTGTTTTCGCAAATCGTGCCCTTGCAAAATTTCGGCTTACTGGTTGCCATAAGCATGTTTAGTTCCGGGTTTGGGGCTTTAACGCTATTACCGGTTATTTTAATCCTTGTGAACAGAAAACTAAAACAATAATAAAATTAGAAATGCATCATATTCAAAATGGACGAGCTGGAAATTGAAAAAAAAGTAACTGAAATATTAGTAACCAAATTAGGGATTTCAAAAACTGAATTTAATCCCGAATTTACTTTGAAAGATTTAGGTGCTGACAGTCTTGACGAAGTTGAAATAATTCTTGACCTTGAATAAGAATTTGGCATTGCTATATCTGACGATATTATACCGGAAAGTCAAAAAATCGGAATCCTTTGCGAATATATCGCAAAGAACTTATAACCGTATTTAACACCGCATTACGATGAAAGAACTAAAAAATATCTTTTTTAAATTCTGGTACTGGTATTTAAGTGTGATTGATAAAAATGCAGAAATTATTTTTATGAATTATGGTTATTCGAAAGACAATCATAAAATTGAACTTAAAGAAGTTGATAAAAAAAACAGATACTCAATACAACTTTATCATTTGGTTGCAACAGGTGCAGATATTGCAGGGAAAAATATTTTGGAAGTAGGTTGCGGACGTGGTGGTGGCTTATCGTATATAAACCGTTATTTGTCGCCCAAATCGGTAACCGGGATTGATTTGAATAAAAAAGCAATCATTTTTTGCAATAAAAAATATTCAGATGAACAAATTAAATTTTTACAGGCAAATGCACAAAAACTATTCTTTCAGGATAACACTTTTGATGTAATAATTAATATTGAGTCAGCGCATCGCTATTCTCAAATCGAGTTGTTCGTAGATGAAGTCTATCGTTTTTTGAAACCCGGAGGTTTTTTCCTCTTTGCAGATTTTGGGGATAATAAGGAGATTAATAAACTCCATACTCAATTTGTGAAATCAAATTTTCAATTAATCAAATTTGAAAATATTACCAAAAATGTTGTTGAAGCATTAGAATTGGCTACACCAGGCAGAGAAGACTTACTAAAAAAGCTATTGCCAAAGTTCCTTCAAAAGTTGGGTAGAAATTTTGCTGCAACAGCAGGGTCTGAAACTTATAATTCCTTTTTGACCGGAAAATTTGAGTACGTTTATTATGTTTTAAAGAAATAATTATCCCATTCAACTGACTGATTAACAATAATTGTAAAACCATGAAAGCTATTTCGAGATTTATTCTTACGGGTGTTTTGGGCTGGAAAATAAAAGGCGGATTTCCTGATATTAAAAAGTCTGTTATAATATTTGCCCCACACACAAGTTACTGGGATGGTTTATATGGAAAGCTTTATTTGATACAGTTAGGTATAAAATATAAATTTCTATCAAAAAAAGAATTTTTCAAATTTCCATTGAAATACTTTTTTAGAATTTTCGGCTCTATACCTGTATATAAAAACAAAACATATATCGATTACATAGCCGTATTATTTAACAATAGCAAAGATCTGCATATCGTGTTATCGCCGGAAGGACATTTGGCGAAAGTCACACGTTGGAAAAAAGGATATTACTATATGGCAGAAAAAGCAAATGTTCCGATAGTAGTCAGTTTTATTGATTATAAGAATAAAGAAATCGGGATTAAAAAAGTGATTTACAATCCAACAAATATTGGTATAGTTAGAAATGAGATTGCTGAACTATATTCTGATGTTACAGCAAAATATCCTGAAAATTTTTCGCTTGAAATAAAAAAATAGAGCATGAAACAAAAAGTAGCATTAGTACTGGGTAGCGGTGGAGCACGAGGTACAGCACACATTGGCGTAATTCGTGAACTTGAAAAACAAGGCTTTCATATATCTTCTGTTTCAGGCTCTTCAATTGGGTCGGTTATTGGAGGGTTTTACGCCATGGGTAAATTACATGAATATACCGAGTGGGTAAGTACCTTTGACAAAATGGATATTTGGGGTTTTATGGATTTTACACCTACAACAAATGGTTTATTGAAAGGGGAACGGGTTTTTGATAAAATGAAGACTTTTATCCCAGATATGAATATTGAAGATATGCCCATCCCCTTTGCTGCTATTGCTACTGATATACTCCATGAAAAAGAAGTGGTGTTTACCAAAGGAAGTTTTTATAAGGCTGTCAGGGCATCTGTTGCAATTCCGGCAGTTTTTACGCCGGTGAAATACACGGATACCATTCTTGTTGACGGTGGCGTTCTGAATCCAATTCCTATCGAACATGTACTCCGAAAAAATGGTGATATACTAATTGTAGTGAATCTATACGGAGAGAAAAAGGTTGATATTCCAAAAGAAAAAAATACTGACAATGGTGGCTATTTAAGCGGATTGAAGAAAACATTATCAAAGTTAATATCAACAGGAGACAAGCGTAGCGTGGGTTACTATTCACTTTTAAACAGCACATCATCAGCAATGATACACAGAATTGCAAATATAAGCATTGAAAAGTACAAGCCTGATATTGTTATTGATATACCATGCGATTCGGCTGGCACTTTTGATTTTTTCAGGGCAGAAGAATTGATAGAACTTGGAGAAAAAGCGGCTACTGAGGCAATCCGTATTTACTTAAATAAAACTAAAAGTCAAATTTCATGCAAATGAAAATTTCAGCAATAATATGTGCCTATAACGAGGAGAAAAAAAATAAAAAAATTTGTATATCCGGATGGAGCAAAAGTTTCGTGTTTATACAGCGATAAAGAAATTATTTTACAAACCAAATATGAATATGATGAACGGTAAGGAATCAGCAGAGAGATTACAAAACTCCATTTTAAACAGTACGGAAAAGAAAGTGCTTATTTGGATGGCAGAAAGGATGCCTAAAAGGATAAATTCAGACCATTTAACAGGAATTGGGTTTGTTGGAGCCTTACTATCTGCAACAGGATATATTCTCTCCAACTGGGGTTTAGAGTTTCTGTGGTTAGCTTCGTTTGGCCTGTTTGTGAACTGGTTTGGAGATAGCCTTGACGGTACGTTGGCACGGGTAAGAAATGCCCAACGCCCCATTTACGGCTTTTTTATTGATCACAGTATTGATGGATTAACCGTTTCGGTCATGTGTATAGGTGCAGGACTTTCACCATTAATATCATTTTCGATTGCTATGCTGGTTCTTGTCGGCTATTTACTATTATCAATTTTCACATATATCAATACATACCTTGAAGGCAAGTTTAAAATTGCCTACAGTAAGCTTGGCCCCACAGAATTTCGTTTAATTGTTATCCTTATCAACACGCTGTTTATTTATTTGCCAATTAGGAATCAGCAGTTATCTTTTATGGGTGCTACTTTAAGTCTATTCGATGCCATTGGCTTTGTGATTGCCCTGATTCTTATCTTTATTTACCTGGTTAGCTTTGTTAAGGATAAGAAAAAATACGAAAAAATTGATCCGCCTCATCATTATACAACTAAATAATAATCTTACAAAAGGGTATATGACAATCAACTATTTAAAGTTTTTAATAAGCCGCATTGTTGGCACATTGGTTGATACAGTGGTGCTGTGGATGCTTTCATCGTATGTTTTTACATCGTATGTAGGGATTTATCTTGTAGCGCCAACCATTTCGTTTGAGTTTGCAGTGGTCTCAAATTTCCTCTTTTCATACATCTGGATATGGAGGAGACGAATATCTGTAAAAAGCATAAAAACCTTTTTTACCCGTTTCATCGCTTTCAACCTCACCGCTGTTATAGGTTTTGTAATTAAGATGAGTTTACTTCTGTTGTTCGAAAGGCTGTTTGGTTGGAATGTTGTTTACTGCAACATTGTAGCCCTGCTAATATCCGGTATAATAAATTTTATCCTTGCAGAGTTTGTGGTGTTTAAAAAAAAACCGGTAATAATTGAACCGGTAAACGACATGGAGGAATTAGAAAACATAAACAATTAAATTAACGCTATATGATATTATTAACAGAACGGTACAAACAATACAATGTCCCTCAGCAGGCAATGGCTGCCGGCATTTATCCTTACTTTAGGGCAATTGAATCGGAGCAGGATACCGAAGTGGTAATTAATGGCAAAAAGGTACTGATGTTTGGTTCCAATAGCTACCTTGGCTTGACCAACCATCCAAAAATTAAGGAGGCCGCAAAAAAAGCGATAGATAAATACGGAACAAGTTGTTCGGGCTCGCGATTTTTGAACGGTACACTCGACATTCACCTTGAGCTGGAGGAGAAACTGGCCAAGCTGGTGGGCAAGGATGAGGCAATTTGCTTTAGCACGGGTTTTCAGGTTAATCTCGGAACCATTCCAGCGCTCTGCGGCCGTGATGATTATATTTTACTCGACTCACAAGATCACGCATCCATTATTGAAGGAAGTCGGTTGTCTTTTGCCCAGGTGCTTAAGTTTTCCCACAACGATATGTTCGCCCTCGAATCGAAATTGAAGCTATGTGATCCAAATAAAATTAAGCTTATAGTAGTTGATGGCATCTTTTCAATGGAAGGGGATATTGCTCTTTTGCCTCAAATTGTTGGTTTGGCAGAGAAGTATAATGCAAGTATTATGGTTGATGACGCCCATGGAATAGGTATTATTGGCCAAAACGGCAGAGGTACTGCGTCTCACTTCAACCTCACTCATAGCGTTGATTTAATCATGGGAACATTTTCCAAGTCGTTAGCCTCGCTCGGGGGGTTTGTTGCCGGTGATAAAGAGGTAATTAACTACCTGAAGCATAACGCCCGTTCTTTGATTTTTAGTGCAAGCATGCCTCCGGCCTCGATTGCAAGCGTAAGTGCTGCTATTGATATAATGCTTAAAGAACCCGAACGTATCGGGCATCTTTGGGATTTAACCGTTTACGCTCGAAAGGCTTTCAACAATGCCGGTATTTACACAGGTAAAAGCGAAACTCCTATTATTCCGCTATACGTTAGGAATGATATGAAAGCTTTGCAGCTGTCACACATGTTACTCGACGAGGGGGTTTTCGTCAATCCTGTAATTTCCCCTGCCGTTTCAAAAGAGGATGCTCTGATACGTTTTTCGCTTATGGCGACACATACTTTTGAACAGCTCGACATAGCTATTGATAAAATAATTAATGTTTTTAAGAAGTTCGATTTGATTCCTTTGAGAAGTTTCGAAAATCAATAATGTAAATAAAATATCAACAATGAAGGTCGTTTTAATAACAGGAGTTTCGTCGGGTTTTGGCCTTGCCATTGCCCAAAGGCTTGCAAAAAGCAATTACAAAGTATATGGTTCCGTACGCAATGACGTTAATCCCATATCGGGAATAAACTACTTACGCATGGATGTTACACAACCCGATTCGGTTGAGCAGGCCGTTAAAAAAATATACGAAAGGGAGGGGCGTATAGATGTATTGATAAACAATGCCGGATGTGGAATTGCAGGCCCTATTGAATTTACTAAAATTAGTGAGGCTCAACATCAGATGGATGTTAATTTTTTTGGCGTTTTTCGAGTAACGCAGGCAGTGCTGCCTATAATGCGCAAAAAGGGGGAAGGCCTTATTATCTGTATCAGTTCTATAGGCGGATTAATAGGATTACCCTTTCAGGGTCTTTACTCGGCTAGCAAGTTTGCAGTTGAAGGCTACTGCCAGGCATTACGACTTGAGGTGAAAACTCATAATATCAGGATTGTACTGGTTAACCCGGGAGATTTTGCCACAAACTTTACATCAAATCGTAAAATTATTCGCAATACCGATAGTAATGTCATCTATCCAAAATTCCAGAAAACACTCTCAATAATTAAACATGATGAACAAAACGGCCTAAATTCCGAAGTGTTGGCAAATAAGATAGAAAAGATTATCCGCAAAAAAACACCCGCTCCAGGATACATAGTTGCGTCACCACTTCAAAAGGTATCAGTTTATCTAAAGAAAATATTACCCGAAGTTATATTTTTCAACCTTTTGGGTAGGTATTATAATGTCTAATCAAATCAGGTTTTCGATGAAAAAAAATCATGTGGACATAACTATTCGTGAGGTAAAATCCCAAAACGATTTAAGGATTTTTATAAAGTTTGCCAATAAGCTCTATAAAACTAATAAGTTTTATGTGCCTCAATTAATATCAGCTGAAATTGGAACTTTGTCAAAAAGCAAAAATCCTGCTTTCGAATTCTGCGAAGCAAGATACTGGCTGGCATTCGACAGTAGTAATAGGATAGTTGGCCGCGTAGCGGGCATTATTAACCATATGTATAATGAAAAAACCGGAATACACTATGTTCGGTTTGGCTGGTTGGATTTTATTGAGGATGAAGATGTTTTGAAGGCCCTATTACAAACCGTTGAAAGTTGGGCTTATGAAAAAAACGCTGATTATATTCACGGTCCATTGGGTTTTTTGGAATTTGATGCCTCGGGGGTACTGATTGAAGGTTTTAATGAATTACCCACTGCTTACGGAAAGTACAACTATCCTTACTACTCAAAGTTTATTGAGCAATTAGGATACAAAAAAGAAGTAGATTGGGTTGAGTATAATGTTGCGGTTCCGCAAGCCATGCCGGAAAGGTTTTCCAAAATGGCGAAAATGATTGGAGAACGGTATAAGTTACATTGTGCAATTTTTACGTCGAAAAAAAAGCTTTTGAAGTATGCCGACGAAGTTTTTACGCTTCTAAATAAAGAGTACGAAAGTATCCATGGTTTTTCAGAGCTTACCTCAAAGCAAATTGACGACCTTAAAAAACAATTCATTCCATTGCTTCGGCTTGAGTATGTATCGGTAGTAATGGATTCAGAGAATAAGGTTGTAGGATTTGGTATATGCTTGCCTTCGCTTTCGAAAGCCCTTCAAAAATCGGGTGGCCTATTGTTCCCATTCGGTTTTTTACATATTCAAAAGGCGCTCCGGAATAACGATACATTGGACACATTGCTTATTGCCATTCATGGCGAATACAAGAATAAAGGGGTAAATGCATTAATTTTTAATGATTTAGGCAGGTCTATTATTGAAAGTGGAATTACTAATATTGAGACAACACGCGAACTTGAGCATAATTTTATGGTTCAGAATCTTTGGAATAAGCTCGAACACAGGCTGCATAAGAAGGCAAGATGTTATATAAAAAAACTGTAATCCCTACAAAAGAACATACCATTGTTAAAAAACTGCTAATAAAAGTATGATTCATATCTCCTGATCTCTCGCAGGCTACAATGTCGCAGTTTTGAAACACAGCTTAAGGTTTGTGCCGGGAAAGACCGCTTCATGACAGTACACCGGCATACCGTTTACAAAGTAATGTACAAAATCATCCATCTGCTTGAAACCAACTTGAAAATTGACCATCTTTGTCTCATCAGGAAATATTGGAAGAATCGTTTGCATATCTAATTTTTTCTGCTAATTTACGACATTTTGTAACTACGATATGAAAATTGTAAATTATTGATCCTCTGGGAGGGGATCAGGAGGTCTGAACTTTTGCCTTTCTTAGAATCTGTATCTGATCTGGAATTTTATTTCACTTAGAACATTACCGGGTATTACACTATTAAAACCATCCGGGATTTTATTTGAGAAATGGGTGCGTGATAATTTTAACCAGAAACT
>JAUXED010000062.1 GCA_030618105.1 Bacteroidota bacterium | reverse complement strand
CTATCCCCTCTATTCCCTCTATCCCCTCTATTCCCTCTAATCCCTCTATCCCCTCTAATCCCTTTATTCCTTCTTTTCTTTTTGAATAATTAGCTAAATAATTTACTTTTGAGAAGTTCAAAAAAAAGTTGAGATTATGAGTGTATTAGTAAATAAAAATTCGAGAGTAATAGTCCAGGGATTTACCGGTAGTGAAGGAACATTCCACGCAACCCAGATGATTGAGTATGGTACAAACGTTGTGGGAGGAGTAACCCCCGGTAAGGGCGGACAGACACATCTTGACCGTCCGGTGTTTAATACTGTTCATGAAGCAGTTGAGAAAACCGGTGCTGATGTTTCTGTTATTTTTGTCCCTCCTGCATTCGCTTCTGATGCTATTATGGAAGCAGCAGATGCAGGAATTAAGGTTATTGTAACTGTTACCGAAGGGATCCCTGCTTCAGATATGGTAAAGGTTAAAGAATATTTAAAGGATAAACAATCAAGACTTGTTGGTCCTAACTGCCCGGGGGTAATAACTCCGGGAGAGGCAAAGGTTGGGATAATGCCGGGTTTTATTCACAAGAAGGGAGGAATTGGTATTGTTTCACGTTCAGGTACATTAACTTATGAGGCAGTTGACCAGATCACAAAATCAGGACTTGGGCAATCAACCTGTATAGGTATCGGTGGCGATCCGGTAATCGGGACAACAACAAAAGAAGCGATTCAAATGTTTATGGAAGACCCGGAAACTGAAGGGATCATTATGATAGGAGAGATAGGTGGTAATATGGAAGCCGAAGCTGCTTACTGGATAAGAGATAATGGAACTAAGCCGGTTGTTGGTTTTATTGCGGGAAGGACTGCCCCAAAAGGACGGAGGATGGGTCATGCGGGAGCAATAATTGGCGGAAAGAGTGATACTGCTGAAGCTAAAATGAAGATAATGAAGGAATGTGGTATCCATGTTGTTGAATCGCCCGCAGATATTGGGAAAATGATGTTTGAAGTACTAAATAAGAATTAAATATAAAAATTTTACACAAATGAAATTACTTGAAGGAAAAACAGCATTAATCACAGGGGCAGCAAGAGGCATCGGACGATCCATTGCCCTCAGACTTGCCGGAGAAGGGGCTAATATTGCTTTTACCGACCTGGCTTATGATGATGCAGCGAAAGCTGTTGAAAAAGAGGTTACTGATAAAGGTGTTAAGGCAAAAGCCTATGCATCAGATGCAAGTAAACTGGATCAGACGCAGGAGGTAGTTGAACAGATAATTGCTGAGTTTGGCAAAATCGATATCCTCGTTAATAATGCAGGAATAACAAAAGACACTTTGTTAATGAGAATGACTGAAGATCAATGGGATACAGTGATCACTGTCAACCTGAAATCGGTATTCAATTTTACTAAATGCGTTCAGATGTACATGCTTAAGCAGCGTTCGGGCAGTATTATTAATATGAGTTCGGTGGTTGGTGTAAGCGGTAATGCCGGACAGTCGAACTATTCAGCTTCTAAAGCCGGGATAATCGGATTCACCAAATCAATTGCCCGGGAGGTTGGATCGAGAAACATTCGGTGTAATGCCATTGCTCCGGGATTTATCCTAACTGAAATGACTGAAAAACTGCCGGAAGATGTCAGGAAAGAATGGATCAACCAGATCCCGCTGAAAAGAGGAGGGACTCCGGAAGATGTTGCTGATGTTACATTATTCCTCGCTTCTGATCTCTCATCATATGTTAGCGGACAAGTGATAAGTGTTTGCGGGGGAATGAAAACGTGAGTAAGAAGTAAGAAATAAGAAGTAAGAAGTAAGAAGTAAGGAGAGTAGATGAGTTGGAAGAGATGAGAGGTGAGTTGAAGAATGAAGAAGAAGATTAAGAAACTTGATTTTTGTCTCTGAATTTCATATATTTATATATGTTTTTTGTATTAACTTCAAAATCTGATAAATTATGGAAAACAGTGTTTACAAAGTAATTGAAATTATTGGTTCAAGTTCCCAGTCATGGGATGACGCAGCTACAAATGCAGTTGCTAAGGCAAGTAAGACGCTCGAAGATCTTCGTATTGCGGAGGTTATTAACATGGACATGAAAGTGGAGAATGGTAAAGTAACTGCTTACCGTACCAAATTACGTCTCTCTTTCAAATTCAGAAGTGATTAATTTAATGTAGTTTTTGATTAGTTAAAGATTATCAAGGATTCATAGCGTTAAACATTCATTGGATCCATTTACAGGAGAAAAGGGCATTAAGTTGCCCTTTTTCCTTAATTTAGCAATAATTGTAACGAAAGCATAGAAATGGGAAAAAGAGGGTTTTCAAAATATACCTCTGTTTTTTTGTTCATGGTATTATGTTCATGTTCTACTTCAAAGTTTGTAGTTGATGTTACAAAACCCCCGTCAATTGAAATCCCTGTTGATATTGGAAGAATACTTATCGCCAACAGGTGCCTGAAGGAGGAATTTGAGAGACCTGATGAAATTGTTAAAGGACTAATTGCGGGTGAAGGTCCTGTTATAAACCAGGCTGGAGCAAAGAAAGCTGTTGAATCTGTTATTGATGATATCAGATATGCTCCCGGTATGGAGCCGGTTTACACATCTGATGTGCCACGGGTGGATACACTGGAAAATAAATTTCCTCAATCCCTTGACTGGATAATAGTTGAAAATTTATGCAGGCAGTATAATTCAGATGCTTTGCTATCGCTGGAAGTTTTTAATACAAACACCTATATTGATTACGGATATTACCAACGACGTGAAACTAAAGATCATGTAAAGATATGGTCAAATACCAGGGTCTATAACAGGCATATTGATCATATTCCTCTTGCAAGGTTACGTGTTGAAATTACAGCAGGATGGCGTATGTATTATCCGGCTGACAAACAGATTGTTGTTGAGGAGCTTAAGAAGCATACTCAGCTATGGGAATTCGAAGGGAAAACACAAAAAGATGCCCTGAGAAATTTGCCTTCAAAAATGTTTGCTGTTGAAGAGGCGGGAAAACTTGCCGGTATTGATTTCTCAAGCCGTTTATATCCAAAAAGAACAACCGTAGAAAGGGTTCTTTTTATAAAAGGAAGCCGGGATTTTAAAAGTGCTAATCAGCATCTGAAACAGAGACATTGGAAGAGTGCTGCAACGATCTGGAAGAAGTATACCAACGACCCGGATAATAAAATTGCTTCAGCTGCCCTTTTTAATCTTGCCGTGATAAATGAAATGGAAGGAAATATTGAAGAAGCATTCAGACTGGCTAAACAGGCAGGTGGTATAAACGAAGCCCCAATAATAAAAGAGTATGTACTGTTACTTGAAAAAAAAGTAAAACAGTTCAGGTAGTAAATAGGTGGAATGATAAAATGATTAAATGATTGAATGATAAAATGAGCTAATGAAATTATTACTTATATTCCAATATTCCATTTTTCCATTATTCCAACATTCCCCTGTAGAAATAGCTCCTGCGTCGCATTTCACAGGGCAGGCATTCTTCCATTCTTACCAATCTTCCAATATTCCATTATTCCAACATTCCATTCTTCCAATATGTTTTCGCCATTGTTTATATCTGTTTGTTTTTTGCGGGATCGTTTCCCTCAACTCATGCGTAACTACTTCGATTGTTCCTATCCGGGTTTATGATCCTCCGGAAGTGAAGTTTCCTGATAGTTCTTGTCATGTTGCACTGGTTAACAGATTAAATTTCCCCACTGCCAATGAAAGTTATATTAAAAGAAAAAAAAACAGGATTGATTCATTGGTGATTAATAATATTGCACATCAAAAGCTTTTTGAAGGAATTAAAGATGCGTTGTATAGTTCTGAATTAATTGATACAGTGACTATTGTTCAAAAAACAAGAGAGGTAAAGGATTCATTAAATTTCGATATTAAGATGAAACCTATGAACTGGGATACAATTGGAGCTATTTCAGACAGAAACAGATTTGATGTTTTAATTTCACTGGATGATTTCATTGTAAAACATTTCTATTCAATAAAGACTGCATTTGGTATTATGGGTGGGGATAATAACGCATTGTATTACAGGATTGGTAAACTGGAGGTGTCTTTATCAGCTTTATTCAGGATATATGATCCGGACAGGAAACAATTGATGGAAGAATATAATTATAGTGATACAATTTTTTGGGAATCAACAGGATTGACAATATTTACTGCATTAAGGAACCTTCCTTCTGAATATGCTGCAATATCTGAAGCAGCATATTTGTCAGGTTTTTATTATGGAGAAAGACTTATACCACAGTGGGAGGAGGTAGACAGGTTTTATTTTATCCGTGGGCATCCTGACCTTATAGAAGCTGCTATATTGGCAAAGGAAGAGAAATGGCTGGAGGCTGCTGAAATTTGGAAAGTTCTGGCTTATGGACCGGATACTAAAATAGCTTCCCGTGCAGCCCTCAATATGGCGCTGGTTTCAGAAATGTATGATAACCTCGATGCAGCATTAAATTGGGCGAAAAAATCATATTCTCTGAATAAAAAGGAGTCAGTAGAACAGTATATTAAGGTACTGCTTACGAGAATACGCCTCTATAAAAAGCATGTATGGACAGAGGAGTGAGAAACTTTTATTAATTTTGCAGACCTCATAATTTTTAATTTTTAATTTCTAATTTTCATGTATAATACAATATTCTATATCATCCTTGCCATTGTGGTTTTTGATTTTGCGCTTGAGAGATTGCTGGAATACCTCAATTCAACAAGGTGGAGCAGTATATTGCCTGATGAACTAAAAGGAATTTATGATCCTGACCGGTATAAAAAATCTCAGGAATATGAAAAGGAAAATCAAAAATTCGGATTATTGACTTCTTCATTCAGCCTTTCTATCATGGTTGCCATGTTATTTCTGGCTGGATTTGCAGTTGTTGACAACTGGGCAAGGGAAATTAGTGCAAATCAGATTGTTATTGCACTGATATTTTTTGGAATTCTCGGGTTGGCAATGGATATAGTAAATACACCTTTCAGTCTTTATGATACTTTTGTGATTGAGGAAAAGTATGGTTTTAATAAAACTACTCTGAAAACGTTTTTTCTTGATAAAGTGAAAGGATGGATGTTGTCGTTGATTATTGGAGGTGGACTGTTTACGCTTATCATTTGGTTTTACACGATAACCGGAAAAATGTTCTGGATTTATACATGGCTGTTAATAAGCGGATTTATGGTGTTTATGACAATGTTTTATTCAACACTAATTGTCCCATTGTTTAATAAACAAACTCCACTTGAAGATGGGGAATTGAAAACAGCCATAAGAAATTTTGCTGATAAAGTTGGCTTTAAGCTGGAAAACATCTATGTAATTGACGGATCAAAACGTTCTACAAAAGCTAATGCCTATTTCAGTGGACTGGGAGCTAAGAAAAGGATTGTTCTTTTTGATACTCTGATAGAAGATCTGGACAAAGATGAAATAGTAGGAGTTTTAGCCCATGAAATTGGACACTATAAGAAAAAGCACACTAAGAAAGGAATTATAATTTCTGTTTTACAAACAGGATTAACCTTATATATACTGTCTCTTCTTATCGATAATCCTGAATTATCAAAGGCGCTTGGGGCTGAACAGACCGGGTTTCATTTAGGACTAATAGCGTTTGGAATACTCTATAGCCCTGTTTCCACTGTGCTGGGACTGGGAATGAATATTTTTTCGAGGAAGAATGAATTTGAAGCAGATGCATTTGCAGGAAAACATTATAGCGAAGAAGCTTTAATGACTGCATTAAAAAAACTATCGGTGAAAAATCTAAGTAACCTGAGACCACATCCGGTTGTTGTCTTCTTTCATTATTCTCACCCTCCGTTGTTGGAGAGATTGAAAAGACTAAAGGGTTAGAATGAATAGAGGAATTGTTATTAGTTAAATGCTTGCCACGTTTACCCTGTGAAACAGCAACTTCGTTGCTCCCCGTTATGCGGGGGTTTCACGGGGTGAACCCCATGAAATTCTTTTTATTTCATGAATCAATGGTTACAGAATTATTCTTATTCAACAAATATTGGTTTTTTAATTTTTTTGTTATCGGGAATTTTTTCTTGTCTGATCTTAATTCTGACTATTGGGTATCAAACATATAAGGTTTCGAATACAAATCCAACCGACACATTGAAGCATGAATAAGAAAGATTGACCCTTTTGTTTTTTATATTAGTGCCTAATTAGTATACCATGAATCTTCAATGAAAAAGATAATATCCATAATATTTTTAATACAGATCCATATTCTTTCTTTTGCACAGGAAATTATTCCAAATAAAAGAAGCTATTTTTTCGAGAGCCTTTTTCAGTATGGTTCAATTCTTCCGCACAAGATTGCATTAAAGCATCTTCATACAGGTCAGTTATTTGGTTATGAACTTAAATTTGGAATACAAACAACCGGTAACAATTTATGGAAAAAAAATTATAACCACCCGGAAGTTGGGTTTGGATTTTATGGTGCCAACCTTGGCAATCCGTCTGTTCTTGGAAATCCAAATGCATTTTATTCATTTATTAGAATTCCAATAAAAAGAGGACGGAAGTTCATTCCTTTTTACCAGATTGCCACTGGTTTAACATATAACCTTAAACCATACGATCCGGTTGTTAACCCGGAAAACCTTGCCATTGGTTCGGAACTGAATCAATATTTAAATTTAAGCATCGGGGGCAGATTGAAGATAAATCGGAAACTCTGTCTAATAAATGAAATAGGGTTTACCCATTTTTCAAATGCTGCTATTAAAAAGCCAAACAAGGGTATAAATTCCTTTAGTTATAAATTGGGTATGAATTTTAATACTGTTCATCAGGAATTTGTTGGAAGGAAGTATGAAATTCCGGATTTAAAACCGATTTATGAATTTTATATTTTTTATGGAGCAGGCTTCAGGCAACATAACCCCGGGGAAGAATATTACTTTACTTCAACGATTTCAACCGGGCTGTTACGACAATATGGCTATAAAGGGAAATATGGCATAGGTATGGATGTTTTCTACGACGAAACCTTATATATTTTTGTCGATGATGAGCCATTACTGAAATATGCCCTGAAACAAGGATTCTTTCTTTCGCATGAATTTATTATATCCGGTTTTTCAATTGTTACCCAATTAGGAATTTATACCTATCAAAAAAGCTTTGCTCACCACACATTTTATAATAGAATTGGATTGAAATATAAATTCTCAAAGCATTTCTTTACCCGTATCTCCATTAAATCCCATTTTGCCAAAGCAGATTTTATTGAGGCAGGACTGGGGTATTATTTCCGAAAGTAATTAACATATAATGCATTGAGCTTGACCGGTTTTTCAAATTTTAGACAATTTGGGCAATAGATTCTATAAAAAATAACCATAAAAACAACATAAAAAAGTGGTTTTATTATTTTAATGGTTATTTATTTACTTTTATACTTCAAACTTCACACTTCCAAAGCCTCCTTAGCTCAGTTGGTAGAGCAGCTCATTCGTAATGAGCAGGTCGCCGGTCCGAGTCCGGTGGGAGGCTCTGCAATTTAAAGTCACCTTCTTAGAGGGTGGCTTTTTTTTAGCCGACTATTTTCATCCATTCACCGATTTTCTGTTTGATGGAAGTTTAGCCTGATTTATTTTTGTTAAAAAAAAGAAGAAAAAATGGATTCTCACAGGATAGACGAAAGAGTACTTACAATTCGTCATTGAAATATGACAGTTCAGTAATAATTAATTGGGTATAAGACTAACACAAACCAAATTTGCAGATAAAAAACCGAATATGAGCATATATATAAGAAATATAGTAATTATTATAGTGGCATTGATGTTTTGTTCTGATATCATGGCTCAGTCAACTAATATCAAAGGAGTTATTTTTGATACGAAAAACAATTCTTTACCAGGAGCCAATATCTATATTGAAGGTACTTATGACGGAGCTTCCTCTGATGCGAACGGAAAATTCAGTTTTACTACTAATGAAACAGGTAAACATGTTTTAAAAGTAGATTATATTGGTTATGAGTCCTTTAGGAAAGAGGTTGAACTAACCGGAAAGGAAGTATATATTGAACCAAACCTTAATGAATCATTTAACCAACTTAATGCCGTTACAATTATAGCAGGGGTCTTTGAAGCCAGTGAAACAAAAAAGGCGGTTGTTCTGAAGTCTCTTGATATTGTTACTACAGCAGGCGCTTTGGGTGATATATCAGGGGCTTTGCAAACTTTACCCGGCACATCGACGATTGGTGAATCAGGTCGTCTTTTCGTGAGAGGAGGACATAGCGGTGAGACACAAACTTATATAGATGGCACCCTGGTTCATGAACCCTATACCACAAGTGCTCCCAATACAGCAGTTCGTGGCAGGTTTAATCCATTTATGTTTAGTGGTACTGTTTTCAGTACAGGCGGTTATTCAGCCGAGTACGGACAAGCTTTGTCTTCGGTATTGTTGTTAAGAACAAACGGTTTACAGCAAGAAGACCAGTTAGATATCTCCATTATGAGTATCGGAACCGGAGTGGCAGGCACAAAGTTGTGGGAAAGCGGTGCTGTGACTGCCAGTTTCGATTATATGAACCTTACTCCTTATATGCAGCTGGTACCTCAGAATATTAATTGGAATAAATACCCGCAATCATATAACGGAGCAATAAGTGTAAGACAAAAAACGGGGAAAAGTGGCTTGCTTAAAACCTATATAACCTTTGATAAGAGTTCATTCTCGTTGGATCAGGAAGACCCGGATTATTTGCCGGGAATTACCAATAATAACATAGATAATCAATATTTGTATTTCAATACCTCGTGGCTGGGAACACTTAATGATAAGTGGTCGTTAAAAACAGGTGTCTCCACCACAGGAAATCTTGATAATAATGGTCTTGGCTTTGGTGATTATTACGGACAACTGCATGGGGCTAATGCGAAAATTGCCCTGGCCAATCAGATTAGTGAAAAAATTAAAATACGATTCGGGACAGAATATTTTTACAAGTATTCCTCTGTAAAATATGACAACGAACCATGTTCGGTTCACTATCTCCTGAACTTTACGAGCAATATGATTGCTGTATTTACAGAAGCGGACATCTATGCTTCCAATAAGTTTGTAACAAGACTGGGAGGAAGATATGAATATTCGGATTACCTGAAGAAATACAATTTTGCACCCAGAATATCCGCCGCGTATAAAATAGATGATAAAAGCCAGTTTTCATTAGCCTATGGATTATTCTTTCAGGATCCGGCAAATGAATATTTGATATATACAAACAGGCTGGATTTTGAAAGGGCAAACCATTTTATTTTGAATTACCAGACAATTAAAGAAAACCGGACTTTTCGGGCTGAGGTCTATTACAAAGACTATTTTAATCTGGTTAAGTACCGGCTTACTGATCATCTGGTACCAACGGATCATAATAATACCGGTAGTGCTTATGCATACGGATTGGATATTTTCTGGCGTGACAGGAAAACTATCAGGAATGGTGATTACTGGATATCCTATTCCTACATTGATACAAAACGGAATTTTAGGGATTATCCGGGTGAAGCGATACCGGGTTTTGTAAGTAAGCACAATTTTTCATTGGTTTACAAGCATTGGATAGGAGCATTGAGGTCGCAGTGCGGATTTACATTAAAGTATTCAAGTCCAAGGTGTTATAATGATCCGAATAGGGCGGATTTTAATTCGGAATTAATGACACCATATCGTACACTAAATGTGAACTGGAGTTTCCTGTATAGACAAAATGTAATTATCTACGCGTCAATCAGCAATGTAACCGGATTTAAACAACAGTATGGATACAATTATGCATCCTTTGCCAATGACGAAGGATTTTATGAAAGTGTGCCTGTGATTCCTGATGCGAAAAGATTCTATTTTATCGGTTGCTTTATTACGCTGACAAAAAGTGGTGAGGCTAATCAATTGGATAAATTAGAATAAGTTTAAAAGAAGTAACTAAATTTTTTACACCTTAACAATAAAAACAAACATTATGAAAAAAGTAGTTTTATTATTAGCAGCAGTATCTTTTGTATTTACTTCAATGGCTGATGGACCTGAGTTTCAACAGGCGATGGGGAAGACCCTGGCGGGTTATGCCGATTGTAAAACCATTGAAGATTTTCAAGGTCTTGCCAATAAATTTGAACGAATAGTCAATGCCGAAAAAGCCGAATGGCTTCCATTGTATTATCATGCCCATTGCTACATAATAATGAGTTTCATGGAACAATCCGATATGGTAAAAAAGGATGAGTATCTCGATGTGGCTGAAATATCAGTGAACAAAATGATTGAAATGGTACCTGATGAGTCCGAGGTATATGCATTGCAAGCCTTTATGCTGACTGCCCGTCTGGTGGTTGATCCAATGACAAGAGGGCAGGAATACAGTATTCTTTCCGGACAGGCAACAGGAACTTCTCTTGGCTTGAATCCTGGTAATCCTCGTGCTAAGTATCTAAATATTTCGAATGAAATGGGTACTGCACAGTTTTTCGGAAGTGATGTTTCAAAATATTGCGTTCAGGCGAAAGAATTGCTGGAGAATTGGGACGATTTCAAACCGGCTTCACCAATCCACCCGGCTTGGGGGAAAGATCAGGTGGAAGAAATTGTGGAGTCGTGTAAGTAATAACAGTTGAGTAGTTGAGTAAGATGAGTAGGAAGAAGTGAGTAAACTAACAGCCGTCTTGAAATAAAAATCACCGGACTTGAAGAGGAAAATATTATTGTTGCCCGGGACAGGATTAGGGAATTTAAAGAATGGCTGGGCAAGTAACAAACAAAATATTTTTATTATTTTTGAGCCGGTAATGCGGGAGTAGCTCAGGGGTAGTACGCCAGCTGGCGGATCCCAAGCTGAGGATGCTGACCGCAAGCGTTAGCATTCGATCATTGAAATATGAAGTTATTAGCGGGAGTAGCTCAGGGGTAGAGCATCAGCTTCCCAAGCTGAGGGTCGGGGGTTCGAATCCCCTTTCCCGCTCAAAGGAGAGTTGAGTAGGTGAGTAAGTTGAGTGGGTAAGTAGGAAGAGGGAAGAATGAATCGCAGAGATGCAGAGACGCAGAGGCGCAAAGAAGAGAAAGGTGAAGAAGGAAGAGAAGAGTTTGAGGTTTAAAGATGTTTGAGGTTTGAAGATTATTTGTAGAGACAAAGCATGCTTTGTCTTAGTAACCAGTAACCAGCACCCAGTAACCAAACCAGTAACCAAACCAGTAACCAGCATATGTATGCAGAAATAATTTCCATTGGCGACGAACTGCTTATAGGCCAGACTGTCAACTCCAATGCAGCCTGGATGGGGCAGGAATTGAATAAAATTGGCATTGAAGTTTACCAGATATCAACTATATCCGACGATAAAAATCATATTGTTAATGCCCTAAATGACGCTTTAAAGCGTACAAAGCTTGTGCTGATAACCGGAGGTCTCGGCCCTACCAGGGATGACATTACCAAATATACGCTTACCGAATATTTTAACAGCTCTCTGGTACGAAACGAAAAGGTATACAAACAGGTTGAGAAGATGCTGAAAAAGAGGTCAATACCTATGAATGACCTGAACAGGAAACAAGCCGATGTACCGGAAAGAGCAAGTATATTTATCAACTACGCGGGTACAGCTCCTGCTATGTGGTTTGAGCTGAATAGAAAAGTAGTAATTTCAATGCCCGGCGTGCCATATGAGATGAAGGAGCTTATGACGAAACAAATCCTTCCATCTATCAGTCAGTATTTCAAAACACCCGTAATTATTCACAGGAGCATACTTACATACGGGACTTTTGAGGCAAAGCTTGCCGAAATACTTTCAGGTTTTGAAGATCAATTGCCACCGGAGATTAAACTGGCATATCTGCCGACTGAAGGAGTAATTAAACTCAGATTAACAGGCAGGGGAGACAGGGAAGAGAGAATTAAGAAAATGATAAATAGGGAAATTGACAAGCTCTATAAGATCATTCCAAAGTACATTTTCGGTGAACAAGATGATTCGTTGGAGAAAAGCATTGGAGTATTACTTAAAGAAAAAGGTGAAACACTTTGTACTGCTGAAAGTTGTACCGGAGGAATGATAGCTCATCAAATTACAACTGTTCCCGGAAGTTCTGAATATTTCATTGGTTCTGTTGTAGCATATTCAAACAGGATAAAGGAAAAAGAATTGGGAGTAAATTCTGCAACCCTTGAAAAAGAGGGAGCCGTAAGCCGGCAGGTTGTAGAACAAATGGCACAAGGAGTGAGAGAACGTTTTGGTGCCGGTTATTCAATAGCTACATCCGGTATTGCCGGCCCTGCGGGAGGTACTACGGAAAAACCTGTTGGCACTGTATGGATCGCTGTCGCGGGTAAAAATGGGACTTATTCGAGAAAATATATATTTGGCAATGACAGGATGCGTAATATCAGAAGGTCAACTCTGGCAGCGTTAAACCTTCTAAGACAATATGTTAAAGGGGAGCTTGAGCATTTGTAAAATGAGTAAAAAAAATTCAGATTTTTTTTGATTAATTCAAGAATAATCACGTAATTTGCGCTCTGTTTTTAAATAGTAAATAAAAAGAAAAAAATATATTGTCATGGCAAGAAAATGTCAGGTTACGGGTAAGCAGGTAATGGTCGGGAATAATGTTTCTCATGCCAAGAACAGGGTGAAGAGGAAGTTTTACCCTAATCTTTTAAAAAAGAAGTTTTTTCTGCCTGATGAAAATCGCTGGGTTTCACTTACTGTCTCAACTCATGGTATCCGACTGATAAACAAAATAGGGATCTCTGCAGCTTTGAAAGGGGCTAAAGCAAAGGGTTATATTGGCAAATACTAAAAAAAAGAGGAAATGGCAAAGAAAGGAAATAGGGTTCAGGTTATTCTTGAATGTACAGAACATAAGGATAGTGGTAAACCTGGAACATCAAGGTACATAACTACCAAGAATCGTAAAAATACACCTGATCGGCTTGAATTGAAGAAATTTAATCCGATCCTTAAGAAATATACTATTCATAAAGAAATAAAATAAATATCCACGATATGGCAAAGAAAGTTGTAGCAACACTAAAGACCGGTAAGGGTAAGAATTTCACCAAATGTATTAAAATGGTGAAATCAGAAAAAACCGGAGCATACTGTTTCAAGGAAGAGATAGTTCATGATGACCATATTAAGGATTTTTTCGCCAGAAAATAAAGAGTAACTAATCAGTCGGTAGTCCACAGTCGGCAGTCAGCAATCAAACATTTAATCATTTTAGCATTTAATCATTTACTCATTTTAGCATTCTATCCATTCCAAACTTTAGGCACTTTAGTCACCTTAGTCACTTCTTAATTTAGTCACTTCTTTTTTAATCAAGGCAAAATGGCAGTATTTGGGATTTTTTCAAAAGAGAAAAAGGAAAATCTTGATAAAGGTCTGGAAAAGACCAAGGAAAGTGTGTTTAAAAAACTGTCCAGAGTAGC
>JAUXED010000124.1 GCA_030618105.1 Bacteroidota bacterium | reverse complement strand
TCAATAATGATGGCAGACAGGATATCATATTTATGGGAAATCAGGTGGCAACCAGAGTATACCTTAATGAGGGTGATTTTAAATTCTCTGATATTTCTTCAAGCTTTGAAAATCTGGATAATGGGCAATGGTACAGTGGTGTTACATTCCTTGATATCAACAACGACGGATGGAAGGATCTGTATTTCACATGTACTGCCTATGACGAACCTGCTGAAAAAAGAAAAAACAGGCTCTGGATTAACCAGGGATTACAGAATGATGGTCAGTTGCTTTTCAAAGATATGGCAGAGGCGTATGGTATTGCAGATGATAGCTATTCTGTTCATGCCGCATTTTTTGATTATGACAGAGATGGTGATTTAGACTTATACTTAATGAATAATTTCGTTAATGACAGGTTATCTGCCAGCTATAGAGCAAAAATCAATGATGGAACTGCTGAAAGTAATGATGACCTGTACAGAAACAACGGTGACGGTACTTTTAGTAATGTAACAATTGAATCAGGAATAATCTATGAAGGTTTTGGGCTTGGATTGGCTCTGGGCGATGTGAATAAAGACGGATACCCTGATATTTATGTATCTAATGACTATATATCCAACGATTTGTTATATATAAATCAAGGTGATGGCACTTTTAAAAATGAAATTGATACATATATGTCCTATCAGACTAAATCTTCAATGGGCAATGATATGGCTGATATCAATAATGATGGAAATCCGGATATGCTCACACTTGATATGCTGCCCGAGTACTATTATAAAAAAAATCAATGCATCAATGGGTTTGGTTATATTTATTATATAAATGATGCGAAATATGGATATGAGCATCAATATCTAAGAAATATGCTGCATTTGCACAACGGTTTTTTAAATGGTGAGATGATACCCTACAGTGAAGTGGGGCAAATGATGGGTATTTACCAAACCGAATGGTGCTGGTCTCCTTTATTCGCTGATTACGATAATGATGGAGATAAAGATCTGATAATCGCAAATGGTTATCCAATTGATATGACAGATAAGGATTGGACAAATTATAAAGTGGAGGTATTTGGTCATGTCGCCGATGCCCGACATGTGATAGATAAAGCGCCTGCAGTTAAAGCCTTTAATCACGCTTATGAAAATGTAGGGGATTTTAGCTTTGTTAATAAATCCCGGGAGTGGTTTGACGAAACTCCTTCTTACTCTAATGGAGCTGCTTTTGTTGACCTTGATAATGATGGAGATCTTGATTATGTAGTTAATAATATAAATGACGAAGCCTTTATTTACAGAAACAATACCATTGAACATTATAAAGAAAAAACCAATTTCATCAGGATAAAGCTTAAAGGAAAAGAAGATAACACTTTTGCGTTTGGCGCTAAAGTAGAATTGTGGAGTGGTGGTAATTATCAATTTCAGGAGCACTTTCTTTCAAGAGGGTATATCTCATCTGTTGATCCCATTGTTCATTTTGGTCTTTCTGATCATATTTTAGTTGATTCAATTAAAGTTATCTGGCCGGCGAGTGATCATATTTCGTGCATAAAGAATATCCAGGCTAATCAACTTGTGGAGATTGACGAAAAAAACTCAATTCTGTCCAATGAGTATCCACAAAATCCAAAAAACCCGGAATTACTTTTTTCAAGAGCGGATAACATGATAGAATATACTCATCAGCAAGATGATTTTATAGATTTCCATTATTCTCAAAATATAATTCCTCACAAGTTCTCACAAATTGGGCCACGTATGCAAAAGGGAGATATCAATAATGATGGTCTTGAAGATATTATTATAGGTGCAACAAACACATTGCCTACCAAAGTTTTTTTACGAGATGGAAACAGGTTCAAAGAAACAGTAATTGAAGGCTTAACCGATCTAAAAGAATTCTCTGAGTCAGACTTCGCAATAATAGATGTAGATCACGATGGGGACAATGATATCATTGCTTTAGCAGGTGGTTATGAGAACCGGGAAGAAAAATATATACATTATCTTTATAAAAACACAAATGGTTCATTTACAAGAACAGAGCTTCCCATACCTCCGTTTCCAGCCTCTGTTGTAAGGCCGTTTGATTTTGATCATGACGGAGATATTGACCTTTTTATCGGAGCAAGAATAAAAATGGAAATGTTCCCGTTTGCACCTGATTCCTGGATACTGATAAATGATAATGGAAAGTTTACCCCGGAGAGTTCATTGAGTTTTAATTTAGGAATGGTAACTGATGCTGTTTGGAGTGACTATGATGGTGACGGATGGGAAGACCTTCTCATTGCCCGGGAGTGGAATTCTATTGCCATTATAAAGAATATGAAAGGAGAAAGACTTGTAAGTCAAAATTTACCTGAAATTGAATTCATGCATGGAATTTGGTATTCCATTACGGCAGGAGATTTTGATCAGGATGGAGATAATGATTATATTTTAGGGAACCTTGGAGAAAATCACCGTTTTACTGTCAGCGATCAATACCCATTGAAAATTTATGCTTTCGATCTGGATTTGAATGGTACGTTAGATCCGATATCAACCGGATACTGGAGAGATCAACATGATGTGATGAGAGAATATCCTATCAATTATCTCGACGAACTTATTGGTCAATCCCGTTTCTTTTCAAAAAAGTTCAATAATTATACATCCTTCAGTTATGTATCTATTGAAGGTATGCTGGACTCTGCCATGATGAATAGAGTTGATTATACTTTTTATATCAATACTGCCTCCAGTTATATTTTGTGGAATAACGGAGATAAATTTGAGTGGGAGAAATTGCCTGAATCTGCTCAGTTATCACCAATTAAGAAAATGATTGTACGTGATTTTAACAATGACACCTATCCAGATGTGTTATTAGCTGGAAATGACCATACATATGATATTAGTACCGGTTATTATGATGCAAATAAGGGAATAGTTTTACTGAGTAAAAATGACCGGCCATTAAGTGATTTAAAGACCCCTTCACAAAGCGGATTAATGCTCCATGGAATGGTAGAGTCATTGCTTTATTTAGATGGTGATACCCCACTTATAATAGCAGGATTTAACAGGGATAAAGTAAAGGTTTTTTCTTTTATCAAGTAAATTGTTTTTTTCCACTGCAGCACAATTCTTAATTTCACTCGTTTTTTTCTCCTCCCCCTAAATCCCCCTCGATAGGGGGACAACTGGCTCATATTCCTTTATTTACAATAAGGTAAGGAACAATGATATCTCCCCCTTGGGGGAGACTAAGAGGGGGGAAACTTACTAAGATTCACTAAAACAACTAATATATTTCTTCTCCTGTCAATACCTGTCCAAAAACTTTTAACTTTGAAAGGTGTAAATTATAAATTATTAAGGGTATGAAGACTACTAAAAATCTGCTTTTTTCACTTATTGGAATTTCTTTCCTGATATCCCTTCCGGGATGCAAGGAGCAACCTGTAAATGATGTTGATTATACAATTCAACCTGTCCCGTTCACAAGTGTAAAAGTAACCGATGATCTCTGGGCTCCCAGGATTAAACGAAACCATGAAGTAACAATTCCAATTGCTTTTGAGCAATCGGAAAAAACCGGACGTATCAGAAATTTTATGATTGCAGGCGGACTTGATAAAGGAAAATTTCAATCTAAATACCCTTTTGATGATTCTGATGTTTTTAAAATCATTGAAGGAGCCGGTTATTCTCTTCAGACTTTCCCCGATCCAGCCCTGGAAACCTACCTTGATACATTGATCTACTATATCGGTCTTGCCCAGGAAGATGATGGTTATATTTATACATACCGTACAATCATGGGAGACGATTCCCATCCATGGATAGGCACAAAACGCTGGGAGAAAACACATATTCTTAGTCATGAACTTTATAACATCGGACATATGTATGAAGCAGCCGTAGCTCATTACCAGGCTACCGGCAAACGCACCTTCCTTGATATTGCCATTAAATCAGCCGATCTGGTTGCCCGCGATTTCGGTTGGGGTAAAATCGAAAACTATCCGGGTCACCAGGAGATCGAGATAGGGCTGGTGAAATTGTATCGTGTAACCGGTAACCGGAAATACCTCGATCTGGCTAAATTCTTTCTTGATGTACGCGGTGACGGAGAAGAGTATTGCCAGGCACATAAAAAGGTTACCGAACAGACAGTTGCTGTAGGTCATGCGGTTAGAGCTGCATATATGTACACCGGAATGGCTGATGTAGCTACCCTGACCAATGATCAGGGTTATGTGAACGCAATTGATAAAATATGGCAGGATATTGTTTATAAAAAGCTGTACCTGACCGGGGGAATAGGAGCCACGGGCGGTAACGAGGGTTTTGGAGAACCTTATAATTTGCCGAACATGGCAGCTTATTGCGAAACATGTGCCTCCGTTGCTAACGTTCTGTGGAATTACCGGATGTTCCTTCTTCATGGCAATGCCAAATATTATGATATCCTTGAAAGAACATTGTATAACGGACTGCTTTCCGGAGTTTCTCTTACAGGAGACCGTTTTTTCTACCCCAACCCTCTTGAATCATCTGGTCAGCACCAGAGACAGGAATGGTTTGGTTGCGCCTGCTGCCCATCCAATTTGTGCCGGTTTATCCCTTCGGTACCTGGATATGTTTATACCAAAACCCGCGACCGGTTATATGTAAACCTGTATATGGACAATACAGCCCAAATTGAAATGGATGGTCAGACTGTGAAGGTTACCCAGCAAACCGGATATCCCTGGGATGGTAAAGTGGAGCTTACAATAACTCCTGACCAACCCTTGAAATTTAAATTCTGCCTAAGAGTTCCCGGATGGGCGCAAAATGAAGCGGTACCCGGAGATTTATATTATTATTTAAATAACAACGAAAACGAAATTGTTCTGAAAATTAATGGTAAAGAAAAAAAATATTCTCCTGAAGAAGGATATTTAATTATCAGCAGGAAATGGGAAAAAGGTGATATTGTAGAATTATATATGCCTATGCCTGTGCGAAAGGTAAAAGCTCACAAGAATGTTGAAGCTGATAGGGATAAGGTTGCAATTCAAAAAGGACCAATTGTTTTTTGTGCGGAAGGGATTGATCATAAGGACAACCATGTGCTGAACCTGGTTTATGATCCTGAAACCACCCTGGAATCGGAATACCGGCCAGAACTGCTTAATGGTGTACAGGTGATAACCGGAGAAGCAATGGGTACAAAACGCCTGCCGCTTACGCTGATTCCCTATCATGTATGGGCTAACCGGGGTTCAGGTGAAATGATGGTATGGCTTCCAACCACAAAAGAGGTAAGCCGGCCCCTACCTGTACCTTCTATATCCTCGAAAAGCAAATAATATTCAGAAGGAATATTTGAATAGGTTTTTTGGTAATTACGTTATTAATAACGTTATTAATAACGTTATTCTTTTTTTGTTGTTTTACAAAAACCCTCACGTAGTCCACCTCTATAATATCAATTTCCCTGCTTT
>JAUXED010000144.1 GCA_030618105.1 Bacteroidota bacterium | reverse complement strand
TTGCTGTTGAAGACATTGATCTTATATATGAGGGGATATATTTAGCTTGCGACAACTACGGTGTTGACCTTGTTGGAGGCGACACCTCATCTTCGCTTACCGGCCTGACTATCAGCATCGCAGCCATAGGACATGCATCTGAAAAAGATATTGTTTTCAGGGATTCTGCTCAAATAAATGATATTATATGTGTTACCGGCGATCTTGGGGCTGCATATTTAGGTTTACAGTTGCTTGAAAGAGAAAAAAAGATTTTCGCAGAAATTCCCGGCGCCCAGCCCGATCTTAGTAGTTACGAATATGTTCTGCGACGGCAATTAAAACCCGAACCCAGGGCTGATGTAATTAAAAAGCTAAAAGAAGAAAAAGTAAGGCCTTCATCAATGATTGACATTTCAGACGGACTTTCTTCCGATATCCTTCATATTTGCAAAAGTTCGGGTTTGGGCTGTAAGATCTACCACGAGAAAATACCTGTTGATAAAGAAACTGAAAAACTTGCAGGTGAATTTCAGCTTGATCCTATGACTGCAGCTCTTAACGGAGGTGAAGATTACGAATTACTGTTCACCGTGCCGCTGGATGATTTTGAAAAAATAAAAGAAACAGGTTTTATTCATCCAATTGGTCACATTACTGAAAAAACCCAGGGATGTAACCTAATCACCGCGGATGGGATTCCGGTTAAGATCAAAGCACAGGGCTGGAACGGATTTGAAGAAAAGTAAAAAGGCAAAAGTGATGAGGTTTTTTACATTACAATATCCATTTCCTCAATCAGGTTTTTGGCGCCTGCATACTTATCCATAATGAACAACACATACCGGATATCCACATTAATACATCTTTGCAGTTTTTCTTCGAAAGTTATATCCGAGCTCATGGCTTCCCAGTTGCCGTCAAAAGCAAGCCCGATAAGTTCACCATTTCCGTTCAGAACGGGACTTCCTGAATTGCCGCCCGTGATGTCGTTATTGGTAAGAAAGCAAACCGGCATATATCCGTCATCATCAGCATATATGCCATAATCTTTTTCTTCATACAGCTTCTTTAGCTTTTCATCAACAATGAATTCATAATTATCCGGATCTTCTTTTTCCATAACACCCTCAAGCGTGGTGTAATAGTTAAACCAGACTGCATCTTTAGCATCATAACCGCTCACTGTTCCGTAAGACAGTCGCATTGTAAAGTTTGCATCCGGATAAAAAACTCCTCCTTTTTGCATTTCCAGTAAACCGGCAATAAATAAACGCCTTCCTTTGTCCAGGTTCATATCAAATTCAGTGGTTTTCTGTCTAAGTTCACGGAATTTGTCCAAAATGGAATTTGCAGCCTGGAAAGCAAGATCCTTTTCAAGCTTTTTAGCTTTCGGATTATTAAGGAATTCTGTCAGGCGTTCTTCGGAAACAAAAATTGATTTATCGAACATTTTGTTAACAAACTTATCATAATCACCCTTAAATTTACTATTGATAGTTTTGTATATGTTGGGTTGATATTTACTGTCAACATTTTCGGCAAACAGCCTGAACATGGCTTTGTTGATCTTTCTGTCGGTAGGCATATTGTAGTTTTTGAAAAAACCGCCCATTCTATCTTTGATCTGTTCAATAGCTTTATCGGCTTTTTCCTGATCCTCTTCCTGCAAAGCAGTTAACAGCGTTCCTCCTCTCATAGCTGCACCAACAACTTCACTTCCACGAAGAAGGCACTCCATAAGGTACTGTTGTGAATGTTGAAAATCAGCCCGTTTTTCGATAGAATTTTTTATCAGGTCAAGTGCTTCACCATATTTCTCTTTTCTTACAGGATCAGCTGCAATCCATTTACTAAACTTGTCTTCAATTTCCTGTTTTTCCTGCTTAATTTTCAATCTTTTCAGACTTTCACTTTGTCCGATTGAGAATTTCCAGTAATTACTTGATCCGGAATATTTTGATGAATACTGGATACGTACCTTTTCACTGGCTTTCATATCCTGCATCATCAGTTCCTGGCGTATCCCCCTGACATTTATCCTGTTGGGATGGGTGATTTGCAAAAGTTCTTCGATGCCATAAGAAGTCATATAACGTTGTGTTCCGCCAGGATAACCAAGTACCATGGCAAAATCATCAGGTTCAACTCCTTTTACTGAAACAGGTAAATAATGCTTTGGTTTCAGAGGAATATTATCTTCTGAATACTCTGCAGGTTTTCCATCAGGTCCGGAATATACCCTGAAAACACTGAAATCACCTGTATGCCGCGGCCACATCCAGTTATCTGTATCGCCACCATATTTCCCTATGGAAGAAGGAGGAGCTCCGACAAAACGGACATCACTGTATGTTTCATATACCATTAAATAGAAATAGTTACCACCGAAAAACGACTGCACCCTTGCTGAATAGTGATTATCTTCGGTTGCAGCATTTTCAATCTCTTTACTAATATCCCTTATTTTCCTGTAACGTTCACCATCGTTCAATGTATCACTAAGGGCTGAATTTATTTTCTCTGAAACATCTTCGATCTTTACAAGAAAGATTACACTCAAACCGGGATTTGACAACTCCTCATCTTTTGACATTGCCCAAAATCCATCTTTAAGATAATTATGTTCAACCGAACTGTGTGCCTGGATACGTCCGTAGCCGCAATGGTGATTTGTAAGTAAAAGACCCTGGTCTGATACAATTTCACCGGTACATCCTCTGCCAAAAATAACAATGGCATCTTTGATACTTGAATGGTTTATGCTATAAATCTCTTCGGCAGATAATTTAAAACCAAGTTCAGTCATAGTACCCATATTAAGCTTTTTAAGCAGTGGTAACATCCACATTCCCTCGTCAGCTTTAACACTAAGGTTAAGGGCTAAAATAAGACTGATAAGTAGTGAAAGCAGTTTTTTCATTTTATTATATTTTAATTAACAGATTAATTGATTTATTGAAATACAAATATATACTTTAATTTTAAAACCGATACCGGATTATAATGTGTTAAAGAGTATGGTGAAGAAATGAGTAAATGAGTAAATGATAGAATGATAGAATGACTAAAATGAACTAAAATGCCTAAAGTGACTAAAATTGAAGAGTTGTGATGCGGTGTTGCAGTGGGAAGAAGTAAGAAGTAAGAAGTAAGGAGTAGGGAGAAAGAAGTCATACAATGGTCATGCAATAGCCATTAAGTGGTTATTAGATAGCCATTAAGAAAAATTAATCACGTGATTAAAGCAGTGATTAATAACGTGATTAATAACGTAATTAATTTGCCAAAAACGTATAACGTTTAACTTATAAACCTTCGTAACTTTTAGACTTTTGACCTTTCGACTATTAGACTCCAAAGAAAAGCAAGAAGTAAGAAGAAGTGGTCGGCGAAATAGCCAGTCCCCGGAAACTATAGATCTATTCTCATCTGGTTATTCAGCAACCTGAATGTTTTACGGTGATATGGAGTGATACCCATTTCAAAAATGGCATGACGGTGTTTGGCAGTTGGATATCCTTTGTTATTAAACCAGTTGTAATCCGGAAATTCCTCATGAATTTTTTCCATAAAATCGTCACGGTATGTTTTTGCAAGGATTGAAGCTGCAGCTATTGAACTGAATTTTCCATCCCCTTTAATGATACAACTATAGGGAATTGATTTGTAAGGGTTAAAACGGTTGCCATCAATAAGGAGAAAATCGGGTTTTATTTCCAGTTGTTCAATTGCCTTATGCATAGCCAGAAAAGATGCATTGAGAATGTTTATTTTATCTATCGTTCTGTTATCAACACAGGCAACAGCCCAACTTTCTGCAGTTGTAACAATCACATCCCTAAGCTCGTGCCTGATTTTTTTGCTGAGTTTCTTGGAATCGTCAAGTAGTGGCAGATCAAATTTCTCAGGCATGATAACAGCTGCTGCGAATACAGGCCCGGCAAGGCATCCTCTGCCGGCCTCGTCACATCCGGCTTCTATCAGACCTTTATTAAGATGCTTTTTGAGCTTATTCATTTATGTTATTAATTATTCTATATCTTCTCCTTTTCTTTGTGGTCCTTTGTGTCTCCCCCGCCTGCCAAAGCAAAGCGGCGGGCAGGTTTGTGAACCTCTGTGCAACAATTATTTAAGAGTTAGTCACAGAGTAACACTAAGAAATCACAAAGAGACACAGAGACTTTTGAGATAACCTCGAAGTTTGGTACTCAACTCTCACAATTCAAAACTTTCTCGATGCTTTCCCATAACGCTTTTGCTGTCTTTTCCCAGCTAAATTTTCTGCTTTGAACAAATCCTTTTTCTATTAAATTTTCACGTAGTTTAAAATCCTCTGTGATTTTTTTCATAGCCTCCAAAATAGTTTCCGGTTTGCCGGGACTGATATATAATGCTGC
>JAUXED010000145.1 GCA_030618105.1 Bacteroidota bacterium | reverse complement strand
AACAATTCCTGTTTAATAATCTACTCCCATCCGGAATGCGAATACTGTCATTATGAAGCGGAGCAACTAAGTTTAAATATTGACCGGTTTTACAATTTCCAAATTATTATGATATCTACTGCTTCCCGCGAAAGCGTAAAAGATTTTGCTAATAAATATCATTTACTCGAATTTGATAATATCTCCGTTCTGATTGACACTTTAGATGTGTTCCATAATACTTTTGGGCCAAATCCTTTTCCTACAAGTTTCATCTATAATAAAGAAAGAAAACTGGTTAAACAATTTAAGGGTGAAGTATCCACAGAAGCCCTTTTGAAATATCTAAATCAATAGTATGGATATCAAGAAAATAAAACAGAGTTTTATCCAGCAAAATGATCAATCGGATTGTGGTGTTGCCTGTTTATTATCCTTGATAAATTATTATGATGGAACAAACACACTTGAAAAACTCAGAGAACATAGTGGTACTACAAAACAGGGAACTACATTATTAGGATTATACCAGGCAGCTAATCAAATAGGGTTTAAAGCCGAGGGTAACAAAGCCGATATAAAATCCATTATTGAACACGGAGAGCCTCTAATTCTTCATGTATTAATGGATCAACGCCTCCAGCATTTTGTGATCTGTTACGGATATGAAGAAAATCATTTCATTATTGGCGATCCCGGAAAAGGAATTCAATACTATACAAAAAAAGACCTGGAAAAAATCTGGGATTCGAAAACCTGTCTTACGCTTAAACCAAATCAACAATTTGTCAAGGCAAAATCTGTAAAACATGCTAAAAAGGATTGGATATATAAATTAGTAAAAGAAGATTTCAACCTGCTTGGTTTAAGCATTATGTTAGGACTTATAATTGCTGTCTTAAGTATGGCAATGGCAGTTTTTTCCCAAAAGTTAATTGATGACATTATCCCTTCAAAAAACCTTCAAAAACTTTTCCTGGGAATTGGGTTACTGACACTCTTATTATTTATACGAATAGGATTAATGACACTAAGGCAATTTTTCCTGATAACCCAAAGTAAAGATTTCAATAACCGGATAATCAATTTTTTCTATGGTTCATTGCTTTTTCTTCCAAAATCGTTTTTTGATACCAGAAGGATTGGAGAACTGGTTGCACGTTTAAATGATACAACAAGGATTCAAAGAGTTATTACTGAAATTGCCGGCAGTGTCATTATCGACTCGCTTATGGCAATAATCTCACTGTCTTTTATATTTATTTATACATGGGAAGCAGGCATTATTGCAACCGTAACGCTTCCTTTTTACTTTCTTTTAATTTACCGGTTTAACAATAAAATAATAACCTCCCAGAAAGAAGTAATGGTCGCTTATGCGCATAGTGAAAGTAATTATATCAGTACAATGCAGGGAGTGGCAGTCATAAAGAATCTTAACAAGCAAAGCCTTTTTCAAAAAATTAATCAGATCATATATGGGAATTTACAGGATAAAGTATTTGAATTAGGAAAAATAAATATCCGTCTTGGATTTATTTCGGGTTTCTTTGGTATAATAATACTAATTTCCATTCTTGCATACACATCTTATATGGTTTTTGAAGGACTGCTTCAACTTGGTGAACTAATGGCAGTTTTAGGGATTGCTTCTACACTGATCCCGTCAATAACAAATCTGGCATTAATAGTCATTCCTGTCAATGAGGCAAAAGTTGCATTTAACAGAATGTTCGAATTTGTGAAAATAAATCCTGAAACAACTGAAAAAACTAATAACTCCATTCTGTTTGAATCTTTAGAAGTAAAAAACCTGTCGTTTCGATTCCCCGGACGAAAACAATTACTTAAAAAGATTGATTTTGAAGTACAGAAAAATGAGATGATTGCAATTGTCGGGGAAAGTGGATGTGGGAAGACTACCATGGGGCAAATTCTTGAAAAATTCTATTTGCCTGAAAATGGTGAAATAATAATTAATAAAAACTTATCCCTAAGTGACATTAATACAAATGACTGGAGAACAACTTTAGGAGTAGTCCCTCAGAATATTCATATATTCAATGGTAATGTATTAGATAATATTTGTATGGGAGAAACCGGTGAAGATGTTGAAAAAATTATCACTTTTTGTAAAACACATGAATTTCATTCTTTCTTTGAGAAATTTCCCCAGGGATATTTAACCATTTTAGGAGAAGAGGGAATCAATTTGTCCGGTGGACAAATACAGCTTATCGGACTTGCAAGAGCTTTGTATAAGATGCCGCAATTACTGATACTTGATGAAGCTACGGCAGCAATGGACAGAAATACAGAAAATTTCATATTCCAATTACTAAATCATTTAAAATCGAAAATGGGAATAATATTTATTTCACATCGACTACACATCCTGAAAGAAATGAGTAATCGAATATATGTTATTGATAGTGGGATTATAAAGGCTAAAGGGGATCATGATCAACTATTAAAAAGTGAAAATCTTTATAGCGAATTTTGGAAAGAGTTCGTTTATAATTAACTATATTTTAATTGCAGATCAACCTTAATTAAATTGAGCTTTATCGCACATGATTATTAATTCTAATATTTAACACCAGATAAAATAATGAAAATCATTATCAAATATTTTCATGAAATTAAAAAACCGGAATTCTTTTTATTCATTTCATTATTATATGTTCTTTTCAGTGTTTTACTAAATGAATTCATTATTAAGGATAAACTTTACTATCAAACCTTAGGAGAGCAGTTAGCCCGGGAGAGAATTGAAGAATTTTTAGAATTTAAACATAAATGGGACTGGATAGCTTATCTAATCATTCCGGTGATATTGTTTTTCAAATTCCTCTTTGTTGCCCTGTGTCTAGAAACGGGTTCAATACTTCAGGGATATAAAACAAGCTTTAAGCAAATGTTTCATATAGCAATGTTTTCCGAGTTAGTTTTCCTTTTCGCCCAAATGCTTAAAACAATTATAATTGCTTTGACAAAATTAGAAGACTTAAATGAAATGCAGTATATTGCTTCATTCTCTCTTTTAAGTATAATGAATAACAAAAACATTGATCCATGGTATATTTACCCCTTACATACTATAAATGTTTTCGAGATATTATATTGGTTATTCCTGGCTTTCATACTTAAAACCCTTTTGCAAAAAGAATATACAAGGATGATTAAGTTTGTGCTTTCAACTTACGGTGTAGGATTATTAATTTTGATAGTAGTAGTAATGTTCATTAATGTAAACTTCAGTTAATCTGAATCATTTTTCAGGACGGGTCAAAACTGTTATTTAGTGAAATGAAGGCTCTTCGATGAAAAGCAAATTTCTAAACTTAATGTTCATTAAAAAATCCAAAAGCAATCAATAAGCCAAATAATAAACCAACATGGACTTTGCGAAAAGACATGAAAGATTGCTCCTTCTCCGTAGTAAAACTACGAAGGAGAGGCTTTACTTTGTTCGCTCTTTTTTACTATCTTTGAACTTATGGTAGATAAGACACAAATATTAAAGGATCTAAAATTCAGATTAAAAAGTAAATTGGGCAATGATTTGCATGATTTGATCCTATTTGGATCGTATGCCAAATCTGCTGAGAAAGGATATTCTGATTACGATGTCCTTATAATTCTTAATGTTTCTGTTCCCTGGAAGTTAAAAAACCTGATCAGGGATATTTGTTACGACGTATCATTAGACAAAGAAATTTTTATTGATTCCAAAATTATTTCCAGGCACGATCTGGAAACAAAATTCTGGGGTAAACACCCATTGTTTACTGATGCAATTAAATATGGTATCCATGCATAATAATATTGAAGAATTAATCAAATACAGAATTCAACAAGCTCACGAAACCATTTCACCCCCCAAAACATCAACAACTTATCGGATGGTTCAATAAAGAGTTTGTTAAAACTGGGAAAGTAGATGTTAATGTTGGTCGAATTATTCACAAAGCTTTTGAAGATAGAAGTGACAGCGATTATGGAATATTTGTTGAATTTGAAAAAGAAGAGGTTCTTAAAAAGTTTGAAGACATGAAAAAGTTTATCAATTTAGTCAAAAGCCTGATTTGACAAAAAAGGACAAAGGGTTTGGAAGGATGAAGAGCTAAGAGCGGAGAGCAGAGAGTACTAGGAAACGAGAGGACGAAAGAACGATGGAACGATAGGACGAGGATATAGATGTAATCATTATTATAAAATAGTTTAATAAAATAAAGCAAGGGGAAGTCGGACTCCGACTGCGGGATAGCAGGTGGTTGGCAGTTCGGATTCCGACTTAGTGGTTCATATAATGGCGGTGGTTTGGTTGGCAAGTTGTTTCAATTGAGGGCTTTCCCGCGTAGGAATTTTGCTTTTTATTTTTTTATTAACCACCC
>JAUXED010000085.1 GCA_030618105.1 Bacteroidota bacterium | reverse complement strand
GAAATTATGATACAAAGAAGTAGTGAAGAAAAGTTTATAAGTTTAGGAGTTTAGAAGTTTAGAGGTTTAGAAGTTTAGAAGTTAAAATGTTTATCATTATTTAATCTTATAAATAAACTTATCAACAAATAAACAAATAAACTTTCTTTAAGAATTTATAAGTTGAGGAGTTTATAAGTTGAGAAGTTAAGAACTTATTTATTTAAGGTGACTCTGGGCATCTTACAAATAAACTCATCAACAAATCAACAAATAAACTTTCTTTAAGAGTTAGGAAATTGTGATGAGGTGAGGTGATGTAATATAATATGTATTTATAACATAATAAATTATATTGAAAGAAACGAGTTTATTATTAAGTTCGAAGTCATCTTATTAACTAAAAAGGAAGTAATAAAAATGCAAAAAACTGATGTATTAGTTATTGGCGGGAGTGCCGCGGGAATTGTAGCTGCAACCACAGGGAAATCATTTTATCCGGATAAAAACTTTTTATTATTACGTTTGGAAGAAGAAGTATTGGTGCCATGCGGAATACCTTACATTTTCGGATCACTGGGAAGCTCTGAAAAAAATCTAATTCCTGATGCAACGTTAACTAAACTTGGAATAAAATTGAAAATTGATGAAGCTGTTTCTATTGATCAGGAAAAGAAAATATGCAAAACCTCTGATGGCACTGAGATAGAATTTGACAAACTGGTATTAGCAACCGGGTCAATCCCATCGATTCCAAAATGGCTCATTGGAACTGATATGGAAAATGTATTTACTATTCCTAAAGACAAGAATTATCTCGATGGTTTATTGACTCAGATCAAAAAATGCAATCGGGTAGTAATTATTGGAGGCGGATTTATTGGTGTAGAAATAGCTGACGAGTTAAACAAGGTTATCAAAAATGTTACACTGGTCGAAGTTCTGCCTCATATATTACAACTTGCTTTTGATGATGAACTTGCTATCAGGGCTGAAGAAATTCTTAAAGAAAGAGGGGTACAAATAATTACCAACAATGGAGTAAAAGAAATTCAGGGAAAAGGAAAAGTTTCACGGGTTCTATTAAACAATGGAGATACTATTGAAACAGACGTAGTGATTTTATCTACAGGATATCACCCCAATTCGGCTCTTGCAGAAAAATCAGGAATAGAAATTAATGAATTAGGCTTTATTAAGGTGAATGAATATATGCATACAACAAATAAGGACATTTTTGCTATTGGCGACTGCGCTGAAAAACACAGCTTCATTACAAGTAGCCTAAAAGGTCTTATGCTGGCATCAACAGCTTGCTCTGAAGCAAGAATCGTTGGAATGAACCTGTTTGGATTATCTACATTGAGATCATTTAAAGGTACAATTTCAATTTTTTGCACAGCTATCGGAGATACAGGTTTCGGTGTTGCCGGAGTAACTGAAACTCTGGCTAATCAAAGAGGATTCAATGTTATTACCGGCACATTTGAAGGAATCGACAAACATCCCGGGACATTGGAAGGAACCAAAAAGCAACTTGTTAAATTGATTGTAACACATGAAGACGGAATTATTATTGGAGGGGAAGTTATTGGCGGGTTAAGTACCGGAGAATTGACTAATTTAATTGGTCTTGCAATAGAAAACCAGATGACAGTCAATGCTTTACTTACTTCCCAGATTGGCACACATCCTCTTTTAACCGGTCCACCTACTGCATATCCTGTAATAAAAGCAGCGGAAATGGTTGTTAAACAACGGAGAAAAGAAATGCTTTAGTTGTGGGATGTACATCAAATAAAAAATACAAAGTCAATAAAACCTATTATGGTTTTAAATTAGTTGAAAAGAAGTTTGTGCAGGAAATAAATGCGGAATGTCTATACTTCTCGCATGAAAAATGCGGTGCTTACTTACTGAAAATCGCTGCCGATGACGCCAACAAATTTTTTAATACTGCTTTTAAAACAGCTCCTGAAAACGATTATGGCACACCTCATATTATGGAACATTCTGTACTGAATGGTTCTAAAAACTTCCCGGTAAAAAGTCCTTTTGATGTTTTGTTAAAAGGATCTTTAAATACCTTCCTTAATGCAATGACAGGCGCTGATATAACTACTTACCCGGTAGCAAGCATGAATGACAAAGACTACTTTAACCTGATGCATGTTTACCTCGATGCAGTTTTTAATCCTCTGGTTTACGACGATCCGCGAATTTTCAAACAGGAAGGCTGGCATCGTGAATTAACCGATAAAGAGGGTAAGATCGTTTATAAAGGTGTTGTTTATAACGAAATGAAAGGTGCTTATTCTGATCCTACCAGTGAACTTAACTACCAGGTAAACAAACATCTCTTTCCAGAAAATACTTACGGTGTATGCTCAGGTGGTTACCCGGGTGCTATACCAAAACTAACCTATGAAGATTTTATTAATTTCCATAAAAAATTTTACCACCCTTCAAACAGTTATATTCTACTTTACGGAAATGCTGACCTTAACAAGGAACTGCAATTCATTGATACTGAATATCTCTCAAAGTATGAAAAATCAGATAAAAAAGTGGTAATTCCACTTCAGGAACCTTTCAATGAAATGAAGGCAGTGGAAAAAACCTATGCTATACCAGATGGAAGTTCAACAGAGAATAAAACATATCTGAGCCTTAGCTTTGTTGCAGGGAAAAATACCGACCGGACTTTATGCATGGCTTTTGATGTGCTATCCGAAGCTTTGGTTAACCACGAGTCAGCTCCGGTGCGCCTCGCTATTCAGGAAGCCGGAATTGGTCGTGACATACGTGCATCATTTAATGAATCGCAGCAAAATGTTTTTGAAATTATAGTGCAAAATGCAAATTCCGAAGACAAAGATAAATTCAAAGAAATTGTTTTTAATACTCTTCGGAAAGTCACCAGTAAAGGACTTGATAAGTCAATGGTGGAAGGTATTCTGAACCGGATGGAATTTAATCTTAAAGAAGGTAATACACCTCAAAAAGGATTAAGATATCTAATGATGAGCTATCCGGGATGGTTCTTCAACAACGACCCATTCCTGGGTCTCGAGTTCAATAAACCTCTTGAGAAAGTCAAAACAGCGCTCGAAACTGATCTGCTTGAGTCAACCATAAAAGAATATCTGATCTCAAATTCTCATGCATTATTGATGGTACTCACACCACAACCCGGCTTACAAAAAGAGATTAATAAAAAAACTGTGGGAGAACTGGCTGCATATAAATCCACTCTCGACGATAAAAGTCTTGAAAAACTCATTAATGAAACTGAAGAATTAATAGCACACCAAAAACGTGAAGATTCACCCGAAGCCCTGGCAACTATCCCTCTGCTGGATATTGCTGACATAAGTAAAGAAGTTGAATGGTACACGGTTGAAGAAAAAGTAATTCTCAATATACCGGTGGTTTACTATAACGATTTTACCAATAATATTTTATACACTAATTTCTATTTTAACGTCAGTGCGCTTCCACAAGATTTAGTTCCTTATGCTTCACTATTGTCATCAGTTCTTGGAAAGTTAAACACTGAAAATTTCACCTTTGGGGAACTCGATAATGCATTAAATATTCATACCGGTGGGTTCTATACAAGGACAAACACTTTCCTTGAAAATAAATCGGATGATAATTTATTACCGAAATTTGTTGTCACATCAAAAGCAATAACCGGTAAAGCTGATAAACTGTTCGAATTAACCGGTGAGATAATAAACAAAACTGATTTTACCGATATTGAAAGGTTAAAAACTGTATTGGTCAGACACCAGTCACGGGTAGATGCCAATATCAAACAAAACGGGATACGTTATGCGATGACCCGATTATCATCGTACTATTCCAATGATGGAATGTTTAATGAACTTACCGGTGGTTTGGAATATTACCGCTTTATAACCGATCTCGTAAGCAAGTTTGACGAAAACAGCGAAGAGATCGTTAAAAACCTTACTCAAACTGCCTCTTTGTTATTTACTCAAAAGAACCTTATTTCATCTGTTACCTGCAGTAACGAAGATATGGAAGCTTTCTCTGCCGGATTCAAAAAACTTGCAGGTTCACTTCCCGAAGGAGAGGATAAAATAGAAGAGTGGAAATTTGATTTTACTAATAAAAACGAAGGATTACTTACTGCATCTAAAGTTCAATACGTAATTAAAGGCTACAATTTTAAGAAACTGGGTTACGAATGGAGCGGTAAAATGCGTGTACTAAACCAGATCCTTTCCAGAGACTGGCTGCAAAATCAAATTCGTGTAATTGGAGGAGCTTACGGTGGATTCTGTGGATTTTCTCCCTCAGGAGATGTTTTCTTTGCTTCATACCGTGACCCGAACCTGAAAGAAACCCTTGAAAATTACGATGCCACTCCGGGGTTCCTGCATGATTTTGAAGCCGATGAAAAAGCAATGACCCGCTTCCTGATTGGAACAATTTCAGGAATGGACCGGCCTCTTACTGCTTCGCAAAAAGGAGATATTGCAATTCAAAGGTATCTCGAGAAAACTACAATCGAGGATATTAAAGATGAAAGGTCTGCAGTTCTCTCAACCACCGTGCAGGATATAAAAGATTTCGAAAAAATTGTTCAGGATATTCTAAAACAGGATGCTTTCTGTATTTACGGTAATGAACAAAAGATCAAAGAAAACAAAGATTTGTTCCGCGAAATGGTTATTATTTCAAAATAAATTACGAAAAATTAAATAAAGGATGTATTATGAAACCAAGAAAAATTAAAGACAGAATTTATTGGATGGGTTCCGTGGATTGGAACAGACGACTCTTTGACTCACTGATCCCTCTTCCTGACGGCACAAGTTATAATGCTTATCTTATTGAAGGCAGCGAAAAGACGGTTCTGATTGATACTGTCGATCCACCTATGATTGATGAACTGCTGGGGCAGCTTGAAAATGTCCCTAAACTCGATTACGTAGTTTCACTTCATGCGGAACAGGATCATTCAGGCAGCATTCCCAATGTACTCTCTAAATACCCTGATGCAAAATTGATTTGCAGTTCCAAAGCAAAAAACATGCTTATGGATCTTATGCCTATACCCGAAAAATCCATTATTACTGTTAACGATGGTGAAACAATCTCACTTGGGGACAAGACGTTGAAATTCATATACACCCCCTGGGTGCACTGGCCGGAGACAATGGTTGCCTATCTGGAAGAAGATAAAATTTTGTTCAGTTGTGACTTTTTCGGTTCTCATATTGCAACAACCGATCTCTATGTTTCTGATGAAGGACGTATTTACGAAGCAGCTAAGCGTTACTATGCAGAGATCATGATGCCTTTCCGAAATGTGATCAAAAAGAACCTGGAAAAAATCGCCTCTTACGATATCTCTATCATAGCCCCCAGTCACGGCGTTCTTTATCAAGACCCATCCTTTATCATCGATGCCTATAAAGCCTGGATCGGTGATGCACCAAAGAACCTGGTAGTTATACCTTATATTTCAATGCATAGCAGCACAAAGCAAATGGTCGATTTTCTTGTTTCATCTCTTGTGGAAAAAGGAGTTTCTGTTGAGAAATTTGATTTAACCGTAACTGATATAGGAAAACTGGCAATAACTCTTGTTGATGCAGGTACAATCGTAGTTGGGACACCAACCATTCATACAGGTCCTCATCCTAACGTCGTTTATGCTACATATCTGGCTAACGCATTACGTCCTAAAGCCAAATTCCTATCCATTATCGGCTCCTACGGTTGGGGAAATAAAACTGTAGAGATATTGGCAGGGATGATCTCTAATCTAAAAGTAGAAGTTATCGAACCTGTTCTTGCCAAAGGAGTACCATTAGAGGCTGATTTTAAAGCTCTTGATAAATTGGCTGAGAGCATTGCGAAGAAACACAAAGAACATGGATTTAAGTAACCTGTGCTTGTTTTTGTATTAAGAAGAAAACTGTTTCTTAGGAATACGTTTTTATTGCATTTTATGGAATTAAATGGTAATTTGCAGTAGAATATTAAGGTTTTAAAACAAATAGGAAGATAAAAGTAATTCAGCAATGAGTCTTGATAAAAAGGTTGTAAGAATAATAAATAAAACCGATCTGAAAAGTGATTTTTCTTTTTGGAAAACTCAATCTTTTGAACAACGTCTCAAAACCCTTGAAGAAATCAGACAAGAATATATAGAATGGAAATATGATAATAAACAAAGATTTCAAAGAGTTTATTCAATTACTAAACGATAATAATGTTCTTTATCTTGTTGTAGGTGGATATGCAGTTGCTTTGCATGGACATCCGCGCTATACAAAGGATTTGGATTTATGGGTTTTATTAGATAAATCTAATGCTCAAAATTTGATAAAAGCGTTAGATGATTTTGGTTTTGGATCACTGGATATAAAAATTGAAGATTTTTTAAATCCGGAACAGGTAATTCAATTAGGGTATCCTCCAAACAGAATTGATATTTTAACAGAACTTGAAGGTGTGGATTTTGATAAATGCTACTCTGAAAAAGTTGTAGTTGAAATTGAAAATGTAAAAGTAAATTTCATTGATTTGGAAAATCTTAAGAAAAACAAAAAAGCAACCGGAAGACACCAGGATTTAGCAGATATTGAAAATTTAGAATAGGAATATAATATAGAAAATATCCTGAAGTTTAATAATTAAATATATGTATTATGGGAAACAGGGAAGAATATATCGACAAACTGGCAGCCAGGTTAAAAAAATGGGATGCCGAAATCAGTAAACTGGAAGCAAAAGCTGAAAAATCAAAAACGGATGTAAAAGCAAAATACACTGAAAAAGCTGATGAATTACGTGCAAAAAAAGAATCAATTCAGCAAAAAGCCAGGGATTATCGTGATGCAAATGAAGAAAAATTTAATTCAATAAAGGATGTTATTGAGGATAGCCTGTCAAATTTAACCAAAGCAATTAACGATACATTTGCAAAACTTTCTGAAGAAGATCCTGAAAAAAAGACCTAACATGATCAATTACCTGCTGTGAGCTTAACTCCGTTACACTTCCTGAATTCCTCAGGAGTTAAAAGTTAAAGGAATGATTAACACAAAAGTGCAATATATCAGAACACTTGAAGCACAGTTTGAAAAACTAAATACCTACCTGGAAGCATTGGATATCAGTATGAAAAATACTGATACTGAAACAAGAAGTAAATATGAAGAGAAAATAAAGGATATTCATAATAAACGGGATATGATCCGGGGAAAAATAAAAAGGGTCAGAGAATCCGATGGAAACACTTGGGAAGTGATTGGAGAAGAAGCTGGAAACGTCTGGGGATCGATTAAAAAAACAATTAAGAAAGCAAAGGATGAGTATAAACGGGGATATGAAGAAGGACTTGATGATTGAACACGGACATGGTTATCATACAAATGAATGAAATGTTATATATTTGCTGTAGCTACAAATTAAAGAAAATAACTATGAGATATGTAATTAAAATCAGTCTGGTAATAGCAATATTGGCTTCCCATAGTTGTGGTAAAGAAGCGGAACGTATTGAAAAATGGGTTGACCTGAGCGGGTGGAAGGAAGTGATCTATCATTATCCTGCCAACGGACAGGGACGCGGGACGTGGGAGCTGAGCAACAATAATCAGTGGGCCACACAGAAGATTAACGGAGATCCTACCCTCCTGGTAAGTGATATTGATGTTACAGGTACCACGGTCGAAGGGTCATGGCTCATGAAAGCAAAAGGTGATGATGACCTTGTGGGTTTTGTTTTCGGTTATCAGGATCCCGGACATTTCTACCTGCTTGATTGGAAAAAGGCAACACAAAGTGACGGAGCATGCGGTCTGGCAAAACAGGGAATAAGTATCAAAGCTGTAACTGCAGATTATTCAGGACCGGAGTCAGGTATACTGAAAGCTTCACAACCGTTTGATGGTAAAGATCTCTGGAATACAGAAGGTACTGAAGGAAGGGTTACTCTCCTTTATCATGAAGAGACTGAAGGATGGGAATTCGAAAAGGAATACGGATTCATTCTGAAATTCGATCCCGGTTCATTTACCGTAACGGTCATGGATGGAGAGAAAACTATTTTCAGCAAAAACCTTACAGATAACACATATAAGAACGGCAAATTCGGTTTTTACAATTTCTCTCAAGCTCCGGTTATCTATAAAGGGTTCAAGACGATCACGGTAATTCCCCCAAATCAATTTCTCTGGCGGATCGTTATCACTGCAATATTCTTGCTGTTGATGGCGTATGTTGTATTCAAAAGGACGAGAAAAAAGGCGGTATAATATTGTATCACGTTCTCAAAATCTTTAAAATCTGAAGCAATAGCTGATTTTACGATATTATCATACTCTTTGTTTTTAATTGGGCAGTGTATAGTGAATTCCTGCATCCGGACCAAGCGGTATACCCAAAGACAGCCATACCACTAAAAGCAAAACCCAAACGATCAGGAAAGCAATGGAATAAGGGACCATGGTAGCAATTATGGTTCCTATACCTGATTTTGGTTCATATTTCTGGATAAAAGCAATGATCAGAGCAAAGAAACTCATCATAGGAGAGATCACATTTGTCACACTATCGCCGATACGATACACAACCTGAGACAATTCCGGCGAATAACCCATGATCATAAACATAGGAATAAAAATTGGTGCGATGATAGCCCATTTTGCTGACGCACTTCCCATCAGCATATTGATGGTGGCAGCAAGCAGGATGAAAAGGATCATCAAAGGAATAAGTCCGATGTCGGCAGACATTATGAGACCGGCTCCCTTAACAGCCAGAATTATTCCAAGATTGCTCCACTTGAAATAAGCTACAAACTGAGCTGCAAAAAATACAAGAACGATGTAAACAGCCATTGTTTTCATGGAGGCAGCCATACCTTTCATAACATCCGCATCACTATTAAAGGCTCCCGTGGTAAGACCATAAGCGAGACCCGTTGCACCAGCAGTAATAAACAACATAGCAACCACTCCGCGGATCAGTGGTGAATTGAGCATTCCTCCGTCACTTGCCCTAAAGAAACCTTCTTCAGGAATGATCCCGATAAGGGTTATGAATATGATGGCTACCAGAGTGAGCAAAGCAATCAGCAAACCTTTTCTCTCTTTTTTTGAAAGATTATCGAAGGAATTGTCTTTTTCTTTATACTCACCGGTATATTTACCCAGCCTTGGTTCAACAATTCTTTCAGTGACAAACGTGCCTGCAAAAGCAATGATAAAGGTAGATGCCACCATAAAGAAGTAATTGGCAGTAGGATTTACTTCATATGAAGGATCAATGATCCTGGCTGCCTCCTGTGACAATCCGGCTAGCAAAGGGTCAATGGTTCCCAAAACCAAATTGGCACTGAATCCACCTGATACACCGGCAAAAGCTGCTGCCATACCGGCTATAGGATTTCTACCCACAGCGAGAAAGATCACACCGGCAAGTGGTATTAGTAAAACATATCCGACATCCGATGCAACATTTGATAATATTCCTGCAAAAACAATTAT
>JAUXED010000099.1 GCA_030618105.1 Bacteroidota bacterium | reverse complement strand
CTCAGCAACTTTGTCAAGTATTGCACCGGCTTGTGGATCCTGTTGTGCATTTGATGATACAACCAGAAATATTGCAATAAGGGATGTGAATAAAAATTTCATACGATTTATTCCTAAAGTCATTTCGAACAGATTCTTCAGTAACAAAATACTTTTTCTTTTCTTTCGTTCCATCGTTCTATCGTTCTATCGTTCTATCGTTCCATTGTTCTGTTCAAGATTCCTCAAAAATTGTTCCAGAGTGTATTCATCAGGGATTAATACCTGTCTGGCCTTACTGCCTTCAAAAGGTCCGACGATTCTGGCTGCTTCAAGCTGATCAATGATACGTCCGGCACGGTTATAGCCAATAGAAAGTTTCCGTTGTATTAATGAGGTGGATCCTTGTTGGTGCAGAACTACTAATCTTGCAGCTTCTTCAAAATAGGAATCTCTTTTAGACAGATCCGTTTCACCTGGTTCATCAGACTTGTTATCTGTATATTCAGGCAGGATTAATGCAGTTGGATATCCTTTCTGAGAGCCGATATATTCTGTTATCTTATCAATTTCAGAAGTATCAAGGTAAGCACATTGGAGCCTGATTAAATCGCTTCCCGGTGACAGCAGCATATCTCCACGACCAATAAGTTGATTGGCTCCCGGGCTATCCAGAATTGTTCTGGAATCAACCATTGATGTAACCCTGAATGCAATTCTTGCGGGGAAATTAGCTTTAATCACTCCGGTAATAATATTGGTAGTAGGTCTTTGAGTAGCAATAACCAGATGCAATCCCACAGCTCTTCCCATTTGAGCCAGACGGGCAAGCGGGTTTTCTATCTCTTTGCCGGCTGTCATAATAAGATCGGCAAATTCATCAATAACCAGAACAAGATAAGGCAGATATCGATGACCTTTCTCAGGGTTAAGTTTCCTGCTTTTAAATTTACTGTTATACTCCCGGATATTACGAACATGAGCAAGTTTAAGTAAATCATACCTGTTGTCCATTTCAATTGTAAGAGAATTCAGGGTATTAATTACTTTGTGTGTATCAGTAATAATTGGTTCTTCATCATTAGGAAGCTTTGCCAGGAAATGCCTTTCAATTTTTGAAAATAAAGTTAGTTCAACCTTTTTGGGATCGATCATTACAAATTTGATCTCGGAAGGATGTTTTTTATAAAGCAGGGAAGTAATTATAACGTTCAATCCAACTGATTTTCCCTGACCTGTTGCACCTGCTATCAACAGGTGAGGCATTTTGGTCAGATCAAAAACATATGATTCATTAGAAATAGTTTTACCAAGAGCTACTCCCAATTCAAATTCCGATTCCCTGAATTTTCTTGAATTGAGCATTGATTTCATTGAAACGATCTCGGGATTCAGGTTAGGGACTTCGATGCCAATCGTTCCTCTTCCGGGAATTGGAGCTATTATTCTGATTCCCAATGCGGAAAGACTGAGGGCTATATCGTCTTCCAGATTTCTGATTTTGGAAATACGGATGCCCGGAGCCGGAACAATTTCATACAAAGTTACTGTCGGACCAATGGTTGCTTTTATCTTGTCAATCTCAATGTTATAATTTCCAAGAGTTTCAACAATTTTATTCTTGTTGCTGATAAGCTCATCCTTTGTAACACGAGAATTCCCTGATTCATAATCTTTAAGCAGCTCAGTACCGGGTATTTTATATGAAGGCAGATCAAGTGCAGGGTCGTATGGTTGAGAGGATATTTCTCCTGACCACTCATCTTCTGATGATTTGCGCTGTTCAATTGTTAATTCAATATCATCAGTTGTCTGTTTAATCCCCTTTTCGTTATCATCCTGATCCTTATCAATATCTTTTGTTTGAAATGTGGTCAATTCATTTTCCTCTTTTCCAATATTATATTTGCTAAGTTTAGTTTCATCAGAATTCCTGTCACTAATTATGTCTGAAAAATCTGTAATTTCAGGATTTTCATCAGACACTTTTTCCTTTCTTTGGAAAAGGTGCATAATACCACTAAATGAAAAAATAAGAAATGCTGTAAGCAGAAGCAATAATAAAAAACCGGTACCGGCTTTACCAAGAAATGCATTAAGCCAGTTACTTATAAGGAATCCATGTTCGCCTCCTAATCCACTACCGAGATAGCCCCCTGAGTCACTAAAAATGTAACTGAGGATAACCGAGAGCAGGATAATTGCAATAAGCCCTGTTTTAACTGTTTTCCATAAAGGAAGAATTTTAAGATTAAGCATACGTAAGCCAATAAGTAACAGCAAAATGGGAATAAAAAAGGAAGCTATTCCAAACCATTTGTTAATAAGTAGATTTGAGAAATATGCACCGGTTTTGCCTGACCAGTTCAATACGTGGATTTCAGAACTGGAAAATGCTGATGACCATTCAAAACTCTGGTCGGTTTTCCAGGTAAAAAGGAATGAAATAAAGGCCAGGAAGAGAAAGAGAGCAAAGCCAATAAGAAAAAGACCAAACAATAATTTCACCCTGCTGTCTTTAATAATTTCACCCCTGTTTTTGTTTGATTTTACTTTAATCCTATTTTTTGAGTTTTTTCCCCTTTTCATCCTTTAACAGGTTCTGTTTTTTGATTCTATGTTTAATAGAAGGTGCAAGCTTCAAGCTTTAAGTCGCCAGCTAAAAGCTAACAGTTAACAAGCCCAAAGATAAAAAAACTATTCCATGATTTTGTCAAGTACGGTGGTAATAAATTCTCCGGGTACTCTTTTGAAATTGGACTTATTCTTGAATTCTTTTGAGGGAATTTGTTTGAAAGAAACATTTTTTGCAGTAAGTTTCATTTCAACTTGGTTAAGGTTTAAATAGAATTCCAGTAATACACCATCGATATCAACATAGGGATTTGAAGAATTAGGATCCTTAATGTGTATTTCATTGGTATAATAAACAGTGAATGATTTCATATCTGATGAAGGAAAGCTTATAATTGCAGGTTTACATTCAAAACCACAAATATTTTTCACTTCATTTCCATATTCGATTGTCATTTCGGGCATTTTACTTAATCCCGGGGATAATTCATTCATCTTACCCTGGTAAAAATATTTTTTATCAAGTACCTGTAGATAGGTTAAATTCGATGAATTTCTATGATTTATTATGTTTGTAATTTTAAAATAACCGAGCATCCCGCTAAGTTCGCTGAGATAATAACCCTCTTTGAATTTAATAACCAGTTCTTTAGGTAATGACTGACTCGGTATGCTCTGAATTCTGTTATCAAGGTAGGATATTTTAAAAAGAATTTCCCCTTCTTCTCTTTCATTATGTTTACGGCATGAGTTTAAAAGAAGAAGAGATAACAGCAATACTGTTACGAAAAACCTGTTGATTAAAAGTGGTGAATTATATGATAGTGCCAATTTGAGAATCAATTTTTGAAAGACCAAGATACAAATTTATTTAGGTTTTTACGATTTCAGTTAAAAAATATTAACCCGTTACTCGCAACTCTTTGACACTGCAACACTGCTAAAACTCATAATAAGTTAAAAGTTATACGTTATTCGTTATTTATGTGGTTCATGTTTTTTTTCCGCAGAGACGTATAGACTTTTTTCTCTATCGGATCTCTGTGGTTATATTTTAAAAGAATTAACCGCCAAGTATGCTAAGTATGCGCTAAGAACGCAAAGTACAAATACTATGTAAAACGTCTTCAATATATTCTTATGCGAACTTTGCGCCTTCTTTGCGAACTTTGCGGTTAGTTTTTTTCACTGCAATACAATTCTTCCGTAGAAACAGCAGCAATTTATGGCGTTAAATTATAAAAAATTGGTAATTTTGTATTTCCCTGGCAATAGAATTTAAATAATTGATTATGAACAAATTGGCTGTTGTTGCTTTAGGTGGAAATGCGCTTCTCAGGGGAGACCAGGCCGGTACTATTAAAGAACAGGAACAAAATACAACTGATACGCTGGAGAACCTGGTATATCTGTTAAAAGAGGGGTATGATCTTGTAATATCCCATGGTAACGGTCCACAGGTTGGTAATATACTAATGAGAAATGATGCTGGTGAACAAATGTATGGAATAGCTCAAATGCCTCTTGACATTTGTGTTGCTGATTCACAGGGGGGAATTGGATACATGATTGAAAGAGTGTTCAGGAATGTTATGAGGAAACATAGCATTGAGAAGAATGTTATAACAATTGTTACACAGGTAATGATAGATAAAAATGATACGGCATTTCAGGATCCGCAGAAAAGAGTGGGGAAGATATATTCCAGGCAGGAAGCTGATGATCTTACAGAGAAAAAGGGTTGGATATTTAAGGAAGAAGTAAAAGCTGAAGGTGGATGGAGAAGGGTTGTTCCATCGCCCCATCCGGTTGGAATAATGAACGAAAATGTGATTGAAAAGCTTGCCAGGGAAGGAAATGTTGTAATTGCCGCCGGCGGGGGAGGAGTGCCTGTTTATATTGATGAGAAGAAAAATGTAAGACCGGTAGAAGCTGTAATAGATAAAGACCTGGCTTCTTCATTACTGGCAGCCAGGATCAAAGCGGATGAGTTTTATATTCTTACAGATGTTCCGTTTGTATATATAAACTATAAGAAGCCGAACCAGGAAATTAAAGAATTTCTGGATCATGCTGACACTGTCCGCTATTTAAACGAAGGTATGTTCTCAAAGGGAAGTATGGCTCCTAAGATCATGGCCTGCCTCCAGTTTATTGAAAAAGGTGGCTTGAAAAGCGTTATCACGGAAGCAACCAAGCTGGAAGACAGATCATACGGCACGAAAATTACTATGAAGTATGATAAGTGAAGAAGTCAAAAGTCGAAAGTCAAAAGCTTGCCACGTGAAATGCGACGAAGGAGCATATTTCACTGTGGGCAAAAGGGAAGAAGGAAGAAAGAGATGAATGCAAAGAACTGAGCCTTGAACTTTGAACCTTGAATTCTTCCTCTTTGAACTTTAAACTTTATAACTTTATAACTTTAAACTCTTTACTCTTGAACCAGCACCCAGTAACCAGCAACAATTTCTTAATTTTAAACTTATAAACAAAATAAACAATATGACTCACAATTTAAAAAACAGGAATTTCCTTAAGTTATTGGATTTTGCTCCAAATGAAATTTCATACCTGCTTGATCTCTCATTTGAGTTGAAACGGGCAAAATATGCAGGAACCGGGCAACAGCATTTGAAAGGTAAGAATATCGCTTTGATATTTGAAAAATCATCAACTCGTACAAGGTGTGCATTTGAGGTTGCCGCATTAGATCAGGGTGCTCATGTAACTTATCTTGGTCCATCTGGTTCACAGATAGGTTACAAAGAGTCGATGAAAGACACTGCACGTGTACTTGGACGGATGTATGATGGTATTGAATATCGTGGATTCGGTCAGGATATTGTTGAAGCTCTGGGTAAATATGCGGGTGTGCCGGTTTGGAACGGGCTAACAAATGAATTCCATCCTACCCAGATACTCGCCGACTTTATGACAATGCTGGAGCATACTGATAAAAATTTAAACAAGATCAGCTTTTGCTATTTGGGTGATGCAAGAAACAATGTAGGTAATTCACTGATGGTTGGTGCTGCAAAAATGGGTATGGACTTCCGGGCTGCTGCTCCCGAAGATTGTCAACCCAATGACGATTTGGTGAATACCTGCATGAAAATTGCAAAAGATACCAGTGCCGGCATAACCATTACAGATAATGTTGAAACTGCTGTAAAGGGAGCAGATTTTCTCTATACGGATGTTTGGGTCTCAATGGGTGAACCCGATTCAGTCTGGGAGGAAAGAATACAACTGCTTAAACCATACCAGATTAATGAGAATGTTCTGAAATTAACCGCTAATCCTAAGGTTAAGGTACTGCATTGCTTGCCTGCTTTTCATAACAGGGAGACAAAAGTAGGAGAGGAAATATTTCAGAAGTTTGGGCTTGATGCAATGGAAGTAACTGAAGATGTTTTTGAATCAGATGCTTCTGTTGTTTTTGATGAAGCTGAAAACAGGTTGCATACAATTAAAGCAATAATGGTGGCAACATTAGGCTAATAGTCTGTTTAGTGCCTTGCATTGGACTAACTAATATATAATAAGGTTTAGCCGGAAAATGAATAGGTATCAAATGGAAAAATGGAATAGTGGAAAAATGGAAAGAAAAAACATTAATTGAGGGTTTAAACAATTACGAGTTTGGAATAATTCAGTTAAATTGTATATCCTTACATGTAAGTTATTGTCAAAATTCCCTTCTGAACTGAAGGAAACAGTATCTAACAAATTAAAAAGGATTAATGGTGAATTTTTGCGTTCAAACTCATATTCCCTGCCAGTCCATAACTGCCGTTTAGCAGTTCAGGCAGGTATTATTCCAACATTCCAACATTCCAATATTCCAATATTCCAAAATAACTATGTATTATCCTGAAGAATTATAAAATCAAACCCCTGAAATAATGAAATCATTTAAAAGTAAACTTTGTGTTAACCATGTTTTAACCATAACATTAATGTCTTTTTTGTATATAGTTTTTTCTGCCGGTCTGCATGCTCAGAATGTAGCCATAACAGATGATGACGGATATACTGTTAATTCGTCGGCAATGCTGGATGTAAAATCGGTAAATAAGGGATTGTTAGTTCCGCGTGTGGCGCTCGTAAGTACTGTTGATCCTGTAAGCGGAACAAAGCCTGAAGGGTTGTTGGTATGGAATACTTCAACCTCCGGTTCTTATCCCGATCCGGGATTTTATTACTGGTCGGGTTCTAACTGGGTAAAAGTGGTGAGCAGTGCCCTTGATTTCCAAAACGGATTAACACAATCAGGAAATTCTGTGAAATTGGGCGGTGCACTTACTGAATCATCTACCGTTACCCAGGGGGATTATTCATTAAATTTTAATCTGACAGGCACAGGTGATTTTAATATTCAGGATGAAGGCACATCAGTTTTTTTTGTTAAAGAAGACGGGAATGTAGGAATAGGAACCACAAGTCCGGGCGGAAAGTTACAGGTTAAGGGTGAGACAATAGATGATGAAGAGCCCCTGTTTGAGGTAAAGAACAAGGACGGGAATACTGTTTTTGCAGTATATAACAACGGGGTGCGTGTATATGTTGATACAGCAGAAACAAAAGGTCTCAAAGGCGGATTTGCAGTTGGTGGTTTTAGTTCTTCAAAAGGAAGTAAAGAATATCTCAGAGTTACACCTGATAGTGTAAGAATTTACGTAGATGGAGATAATAGTAAAGGTCTCAAAGGCGGATTTGCAGTTGGTGGATTTAGCGCCAGTAAGGGAACAGGAAATGAATATTTCAGGGTAACCCGGGACAGTGTACGGGTTTACCTTGATACAACCACTACGAAAGGTTTGAAAGGTGGTTTTGCAGTGGGAGGGTATAGCTCTTCAAAAGGGTATAATCAGGAGTTTTTACGAGTGACAAATGATAGTGTGAGGATTTATATTTCTGAAGAAACAGGTAAAGGTCTGAAAGGGGGCTTTGCAGTTGGAGGATACAGCTCCGCTAAAGGACCTGCGAGTAACTATTTTAATATTTCGGGTGAAGCTGCAGCAGGAATAATAAATCCAAGTCAATCAAGAGTGTTCTGGTATCCAAAAAAGGAGGCTTTTTTAACCGGAAGAGTTCTGATTGAAAGTCCCGATAGTATAGGAACGAACTCAATGGCTACAGGTTACGAATCAAAGTCAATTGGCGACTGGTCTCAGGCATTAGGTTTTCATGCCAGGGCATTTGGGGATAAATCAATGGCAATAGGAAATTATGCCAATGCTATTGGAAATAATTCATTTGCATTTGGCGATTCTGCAAAGGCTGTAGGCGTTGGTTCTTATGCTTTTGGGTCTGTCGGACGGGATGAAACAACAGGAGATCCGACCGGAGAGCCTACAACTGCACTTGGAGATTATTCTTTTGCAATCGGACTGGGAGCAAAAGCAGATACTATTGGCGCTATTGCAATAGGAAATGAAGCAAATGCTCATGGA
>JAUXED010000182.1 GCA_030618105.1 Bacteroidota bacterium | reverse complement strand
ATGGTATTGCCCTGAGAGACCTGCATCTTCCTGCAGATATTCTTATACTTTCCACACAAAGAAGAGGACAGATGATAATCTCAACAGGATTTACCAGGTTAAGACTCGGGGATATTCTTACTCTTGTCGGGTCAGTTGAAAGTATTGAAGAGATCAGGTTAAGGCTTGAGTAAATGAGGTGAGTAAGTTGAGTTTTACTCATTTAAGCATTTAAGCATTTTAATAATGGAAGGTAAATATTATAAAAAGATAAACGGGGAAATACAGTGCCTGCTTTGCCCCAATAATTGTATTATTAAAGAAGGGAAGTATGGAATTTGTATGGTCAGAAAGAATAGGAATGGGAAAATAGTACCGGAAAATTATGGAAAAGTATCAGCGCTTCATCCCGATCCAATTGAGAAAAAACCACTCTATCATTTTCATCCCGGACAGGCTATCTTATCAGTTGGCACATTTGGTTGTAATCTTAAATGTAAATTCTGCCAGAACTATGATATCTCACAATTGAAAGTAACGGATCTTTTGAACAGGGAAACATACAAGACTGAGGATATTATCAGAATTGCCATCGAAATGGAAGACAATCATGGAATTGCTTATACATACAACGAACCAATAATTTGGTTTGAGTTTGTTATGGAAACTGCCACAAAAGCACACCATGAAGGACTGTATAATGTGATGGTTACTAACGGATATGTCAATAAAGAACCTCTGTCAGACCTCCTTGAAGTAATTGATGCCTGGAATGTCGATCTGAAAGCTTTTACTGAAGATTTCTACCGGAAATATACCTCCTCAAAGCTCTTACCGGTAAAAGAAAGTATTAAAAATATCAAAAAAGCCGGAAAACATCTTGAAATCACAAACCTGGTGATCCCTGGTTTGAATGATGATGAAAATAAGTTCAGGGAAATGGTAAAGTGGATAAGTGATGAAACGGGCAAAGATACTGTACTGCACATTTCAAGATATTTTCCTACATACCGGATGAATATCCCGGCTACACCTGTTTCTACCCTTGAGCGGTTTTATGATATCGCATCAGAATATCTGAACTATGTTTTTCTGGGTAATGTTGCCACATCCACTGGAAAAGACACCTATTGCCCTGAGTGCAATAATCTGATTATCAGCAGATCGGGCTACAGTACACGAATTATGGGACTTACCACACAGGGACATTGCGCAAATTGTGATAAGAAAATATTGGAATATGTTTAGTACCATTCCCTCTAATCCCTCTATTCCCTTCTCCTCAGTACACCACTCTAAAACTGTTATAGTCAGCTACAGGAAGTTGGGTGACCTTTATATCATCAACACGTGCCCAGCCGGGGCCTTCTTTTAAATCGGCAAGAAAAATATCAAGTTGTTCTTTTGCTCCTTCAGCTTCAACTACCACCGTACTATCCGGTTCATTTTTCACTGTCCCGTTTATTTGGTACTCTCCTGCCTTCATAACTACAAAATACCTGAACCCAACATTCTGGACACGTCCATAAATTTGTATAGAATAATGAGTCTTCAAATTCTTCTCCTGCTGATTACTTTTTTACACTATCGGAAGTTTCTTTGGTTATCTCACTCAACTTTTCAAAATGGCCATCCATTTTATCAACCAATTCACTTCGTATTTTACCAAAATGCTTTTTAATCTTTTTCGAATCTCCGGAATCAAAATGGTTAACCTTATATATCAAATCATTACGTGTCTTTAACGTGTCTTTCATAATCCCGGTTACTTCTTTCCTGTTTTTATCCTTATGCATGTACAAGTGTAAAAAGCAATCGGAGATCACCTCGTTTGTCAGGCCATTGATCTCTTTCTTTATGTTTCTCATGTTTGCCATATCTGTATATTTTTATCTTATCTATTTCCAAAGGTTTGATTATTTTGTTGCAAAATCGAGTATATCACCAATTGTTATAAACTTTTTAGCTATAGAGAAATAATATTCCTGACTTTTTCTTTAATATACTTATTCATCGCGGCAGCAGCCACTCTTCCATCACCCATTGCCAAAATAACTGTTGCTCCGCCCCTGACAATGTCACCTCCTGCAAAAATATCTGAAACTGATGATTGCAGTGAATCTTTATTGACTTTGATTGTTCCCCAGGAGGAAACATCCAACTCCTTCATGCTTCTTGGGATAAGAGGATTTGGAGAAACTCCCACACTTACAATTACAGTATCAACATCAATAAAATATTCAGATCCTTTAATAGGTACCGGTCTTCTTCTGCCAGAGTCATCCGGCTCGCCCAATTTCATTTTCTGCACCTTCATTTTATTCACCCTGCCATTTTCATCTGCAAAATATTCAAGTGGACTATTTAAATTCAGGAATTCGATTCCCTCTTCCTGAACATGTTTTATTTCTTCATTCCTTGCCGGCATTTCTTCAATGGAGCGCCGATAGATTATCATAGCCTTTTCCGCACCGAGACGTTTAGCTGTTCTTACCGAGTCCATGGCTGTATTCCCC
>JAUXED010000118.1 GCA_030618105.1 Bacteroidota bacterium | reverse complement strand
AACCGGACAAAGGGAAATTTCATTTAAGCAATTATTAAGAAAAGAGGCACTGGAAGCATTCGAAAAATGGGAAAAGAACGAAAAGAAAATATTGTATTGATGAAACATCCATGATAAATGTTATATCACACAGGAGAATGATTATTCAGGATGTTACATCCCGCAGTAGCGGGACAGGTAGTGACCATTGAAAAATTATTTATAAACACATGAATGAAAAGTTATCAAAAAAATTCTTTCTCAGAGATGTACTGGAAGTGGCTCCTGAATTATTAGGTAAATACCTGGTAAGAAATTATGAAACAATTGGATCTGTCAGGTACATTATTACGGAAGTAGAGGCATACAGAGGTGAAGAAGATAAGGCTTGTCATGCTAACAAAGGGCGCACAAAACGAACCGGGATAATGTACCACGAAGGAGGAAAAATTTATGTCTATCTTGTTTACGGAATGTACTGGATGCTGAATTTTGTTACAGGCGAAAAAGATAATCCACAGGCAATATTAATAAGGGGAATAGAAAATTTCAAAGGTCCGGGGATATTGTCAAGAGAATTAAAAGTTAATAACTCATTTTATGGTGAAGATCTTATTAGTTCGAACAGGATATGGATTGAGAGCAGTCACAAAAAAAATGATTTTTATACCGCTTCAAGAGTAGGGATAGATTATGCGGGTGATAAATGGAAAAATAAACCATGGCGGTTTATTTTAACCTGAATTACAGGGCTATAACGAAAGCAGACGGGCAGTCCTGATTTTATTAATTTTACACATTAGGTTAGGTAATACCGATGATTAGAAAAAGAAAATATAGATCAGGAATCAGATTATTTTTTATTTTTTTCATTTCCTTTATTATAACTGATTCGTATTGCCAGCTTGACAATAAGGCTTTTTATTTACCTTCCTCGTTTCAGGCAGAAAAAGATAAGTGCCTGTATTTCAGTTTTTCCAATTTAAATTTTACAAAGAATAATGAATATTTCAATAAAATTGCAGATGGTTATACCTTGTTTGGATACCAGGTAAATTCGGAAGTTGTATTTTTTCCTTCTGAAAATATTGGTATACGGGCAGGGGTTTTTGTTTGGAAGGATTTTGGAAATAATAAATATTCGGGATTAGCTCCTACCTATTCTGTTTCTATTAGAAAAGACTCTCTTTCTTTTATTTTCGGGAAGTTAGATGGGAGCCTGAAACACAGGCTAATAGAGCCCTTGTATGACTTCGAGAATATTTTAACCGATCGTTTAGAAGATGGAATCCAGGTAATATATAACCATAACTTGTTTTATCTCGATTTATGGATAAATTGGGAACATATGCTTTATAGGGGAGAAATGGAACAAGAAAAAGTATCCGTGGGATTTTCAGGAGTGGTAAAGATCCTTGACAGGGAAAGATTTGTTCTGGATATTCCGGTACAAATTTTTGGGATGCATAAAGGAGGACAGATTGATGCCTCACCTCTTCCTTTAAAAACAGTTTTCAACTCTGCTGTTGGTTTAAGTTTTCAATGGAATTCAGAAAACAACTCTTTTTTTCAGGGTTTAAGGACAGATAATTACTATACATTTTATGATGATATTTCATTTGAAAAGACAGATGCTTTCAGCAATGGACATGGAACTTATCTGAACCTGACTTTTTTGACAAAATATTTCGATTTGATGCTAAGTTATTGGAAGGGTAATAAATATATTTCACACCATGGCGGAGCTCTTTACAATTCCAGATCAACTACATTTAAATATCCTGATTTTGTTGATCCGAACCGGGAATTATTCATAATACGGTTTTTACAGGAAATCAGAATTATGAAAAATCTTTACATTACTGCAAGAATAGAACCTTTATATGATTTTAATTCGGGTAAAATTGAATTTTCACATGGCTTATATATCAATTATAAACAAAATTTTTTATTGAAGAAATCAATTAGAACCCCGTAGAGATTAAAAGTATAATAATAAAATGAAACACAACTAATCAGTCGGCAGTCCACAGTCCACAATAAAACAAATAAAAATGGCAACTGGATTTAGAAACTTAACTATATATAATAGAAGCTTTTACATTAAACAATCTTAAGAAATTGGACGATTATTTAATCAAATTCCCGATAAATCGGTACTGAAAAGTATAATTAATCCGGTCTTCAGTTTGCTGACTGTAGACTGAAGATTGCCCGCCCGAACGTACCCTGCCCGTCCGGTCAGGCGGGCGTTCGGTACGGGCGGGCCGACTTATAAATATAAAATATAATAAGAATAGGAAATATTTAGATTCAACATTTAAACACTGAAAAGTTACAATGAAACAAATAAAGTTCTACAATATACTGACCGGCTGGATCATATTTCTTATTGCCTTAGTTGTTTATCTCCTGACAATTGAGCCGACAACCAGCTTTTGGGATTGCGGAGAATTTATTTCGTCTGCATATAAGCTTGAAGTTGGACATCCGCCCGGAGCTCCGTTTTTTATGTTACTGGCAAGATTTTTTTCATTGTTTGCAGGCAGGAATGTGATAAATGTGGCGGCGATGGTCAATTCATTATCAGCATTTGTAAGTGCATTTACAATTCTTTTCCTGTTCTGGACAATTACCCACCTTGCCGGGAAGTTTTTTATAAAAATTGGAGATAAAAGCAAAACCGGTCATTTTCTGATTCTTGGTAGTGGAATAGTAGGCGCACTTGCATATACTTTTTCTGATACATTCTGGTTTTCTGCTGTTGAAGGAGAGGTGTATGCAACATCTTCTCTATTTACAGCAGTGGTATTCTGGGCTATTCTAAAGTGGGAAAACATTGCCGATGAGAAATATGCCAACCGGTGGTTAATTCTAATCTGTTACCTGATGGGTTTATCAATAGGAGTTCATCTTTTAAACCTGCTTGCTATACCGGCAATTGTTTTTGTTTATTATTTCCGAAAATACAAGCCTTCCAAAAAAGGCATTATTACTGCGGCTTTGGTTTCAATAGTTTTACTTGGTACAATTATGTATTTAATTATTCCCGGAGTTGTAAAGCTGGCTACAATATTTGAGCTTCTTTGTGTAAACTTTCTCCATCTTCCATATCATTCAGGGGCAATTATTTATATTATTATCCTGATAATCCTTATTACCTGGAGTATACGATATACAATTAAAAAACAAAAGGTAGTACTTAATACAATTATTACCGGTATAACTGTGATACTTATCGGATATTCATCTTATGCTCTAATCTTAATAAGGTCTGATGCAAATCCCCCAATGGATCAGAGCAATCCTGACAACCTGTTTTCCTTACTATCATATCTGAACAGGGAACAATATGGTAGTCGTCCTTTAATTCATGGACAATATTACAACGCCCCGTTGAGAGATATTAAAGATGGGAAACGGCTATATGCCAGGAAAGATGGAAAATATATTGTTACAATGAAGAAACCCGAATATGTGTATGACACCAGGTTTATGACCCTGTTCCCAAGGATGTATGGCAGAGAAGATCAGCATATTCGGGATTATAAAGAATGGGCAGGGATTAAAGGCATAAATTTAACCCTTAGTGACGGAAAGGGCGGATCGCGAAAGGTCACCAAACCAACCTTTGGCGAGAACCTGAAATTCTTCTTTCGTTATCAGCTTGGGCATATGTACTTCAGGTATTTTATGTGGAATTTTGCAGGGCGGCAAAATGATATTCAGGGACATGGGAGTATTCTTGAAGGTAACTGGCTGAGTGGAATTAATTTTCTGGATGAATGGCGATTGGGAGACCAGAAAAACCTGCCTGGTCATTTGAAAAACAATCCTGCAAAGAACAGATACTATTTACTTCCATTGATACTTGGGTTATTTGGCTTAATATATCATTATAAAAGGGATAAGAAAAATTTCTGGGTAATAATGTTATTGTTCTTTTTTACCGGCATAGCTATTGTGATCTATCTTAATCAAACACCTCATCAGCCCAGGGAGAGGGATTATGCTTATGCCGGCTCTTTTTACGCTTTCAGTATTTGGATAGGGCTCGGCGTTTATGCTATTGCTGACTATTTGAATAAAATTTTGCCTTATCGTTTGAGTGTTGGAATCTCTATTCTGGCTGGTTTTGTATTTGTACCGCTTCTGATGGCCTTCGAAAACCGGGATGATCACGACCGGTCGGGAAGATATACAGCTCGTGATTTCGCTACCAATTACCTGAATTCATGTGCGCCAAATGCGATATTATTCACTAATGGCGACAATGATACCTTCCCCCTCTGGTATGTCCAGGAGGTAGAGGGTATACGAACAGATGTACGTGTGGTGAATCTTAGTTACCTGGGAGGAGACTGGTATATTGATCAGATGAGAGCAAAAGCTTATGAATCAGATCCGGTTCCGTTTTCTTTAAAAAAAGAAAAATACATACAGGGGACAAGAGATATTGTGCTTTTTAATGAAAAAATTGATGGGTATTATGACCTGAAAGAGCTTATGGATTTTGTTGCCAGTGATAGCAGGAAAACAAAAACACGATCACCCTTTGCAAGAGATGAATTACTTGATTTCTTCCCAACAAAAAAATTTCTCCTTAAGATCGACTCTGCTAATGTTATGAATACAGGAACTATACCTGTTAGGTTAGCAGGAAATATACTTGAAGAAATGAAATGGGAATATCCTTCGGAATTAGTGTATAAAAATGATTTAATGGTACTCGATTTGCTGGCTAACAACAATTGGAACAGACCAATATACATTGCTATTACTGTGCCCGGATCAGCTTACATGGGGCTTGAAAATTATTTTCAGGTTGAAGGTCTTGCTTATCGTATTGTTCCGGTAGAAGTTAATGAAATAGATGGTTTTTACGGCAGGATTGAATCAGAAATAATGTATGATAATTTAATGAACAAATTTAAGTGGGGTGGCGTTACTGATCCTAAAGTATATCTGGATGAAAATAATAAACGAATGCTTACGAATTTTCGTAGTTCATTTACCAGACTGGCTTTAAAATTAATAAAGGAAGAGAAAAAAGATTCTGCAAGAAAGGTTATAGAGCGCAGCATAGAACTTTTTCCAAATGAAAGAGTTCCTTATGGGTATTTCTCAGTTCAGATACCGGAAGTATATTACAGGCTTGGAAATATTGAAGAAGCAAATAAGGTTGCAACGGAAATGGCAGATATGTATATTTCAAAACTGGACTATTTCTTTTCTCTTGAAAGGAGGTTTTCAAAGACTTTGCAAAGGGAAAAGCAATTGGGACTTCAGATATTGCAGGAATTAATCCGGATGACAGAGTTATTCCAGCAAGATGAACTTAATAATCAATTAAAAGAAAAGTTTAATACTTTTTATACATTGTACAGGAAAGGAGCATGATATTTTGAAAAGGTTTTACCAGAAGCCACCGGTATGGATCCGCAAATGGTTTCCTGAACTTATCTGGACAATTCCAAACAATAATAATGAGGTATATCTTACTTTTGATGACGGACCTGATCCTGAAGTAACTCCACGGGTTCTGGACATATTAGCCAGGCATGATGCAAGGGCTACCTTTTTTTGTCTGGGGAAGAATGTTGAAAAATACCCGGAGATATTTGATAGAATACAACAAGAGGGACATGCAGTTGGGAATCATTCGTATAGTCATCCGGACGGATGGAGAACAGGAAAAAAAAAATATGTGGAAGATATTGAAAGGGCTGCAAAGCTAATTCCGGGTACTTTGTTCAGACCACCTTACGGGAGGATAAGGCCAATACAGATAAAGGCCTTGAAAAGAAAGTATCAGATTGTTATGTGGGATGTTATGAGTGAGGATTTTATTCAAAATGGTACAATAGAAAATTGTTTAAAAAGTATTGAAAAATTTTGCCAAACCGGTTCGGTAGTTGTATTTCATGATACAAATCGTACTCATGGGCAACTAACCTCTGTGCTACCATGGGTTATTGATTGGTTTGTTAAGAAAAATTTTCAATTTATGAAACTAACCTGAAAAATTCATGAATTCTATGAACCGAACTTGCGAGCTCACCGCAGGTAATTTTTCTGTTAAAAAAATATGACAGGTAAAGAATCGTTTATTGACTGGTAATTTTTAAGTTTGCCGGGGTAATTATAATCAATTGAGGTAATGAAAATATTAATTCTCGGATCAGGGGGGCGCGAACATGCACTGGCCTGGAA
>JAUXED010000076.1 GCA_030618105.1 Bacteroidota bacterium | reverse complement strand
CATATATTTGAATATGATCAGATCATGCACCCGGAATCCCCGCCTGACCGGGACGGGCAGGAGTTCGATTTAATAATATCCTGTTAATAATCAGGCGGCTTATACCTTCTCCAAAACTTGTATTTACTTAGCGAACTATAGGTAATAATCCTATTCACAATTTTGTACTTCATAAGAAAGTGTAATATTCGGTAACTTAGAAAACCAAATAAAATAAGTATTGAAGTGGTAATTAAGGACCATCCCTGTTCAAATAACTTCGATTGCTTTTCGATATCCAGTATATCATAATATTTCAGAATAGAAATTATAAAAGGCACTAATAAAACATAGACAACTACTACTATCAAACCCGAAAAGCCGTGGGCAGTTTCTATTGCCCTTTGCGGACATATGTTTACACAACGCATGCAACTCTCGCATTTATAAGTCCAAAATAGTCGTTCATCAACTGTTTTGATTGCTTCAACCGGGCATTTCGAAATACATACATTACAATTAGTACAAGCATTAGTAGCAACAAGTGTTTTAGCAAGAAAGAATCGTCCAAAAAAGTAATATCCAAGACTTATTGGTATTATAGCCAAATCAACAGGTAATGATAATAAAGCTTTGTACTTTCTTTTTCCATCCAGCATATTTATGGCAAAATTATTTACAATTCCCTGACATCTTTTATAAATTGAATTGACAACTTTTTCCTTTAATCCCGGATGGAGCAGCAACCAATTAGACGGCAAATCGAGTGGTTGCATACCTACAATTCGAAATCCTTTCATCATAAGAATCAATGCCGGTAATAATTGTGCCGCACCACTTAATCCCGGCAGGTAGAATTTATGAAGTTTCATACCTGCACGAGTGTTTAATATAAATGCATCAACATTTTTAACTTTTGGAAACTTCACTAAGAATTTAAGAACAATAGGCGGCATATTAAAACCATGTGTTGGTGCGCAAAAGCCAATTAGTGTTTTTCCGGATAACTCAGGAATATCAACTGTTTTAAATCTGTCAATATTTATCAGATGAGTTTTTAAGCCTTTTTCCTTTGCAATTTTTTCAATCCATATTGCCGCATTCCGGGCATTACCGGTACCTGAAAAATAGTATATAATTATTTGATCATACTTCATGTTTTTATTCATGAATTCGTGGCTTCTTTCTTCTATTTTTCATTCGCGAATTAGCGGCTTTTTTTCTTCCCCACTAATGTTTTTTAGAATTTAAGAATATCATTAGTTATTATTCCATTTGTTGCTGCAATTGTCTATTTCTTTCAATTCTGTAATTAAGCACATTGAGATATCGTAAAGCCATTTTATTTTTATAATCGGTATAAGATTTTGATGTCCATTCAACAGCAGCATTAAGATCACCATTAATTTCATTGATAATAGCCATATTATAACAAGCTCTACCGGCTACTTTTCTTTTAGGGTTTGAAACTTCTTTATCCCAAAGTTCAGCTGCTCCATCCCAGTTACCTGTTCGTGCTCTGCGTTTTGCTATTTTAAAATTATTTGTTCCTCTAACATAATAGTGCCTGGCGACTCTTATTCTATAAGGAAATATTCTTAATGCATAATTATGACCAATGTTATTACTTACCTGTAAAACGGCTTCTTTTCTTCCTATTATTGCTTCAATAGCTCGTACCGGATTAATCCCTGCACCTGTTAATACTATATTCTCATTTACCAGATATTCATCAAGAATGAATTTGTTTACCGGATCATAAATTCTCCATCCGGTTTTTATTAAAGTAGCAATTGTTGCATGATGTTCAACAGCCGGAATTTTTATCCCCAAAGGGCCATCAATTTCAATTGGAACAGCTTTATAATCAATTTTTGTATCTGTATCATAAAATGATAAAACAAAGATGGCGTCTACATTGTTTTCATAACAAATTCGTTCAATTGTTTTCCAGGAAAGCGCTGATGGAAAAACACCAAGTCCCGGGCTCCTTACATCAACGTTATCAATTATTTTTACTTCAGAAAATTTATTATTATTTATTAATTCATCAAATAGACCAACAACAGATTCATGGGCTCCGTCTTTGTCCAGATTTTTGCCTTCTGCAGATAAAATTTTATCAAGTTTGTCTATGTTTTCATTTTTCTCCAAAGGCAAACTTCTATCAACAATACCAATTGTTTTAATGTTTGAAGGAACATATACCGGGGCTGGTTCTGTAACACTTATAGTTAATAAGTTCTTTGAACTACATGAGCATAAAATAATACTTACAAGTAATACCGGTATTGCTGTTGTGCTATAAATTTTTTTCATAATAATTTACATTTTGATATTTATTTTATACCAACAAAAACAGTATGGTTCTATTTTCCAAATATTTTCTGCCAGCTTTTTCCCGCTTAATAAGTCATATACATTTGGCGCAAGTGAATTCATTTGTACCAATTGATTGCTAAAGTTATAAATAGCATAGATTGTTTCCTTAATGTATTGCCTTTTTACAATAAATATTTTGTCGTTGTCAATATTAATATATTCAGCACTGCCAAACGGGTTGAATGCTTTCTCTTTAGTACGGATACTAAGAAGTTGTTTATACGATGTAAAAACCTTGTATCTCAGGTTTCCGGAATCAGCAAGCTCTTTTGCCAGGTCTTCGATGTTGAGTTTTTCTCTGTTTATCCTCCTCTTGATACCAGACTTTGCCACGCCTTCGTAATAATTGCATGAACCTACCAACGAGTGAAAATATATACCAGGAACGCCCGGCATGGTTAACATAACTGCTTGTGTAAGCATCAATTTATTCACTCGTGTTTTATCATCTTCACTGCCATCACTAAGCAAATCCATATAATTACAATTTAGCTCATATGGAGATTGTGTGCCGTCTTCATTTTTTCTGTATGAAACATGTCCTCCGTGTTTCCCGGCACGTGCAGCCAGTTTGGCTATTTCGTCATCAGGAATAATATTTTGTAGTGGCCTCAATCCTATCCCATCATGACTCGCGGTAAAATTGAAGAAGCATACTTTGTCGTTTGGTAACTTCAACGATTGTGCCCATTGAGTCAAAGTGTTTGTATTTCCTTCCATTACAGAATAAACCAATAATGGAGGCAAAGTAAAATTATAAACCATATGCGCCTCGTCATATCCATTGCCAAAATATGATATGTTTTCTTTTTGAGGAACATTGGTCTCTGTAATAAAAACAAGATTCCCGGTCAGAGATTCGACAACCTTTCTATACAATTTTATTATGTCGTGAGTTTCAGTAAGATGCAGACATGTTGTGCCTATTGTTTTCCACAAAAATGCTATTGCATCAAGTCTTATAAATTTTGCTCCCCTGGATGCATAAAACAATAATACTTCCAGTACTGCAATAAAGACTTCAGGAGATGCGAAATTCAAATCTACCTGATCTTTGCTGAATGTAGTCCAGATATACTTCTCGCACCCTTTTTTATCCTTAAACAGGGTCAATAACGGTAATGCCCTGGGGCGAACTACCTTTGACAAATCCCTTTTGGGATCTACAGAAATAAAAAAATCCTGAAACCCTTCTTCCTCTGCAAGGAAAGATTTAAACCATCGTGATGATTTGGACATGTGATTTACTACTGCATCAAACATCAGGTTGCTGCTTTCAGACAAACTTGAAACATCATCCCAGGTTCCTAATTCCGGGTCAACAGCAAAGTAATCTGTTAACGAAAAACCATCGTCTGATGTATATGGAAAGAACGGAAGTATATGTGTGCTATTGATTTCAGGCAAACAGTACTTGTCCACAAATTCTTTTAAAGTTTGCAAGTGAGGCTGTCCTTGCTTTTGCACGTTATCTCCGTATGTTATTAATATCACATCCTTTTCGCACAATGATTCTTCTGAATAACTAATTTTATATTTATATTTTTCTGCTAATTTTTCAATATTGGCGTAAACCCACTCTGCACGATCGCTATAAAGACCTTGCAGTGTATTTAGCATATTTTTTTTCTCTAAATGGTTTGACATATCTATTAAAATGGGTAAAAAATTAGTTTTAAATGTTTAAAATATACTACCAAATATTTCGGGCAGATAAACACAGAAAATTATCATAAAAACGAAAAACACTCCCAGTATTAACACTTCTTTTTTTAGTAAATCAGACCATTTGAAGTCTAACTTAAGATTTGTTTTTTCTTTTTGTTTTACTTTACTTTCAAAAACGATGCTTACAACGTAAGCCACCACCACGGCGATTACCATTCCGGTAAAGTTGTACCATATCCAAAAAATATTGTCGAATGAAAATTTTATCAATAAATTTATGCCAAGTGCTACAATTATTCCGGCATTCATTCCTGCGTAATTCACTCGTTTGGAAAGTATTGCCAGGACAAACGTTGCCAATATGGGGCCGTAAAATAAGGATCCAACAAGATTGATAATTTCAATAACGGTACTTTCGCTCCCGCCAAAAAGATAAGCAGCGGCTATACATGCAACACCCCAAAACAATACGAATGATTTAGAATATTTCATGTATTTCTCGTTGGAAAGGCGTGTTCTTTTTTTACCCCTGTTAAAAACATCTTCCATGCTAACCGCACTTAACGAGTTTATTGTAGAACTCAGTGATGACATAGCCGCTGAAAGTATCCCGATGATAAGTATCCCGATCAATCCGTGGGGTAAATATTTTACAATGAATACCGGGATCATAAGGTCGGGTTTCAGCCCTGCCTCGGCAAATTCTTGCGGGAAATGCTTTTGAGTCATATCTACAATACTTGTTAGAAAATCGGGAGATGAAATCACTAATGCACCTACAAACAATCCCATAGTGCAGTAAATCATAACAACCGGAAACCTTAATACACCATTAGCCAACAGGAGTGATCGAATTGTTTTTTCATTTTTTGCAGATAATAATCGTTGCGCCTGGGTTTGGTCGCATCCGTAGTATGATGCATAGAGAAAAAACCCGCCTAAAACCATTGGCCAGAAACCAAATTCATCGCCCTTAAGCCCCATTTTTGAAAAGTCAATGGCTTTGAGCCTTTCGGGATCAAAACCATTGGCTAATCCACCGTGGGACTGAACCAGTTCAAATCCATAAAAAAGGCAGATAATTAATCCTCCGAATAAAATTATCATTTGTATGGTATCACCCCATACTACAGCTTTCATCCCCCCCTGAAATGAATAGATAAGTGTAATGATACTAATGATTAAAATAGTCCAGTGAAAGCTGACATCGAGAACGGCTTGCAGTATAATAGCTATGGTATACACCATAACACCGGTGCTGAGCCCTCTACTTATCTGAAAAACAATGCTAAGTATCATTCGTGTTGAAGTTGCAAATCGATTTTCGACATACTCGTATATGCTTACAATTCCCGATCTGTAAAGTGGCGGGATAATAACGAGCATAACAAAAATCATTGCCAATGGCACGCTTAATTCAAATGTCAGCCATTTAAGTCCTCCCCCTACAGCCAACCCAACAAATGCAGGAGCAGAAATAAAACTTATAGCAGACAACTGCGTTGCCATTGTGGAAAGGGTCAGCGGGAACCATCCCATATTCTGGCCACCAAGAAAATAATCTTTTGAAGATTTATTATCTCTGAAGAAATAGCCAAGCCCAATAAAAGCGAAGGAATAAACAATTATAATAGCATAATCTAACCAATTCATATATTAATGTGTTTTTAAGTTAAGTATATTTCTGCCGATAAGCTTTGATCCCATTTCTAAAAAGTTGATATTCCAGTTAGGTTATAGTTTTCTTTTCTTAAAAGCACGCCAAATATATCAATAATTTTAGCCACGAATGCACGAATGTTTTTTTTGCCGCGAATACGCTAATTTATTATTCGTGAATTCGTTGCCTTTTCCTGATTACACTTCCCCGTACACTTTGTTAAAAAGATAGAAGCTCTGATGAATCATGGTTCCATCTCATATTTATATCCTAAAACGAATTATTCCATGCCGGCAAACTACCATGTCTTTCAAAATATATTTGCATGATCAATCCCTCAACATATCCGGGTAAGTCCCTGTTGGCTTTATCAAAAGTAACAAACCAGTAGATATCCAATCCATCAATATTTTCTTCCATGAATTTATTTTCAAAATAATCCTGCCGCTTCATACCATTCTGTTTGTTGTTTAACCTGCCACGCAATCCTTGTTTTTTGAACAGCCCGTTTTGTTCAATTGAACCTGACTTCCCGATATAAACAAGTTCCACCCTGCCACCGGCAAGACGAACGATATAGTAAACACCCGGTAAATCAGGGACATCTTTGCTGACATCTCTTAAGCTATTGCCGCTTTTAAAAAAGAAATGCCCGTTGTTTTTGTATTTTCTAATTTCGTCAAACATATCTTGTTATTTATTGGTTTCTACTGATGTAATGTCTTGAATCTGCTATTTTTTAAATTGGCGCACATAACCTCGCTATCGCCCGGTTTAAGCCATAATTTCTTTCCGGACAATTCTTCTTTTAGAGCTTTTTCTATTTCCCTATTGGTATCAGCGCCATAGTTTTCTTCAATTCCGGTATATTTTTCAGCCTGGGTAGCTTTAATAAAAGCAACAAATAGTAAGTAATGCCTTAAATTGTAAAAATCACAACACAAATTTGCTTTTTATATTAAAAATATCGTATCTTTAACCTTGTAAGTCTGCATCACATGAACGTTGGCTCCATGCCATTGATGAGTTAAACCTCATCTTAGTGTGAAAGTGGGCTTATTTTATTTTTAGGTGTTAACGGATTTTGTTTACCATAATAATTTGGCCAGCCTTCTTTCCCATAACTTTCAAAGTCATACAAATCTATAACTGTTGATATTTCCTCTTTTAAATAATTATAAAATCTCACATTACCTCTTTCAAATACATTTTGTATGCTCCAACAAAAATAATCAGTAATATTTAGTAATGGTTCGTCGGTTTGCTCCATTACATTGAAAACCACTTTGGTTTTAATTTCCTTATCGGGATGCGAATTCCCAAATCTTTCCTGAGCTTTTAAACTTGACCATCCCCAGTATAAAACATTTAGAAACGCCTTTCTCGCCTACAATTACTCGTTTCCTTTTACCATAAAAAGTTGTATCACCCGACTCGTCTAAAAATCGATGATATACTTTAAGCATTGTTTTTTTCTTAGCAGACATAATCAAACCTTATTAATACCATCTCCTGATCCCGGTGATAACCATGATTGAGCTTTATTTTAGATTTGTTGGGCATTTATTGTATAAATATATAAAATTCTTGTGGTTTTGCGAAGCTATATTCTTTAAATTATGCCTGTAGGTAATGCTAATGAAAGGAGGAAAGGGCTTTACTGGTTATCCACCTTCGTTACCACTATGGTGGACGAAGCTGGTTTCTGGTTACTTGTTACTGGTAGCCAAGTGTTTTATGCCTGATCTTGGTTTCTGTTTTCTGCCTTTGGTATAACTAACTTAGACGAAAAGGATTACGAATTACGGATTAAAAACTGTGTGTATAGGAATTTGCTTTTCGCCGAAGAGCTATCATTTCACTACATAACAATTTAGCTAAACATTTGTTTTTCAACCATACAATAAAACAAATAATCAAAACAGGTAAAACTAATACCGTGGAACCCTCATGTTTTGTTTGTCTCGTTGTAGTAAACTGTAGTGCATGAGGGTTTCATTTGAACGATCAAAAGAAACGAAACAAAAAAAAATCGCCGGCTGACATCCTCGGCTACCCGCTAATGGCTCGATTGCGCAACAAAAGAAAACATTCAGATGATTGCTTTGTATAATCGAGGATACATGTCAATAAAGTTTATTCATTGCTATTCGTCTCAACAAGCTTTTGTTGAAAATCGCAATCTTCGCCAAGCGGGACCCAGCCTCCGGATGTAAATGCCGGTAAGATGAAGAGGTGACTTATTTAGCCAACATTATTTTTGCGGAGCAAAAAAGTGCGGTGGCCTGATCAAATTGGCAGTGGTCCTTTGGGTCAATAAACAACTTTTCAATTCAAATCAAAGCTATAATTGTAATCAATAATTTTTCGTTCTGCTTCGTTTTCAATCCAGGCCTTTTCTTTGTGGCTGATCTCTATTATTTCATTTGTTGTTGTATTCTTAAATCTTTCAACAATGGCATCAAGTACTTTTAGTTCTTTTTCAGTAAACAATTCCGGTTTAAATTTCCTATTGTTGACAGGTAAAAATTGTTCACCTGTGCCACCATCAGGAAAAGTTGTGTAAAAAATATCAACTTCTTTATTATTTGTCAAATATTCAAAAATACTATTGAATTTATTTGGAACCGGACCCATGGGAATTGCTATATATTGCACACCACTTATAGAGAAACCTGTATTCTTGTACATAGAAAAATCGGTATAGAACAATAATTTATTCAATTTGGTTTTCCAGGGTTGTAATTTTTCAGTAAAGAAAACAACCATTTCTGTAAATTTAGGAAGGCTGGGTAATTTGAAACCAGTATTTGAATTGGGTAAACAAGCATCAAAGAAATAGTTTTCAAGTTGTTTATAAAACTTGTGTGTTTTTTGTTCGTCAATTAATATTTCAATCTTATGTATGAGTTTTTTCAGCGCCTTTCCTTCCAATACATTACTTAATTCCAGCAGTTTATTGAATTCCCCGGGGTCATTAATCAACTGAATTAATCTGGCATTGGATTGGTTGGATACTTCTCCCGCTTCATATTGCCTGTAACTATTTATGCCAAAACCCAAAATCTCTGACATTTTTGTGGCTGATAAGTCATACTGCTCACGTATGGCTTTTATTTGCCCGGGGAAAGGAATGGCATATTTTGCCCTATATTGATTTACCAACTGGTTGTAATTTAATTCGGCAAATGCATCGTCTTCAAATTGCTCACCCGTATCACCGCATTTGTATGAATGAAAAAAAACCTTGAATTCTTCTTTACGAAAACTCATTATTCTCCATTCTCTCTGAATGCTCATTTCTTTTCCTGTAAATGGACTTTTCATGACTTTGCTTTTTTATATGGATACTTCATAGGATATTCAGTAATATTATCTCCAAATCATGCAAAGTTTGAGCATTTTTACCCCGGTCGTCAAGAAATAATATGTTAAATATTTCAATTTTAACCTTTAGCTCTTTTAAAAACTTTTCTACTTCCTGTTTTGATGCCATTGAATAAACTATAAATAAAGATAATACGTATTTTTATAAAAAACAACTATATAGTTGTATTTTATCTCATTTTATATAATATTACAACTTTATAGTATATTTTGATTGCTTTATATTAATATAATTGTCTGTTTCACCAATGCCTGCAAAATCCACTCCCGGCAAATGTCTCGTCCCGTTTTTCATAGGAGCAGTTTAAACCGGATAAGCTTCCATCCCTGCTTTCATAGCCCCTTCAATTGTTCCATCTACATGTTGTACCCCCGGGAAAAACCATTCATCAGGATCATATTGTTCCCGACTCCATTTGAAAATGGCAAATACCCAATTTTTCATATCACCGGTATATGTTAGTCTCACTACCGGCGATATTTGGCCAAATTCTTTTCTTTTCAGATAAAGAAATTTTCCTTTAAATACCGGATAGTATAATAAATCCCCCACGTCATCATGGAATGTTTTTTGATTATAATTATTAATTATTATTACTGCTTTTTCCTGAATTTCTTTTGGAATAGCTGTCTTTGTCATTTTTATCTGAAATTTAGTTCTATTTGCAGACTACTCACTAACTCACTTCTTCCTACTTCTTCTCTTCTTCGCCCTCTCGGTTCCGGTTGTTGCGCCGGATGAAACGGTTGTGCTACTAATTAAAACAGGTAGTTCCGGCACTTTTGCTATACTCACCTGTACCCCGGGTGGCGTTGCACTTACCCGGGGCTATTGCTATTACCCCCTTGGGGTAACTGCTTTTGTATACTTTCTTTGCCTTCAAACAATAATCCATAGGCTTCCTTATTTTATATTCTTTCAAAAAGTTACGAGTTACGAGTTCACACCTTCTCCTTACTCCCTACTTCTTACTTTTTTCTCTTCTTCTCCTCTTCTCACATTCTCATCTTCTCATCTTCCCCTCTTCTCATCTTCCCCACCTTCGCCTTCTCATAATCCGGCGATTCAAGCATCTCTTCATACTTCTCAGGGAAATGATTTTTTAAAAAGATTCCCCAATAAGCTTTTTTACTCATGCTGTCCCAGTGTAGTAAGGAGGTCCGGTATTGCCGCATCTGGAACAGGTTAACCCATACCAGGAAACCAAAAATGATAATAAAGATGCCTCGTATTATCCTGCGTTTTTCACTTATCTTTGTAATAACAGCAGCCAACGGCAGACTTAGAAAAGCATAACTTTCAACCAAAATCCTTGCACCAAAACTACCTCCATACCACCAGCACCACCAGCTGAATACCAAGTAAATATT
>JAUXED010000012.1 GCA_030618105.1 Bacteroidota bacterium | reverse complement strand
GATTTATAACATTCAACCTCACTGTCGTATGGAACAGGTAATGGATGGAAATAAGTTTTTGCCTCATCAGATAATTCTTCAAGGCCTTCAAATCCTTTAGTAAAAACAACTGAAGCATAGCGGCGCGGAATATTGGAAGCTATGAAACGAAGATTGTTCTCTTTTGCAAATACCACAAGTGGCTTATAATCTGTCGCATAATTGTTCCACAAGCGCATCTCTGCTTCAAATTTTTTTTCTGATATCTGTCCACCCAGGTATTCGTCCATCAACAGTTGATTATCTGCTTCGAACATTTCTGCTGCCAGAATCAGGTCTTCACCTTCTATATTATACAAGTCACGGGTAAGCTCATATTGAAGCCAATGGGCAATTGGGTTATCATGTAATTCGCCGAAAAAAACAATATCAGCCTCTTCCAGATTTTCAAGCATTTTTTGATACTTCACCGGTTTACCTTCACTATTAAAAACACGAAAAGCATGTTTGTCACTTTTAAAAGCCAATAAAGTCATACTTATCAACAGGAAGAGAAATGTTTTTGTTTTCATCTATTTAAAATTTTATTTATTATTTGTTCTTACAAAAGACTATCATTTTTTTATAATTTCAAAATTACTCATATTTCTTTTCAAATGTATTACCGGATTATCTTGAAAAACATTCATTTAATTGATATACTTTTTGTATATTTATAGAAAGCAAACTAACAACGCATATGCCCACACGGATATTCGATATATTAGATCATATGTTAGAGAATCACCCCAGGGACGATGCCTTTGCCTATAAAAGGAATAGCAACTGGAAAAAGTTCAGTACAGAAAAATATGTTGAATTAGTAAATTTAGTCAGCTTAGGCCTTCTGGGAATGGGCTTTAGGAAAGGTGATAAAATTGCAACTGTAAGTATAAATAACCGGCCTGAATGGAATTTTGTTGATATGGGGATGAGCCAGATCGGTGTGGTCCATGTTCCGGTATATCCCACTATCAGCAGAATGGATTACCAATATATATTCAAAGAAGCAGAGATCAAACTGATTTTTATTTCAGATATATTGTTGTATAGCAAGATTCATCCCATAATCAGAAAGGATGATAGAATTAAGGACATCTACACATTTGACAGGAAAAAAGGTATCAATAACTGGTACGAAATTGTAAAACTGGGAAGAAAGAATAAAAATAAACTTCAGGAAAAACTAAAAGAGATAAAACAAAGTATTAAACCGGAAGATTTTACAACACTTCTCTATACTTCAGGAACAACAGGATTTCCAAAAGGGGTAATGCTTTCACACAGAAATATAATCTCGAATGTTCTTGCCTCTTCAAAACTTCAGCCTTTAGGACCAAAACACAAAGTATTGAGTTTTCTCCCTTTGTGTCATATCTTTGAGAGAACATCAAATTACCAGTTTCAATATTCCGGAACAGGAATTTATTATGCTGAAAGCTTCAGAACCATACCTGAAAATCTGCGTGAGACCAAAGCAGATGGATTTACAACGGTCCCCAGGCTTCTTGAGAAAGTGTATTTTGCTATGCATAACCAAAGGAGTAACTTAAAAGGAATTAAGAAAAAAATACTGGACTGGTCATTACAGATTGCCGGGGAATATCCGCATAACCATAAACTAAAAGCATCCTATAAGTTGAAAAGAAAAGTTGCCGGTATTCTTGTATTTCGCAAAATAAGAAAAGCCTTTGGTGGAAAAGTCCGGTTTATTGGGTGTGGCGGTGCTTCTTTACAAACAAATGTTGAAAAAGTATTATGGGCTGCAGGAATTCCGGTTTTCCAGGGATACGGACTAACTGAAACCTCTCCAGTGATCACTCTAAATCATTATCCCCTTGATAAATCACGCATCGGAACTGTTGGTCCTGTAATTAATGGTGTTCAGATAAAAATTGCAGGCGACGGCGAAATTCTATGTAAAGGACCAAATGTTATGTTAGGATATTATAAAAACCCTGAACTAACAAAGAAAGTGCTTGATAAAAATGGATGGTTCCATACCGGCGATATTGGCAAATTACAGGACGGGAATTTTCTGAAAATCTCAGGAAGAAAAAAGGAATTGTTTAAAACCTCTTATGGGAAATATGTAGCCCCCCAGGTAATTGAAAACCGGTTAAAAGAATCCGATTTGATAAACCAGGTAATAGTTATCGGTGAAGGAGAAAAGTTTGCCGGTGCTATAATATCTCCAAATTTTGACATGTTAAGCAAATGGCTTGAAACTATTCATAAAATAAAGATCCCTGACCGAAAAAAGCTTATACAACTACCGGTCATAATCAACCGGTTTCAGGAAGAAATAAACAAATCCAACCAATCTATCGGAATGCCGGAACAAATCAAACAGTTTATTCTGGTCAGCGAGGAATGGAGTATCCTGACCGGCGAGCTTTCGCCAACCCTGAAACTCCGCAGACACTTCATCCTTAAAAAATATAAGGAATTGATTATGAATATCTATAATCCTATAAAGAAAAACAGAGATTAGCTTTTCTGCCATAACAATCCAATTAGAGCCCGTTTATAAAGTCCGAAAATTTAAATAAACAGTAAAAATTACAAAAAACAAGCACCAAATAATAAATAAATTACAAATCCCAATGTTCAAAAAAGTGAAAAGAGTACAGACAATATATCGGTTAATTTTTTTTGAATTTTTGTAATTTGTTATTTGATATTTATTTGTAATTTGTTATTTGATAATTGGGATTTTCTATATGCCTGCCCCGTAAGGAAGATTGAATGTAGGTGGGCGCTTTATTTCGAGAATGTTTGACTTTATTGACAGACACTAATTAGTTTTCGTTCGAAAAACTTTCACATTTTTATTCAATAGCAACACGCAGTACTACAGTCTTTTACGCCACTCTCTATTAGATATTCATCCCTTTAAATAAGGTCTGGTCGAACTTTATATAAAAATATCTATATTTGAAGCCGCACATAAAACAAAAAACATGGAAATAACACGAACTTTTAACATTTTAGACAGGTTACTGGAAAACTACCCACAAAAAGATGACATCCTTGCGGGCAAGGAAAATAACCAGTGGGTCAAATACAGCGCTAAAGATTATGTTGAACTTGCAACTATGGTTAGTTACGGACTTCTAAGTCTTGGACTGAAGAAAGGTGATAAAGTAGCTATGGTCTCTAATAACCGGCCCGAATGGAATTTTATTGACATGGGTATCAGCCAGGCAGGAATGATACATATTCCAATTTATCCAACTATTGGTGTGGAGGAGTATGAATTTATTCTTGATGATGCAAAACCAAAACTGATCTTTGTATCAGATAAAGGCCTGTTTGAAAAAATCAAGCCCATTGTTGATAAAGCCGCAAGTATTGAAGGTATTTATACAATTAATAAGGTTGAAGGAGCAAAAAACTGGACTGAAGTTAAAGAGCTTGGTAAAGAAAATACTGATAAATACAGGGATGAACTTGTCACGATTAAAGATAGTATTAAGCCTGGAGATATGGTTACCCTGATCTATACTTCAGGAACCACCGGCGACCCTAAAGGGGTAATGCTTAGTCACTCTAATCTTATGAGCAATGTTATTGCCTCCTCCACGGTTCATCCTTACGGACCGGAATCAAAGTCTCTAAGTTTTCTCCCCTTGTGTCATATCTATGAAAGAATGCTTAACTATCATTTTCAATATAAAGGATTAAGTATTTATTATGCTGAGAATATGGGAACTATTGTAAACGATCTGAAAGATGTAAAACCTAAAATATTCCCTACTGTTCCGCGGCTCCTTGAAACTGTTTATGACAAAATTATCGGGAAAGGTAGAGACCTGCCTTATATTAAAAAGCAAATCTTCTTCTGGGCTGTAAACCTTGGAATGAAATTTAAACTCCACGGAGCGAACTCCTGGTTCTACAAACAAAAACTTAAAATTGCTGATAAACTCATATTTAGCAAATGGCGTGAAGTTTTGGGTGACAATATTGGCTTAATTGTTTCCGGTGGTGCTGCCCTACAGCCAAGGTTAGCTACTATTTTTTGGGCTGCCAATATTCGTGTGATCGAAGGGTATGGACTTACGGAAACCTCCCCCGTAATTGCTGTTAATAATTTAACAAAGGATGAAATCATGGTTGGTACAGTTGGTCCGGTAATTGAAGATGTGGAAGTAAAGATTGCTGATGATGGAGAGATACTATGTAAAGGTCCGAACGTTATGATGGGCTATTATAATAAACCTGAACTTACTAAAGAGGTTATTGATGAAGATGGGTGGTTCCATACAGGTGATATCGGTATGATGGTTGATAATAAGTACCTGAAGATCACTGACAGGAAAAAAGAGATATTTAAACTCTCCAGTGGTAAATATATTGCCCCACAAGTAATCGAGAATAAATTTAAGGAATCATTCTTCATCCAACAGCTTATGGTTATCGGAGAAAATGAAAAATTTGCAAGCGCTCTTATATCTCCTAATTTCGAGTTCCTGCATAACTGGTGCTCAATTCATGATGTAAAGTACCGCGATAATAAAGAATTGATTCAGATACCCGAAGTAGTTGCCAGATACCAGAAAGAAGTGAATGAGATCAACAAAAACCTGGCTCTTCATGAACAAATAAAGAGATCCAGGCTTGTTTACAAAGAATGGACTCCCGGAACCGGCGAGTTATCACCCACACTCAAACTTAAGAGAAACTTCATATACAAGGAGTACGAGCATATTATTAAAGAAATCTTTTTATATGAAGGCTAGTGTCAAGACAAAAGGGAAGAAGAGGAAATGAGGTGATGAGGAAATGAGGAAATGCACCAAGCACCCAGTAACCAGAAACTTTCTTCTTTATTTCGTTTGTTTTTCTTTTATCAGGTATAATCCGGTGAAAGTAATTAGCCCATTGAGAATTAGCAATTCAAAACCAAACTGGTATCCGCCTAATAAGGTTTCTGAATATATGTTAAGAATATAGCATATAACGGGAGAAGATACCGCTACCCATGGTACAAGTTTATCTTTAACCTTAAATTTAGTAAAAAGTCCAAAACTGTATAATCCCAGTAACGGACCATAAGTATAACCCGCCACAGTAAAAATAGCACTGATAACGCTTTGATCGTTAATAACCTTAAAGATCAGTATAACAATTACCAGGATAACTGAAATTAATATATGAACACGCCTCCTGATCCTTTTCAGAGCATTCTCAACCAACCCTTTTGTGTTAAGAATATCTACTGTAAATGATGTAGTTAGTGAAGTAAGTGCCGAATCGGCACTGGAATAAGCTGCAGCGATCAAACCAAGAATAAAAAGAACAGTGACAACAGGCTGCAAATAACCCTGAGTGGCAATAAGAGGGAACAGATCATCTGTTTGCTCAGGTATATCAATTCCATTCGAAGTGGCATATACAAATAGTAGTACTCCCAATGACATAAATATAAGGTTAACCGGTACTAATACGATACTAAACCAATACATGTTTTTCTTTGCCTCTTTAATATTCTTACAGCTTAAGTTCTTTTGCATCATATCCTGATCAAGACCTGTCATAACAATAGTTATAAATGCACCGCTGAAAAACTGTTTAAGAAAATATCGCTTGTCATGCCAATCATCAAAAAATAATACTCGTGAAAGGGAATGATCTGCAACAGTTTTCACCATTGATCTAAAATCAAGATTTAAAGAACGGCTTATAAAATATACACTTAACCCTACTGCCAGGAGCATGAATAAAGTTTGAAGACTATCAGTCCAGATTATTGTTCTGATACCTCCTTTATTGGTATATAACCATATCAGCAGAACAGTTATAACAACAGTAGCAATAAATGGCACATTCCACTCGCTGAAAACAGTTATTTGTAAAACATTAGCAACAAGGAACAACCGTACAGCAGCACCAATAATCCGTGAAAGCAGAAAAAATGCCGCTCCTGTTTTATATGAAAAGAACCCAAACCTGGATTCAAGATATGTATATATTGAAATAAGATTCAGCTTATAATATAAAGGCATCAAAACATTGGCAACCACGAGATAGCCGAGAAGATAGCCAATCACCATCTGCATATACGAAAACTGGCTGTCAACAACCCATCCGGGGACCGATATAAAAGTAACACCAGACAGACTTGCACCAATCATTCCAAAAGCAACAATATACCAGGGAGACTTACGGTTTCCGAGGAAAAAAGCAGCATTATCAGCTTTCTTCCCAGTTAGGTAAGAAATAATTAAAAGCACTAAGAAATAACCAGCAATGATTGAGAAAATAACTCCCGGTGACATAATCTGAAATAGTTAATAGCTTTATTGACCTGCAAAAGTTTGAAACGCAAGATTAGCAAAAACATCTAAAAAAAAGAAAAAAGATTGTTTAAACAGTAAATTGCAGTTAATTTTGAACAAATAACAGACAATTATTTATAATGCTCGGGCATATATACTCTTCAAAACTACTGGAGAATGCTGTAAATGAATTCAGTAAGCTCCCCGGTATAGGAAAAAAGACTGCATTAAGACTGGTTCTTTTCTTGCTAAGGCAAAACAAAGACGAGATTCAGAGCTTTGGAGATTCGATTATCAAATTGCATAATGAAATAAAATACTGCCGGAGTTGTAATAACATCTCCGATACAGATCTTTGTAAGATTTGTGCAAACCACTCACGAGACCATTCTACAATTTGTATCGTTGAAAATATCCGGGACGTTTTATCAATAGAAAACACTCAACAATATCATGGTATCTACCACGTACTAGGCTGTATTATATCTCCCATTGACGGATTCGGGCCAGGGGACCTTATGCTTAAAACTCTTGAAACAAAAATCAAAAATGAAGAACAGGTGAAAGAAATAATACTTGCTTTACCGACAACTATGGAAGGGGATACCACCAATTTCTATCTTTACAGGAAATTTAAAGATTCCGGAGTAAAGATTTCCACACTTGCAAGAGGTGTTTCAATTGGTGATGATCTGGAATACGCAGATGAAATAACTTTAGGGCGGTCAATTGTTAACCGAACCCTGTTTGAATCTTCATTCTCATCCTGATATGAGAGTTAAGGAATTGTGAAGCAGTGTTGCTTTGAGGTGATGAGGTGATGAGGTGATGAAAAGTTTATAAAGGGAAAACCGAATTTTAATCTTCTTAATCATTTTAGTCATTTTTAACTTTAGGCATTTTAAATTACTTTTATCCTTTCACCTTGTCATTGTGCATTATGAAGCTTTCGGTAATTATTGTCAACTATAATGTCAGGTTTTTCTTAGACCAATGTCTAAGATCTGTATTCAAAGCATTAAAAAATATTAGTTCAGAAGTTTTTGTTGTTGATAATAATTCCCTCGATGGATCAATTTCTATGATAAGGAAAAACTTTCCTGATGTAAAACTGATCAGGAACAACGAAAACTATGGTTTCTCAAGGGCTAATAACCAGGCAATTAAAAAAGCCGGGGGAGAATATGTTTTATTATTAAATCCTGATACAATGGTAGAAGAATTCACCTTCGAAAAATGTATCAGGTTTATGGATGAACATAAAGATGCAGGAGCTTTAGGTGTCCGGCTTATTGATGGGAAAGGCCGTTTTCTGCCTGAATCAAAACGTAGTCTGCCAACACCGGGGGTCGCCTTTTTTAAAATATTCGGTCTTACCCGACTTTTTTCAAAATCAAAATTATTCGGGAAATATAATCTTGGTTACCTGAATCCTGAAGAAACCCATAAAGTTGATGTAATTCCGGGCGCATTTATGTTCCTTCGAATGAGTGCACTGGACAAAACCGGATTACTTGATGAAAACTTTTTTATGTATGGTGAAGATATTGACCTTTCATACAGGTTGAAAAAAGCTGGTTTTTCTAACTATTATTACCCCGGAACAACAATTATACACTATAAAGGGGAAAGCACAAGGAAAAGCAGCATCAATTATGTAGTACAATTCTATAAAGCGATGAAAATATTTGCCAAAAAACATTTTTCAATTGGCAACAGGCATATTTTTCTTCTTTTTATTAATCTCGCCATTTATTTCAGAGCAAGCCTTTCTATCCTTAAAAGAGCAATAGGCACTCTGCTTTTACCTTTAATTGATGCATTACTGATTTTTTCAGGCTTTTTCATACTAACCCCATTCTGGGCAAAAATAAAATTCCAGGATGCAGATTATTACCCTATTGAGTTCCTGCAATTTGTAGTACCTGTTTATATATTAATATGGATAATTTCAATATATGCCAATAATGGCTATGATAAGCCTGCAAGGCCTGTAAATATTCTATTAGGAATTATTACCGGCACAATTTTTATTCTTATAATATACGCACTTCTTCCGTCATACCTGAGATTTTCGAGGGCATTGATATTAATGGGAGGAATATCGGCATTGGGGTTAACACTGACTTTTCGGTTTTTCGTAAATAAACTTGGAATCGCAATTTTTAATTTATACCCGGATACAAAAAAAACATTGATAATCGCCGATCATATTGAGTATCAACGGTTGATAAAAATCATTCCCGACCTTGTTCAAATGCGCAAAATTGCAGGCTTTGTACATCCGGGTGAAGACTCAGAAGAAAATGACTCGTTGGGACCATATAATCAACTCGCTGATATTATCAGGATAAACAAGGTAAATGAAATAATTTTTTCAGCTAAAGCAATTTCTTCTGAAGAAATTATCCAAAATATGATGAAATTAAGCCAGCTTAACATTGATTTTAAAATTGCACATCCTGAAGGATTATCTATCATAGGAAGTCATTCAATTGATTCAAAAGGTGAAATATTTGAAATCAGTCTGAATGCTGTTAGCAAGAAAAAGAACCTCCGTAAGAAAAGAATACTGGACCTGACCATCTCATTAGTATTTCTGCTAACATTACCCATATCGATTCTTACTGTTAAGAAAAAATATAATTTTATTGTAAATATATTTTATGTAATTTCAGGCAGAAAATCATGGGTTGGATACAATTTGCAAGCAGACATAAAAAGCATGGAAAAAGATTCTGTTCAACAAGGGGTGCTGACTCCAGCGAGTCTGTATCCCCGTTCTACCGGGCAGGAAATTAAGCGCATTAATCTTTCTTATGCAAAAGATTACCGGTTATCAAAAGACCTTGAGATAATCCTTAAGAAATGGAAACAATTAGGGAATTAAGGTGAGTAGTTGAGTAGGTGAGTAGGTAAGTAAGGAGGAGGAAGAGACAGAATTTTGAATTTTAGTCATTTTAGTCATTTATAACTTTAGGCATTTCTTTATTTAGCATTCAGTTTTCTTTTATCAAGTTATTTTAATAGTTCATCATAAATTTATTAAATCAATTTATTATATTAGTAAATTCGTATCATTCCATTTAACAGGTTATTTTATGAGACCATTGTACCTCAGTTTACTTATTGCTTTTCTTTTATCTATATCTGCGTCAGGACAAAAGAAAAGAGAGTTAAAAGAAAAATTCTTCTGGTCGGAATCATCTGTTCTGTACGAGGAATACAATGAAGCCCTCCCGGGTTATCTTGATTTGCTTAAAATTTACCCTGAAAATGACAATTACAGGTATAGGATCGGACAGTGTTACCTGAACACCCCCGGACAGAAAGATAAAGCGATAGAATATCTGGAAAAAGCAATTTTGAACACAGACGAGAAGTACAAAGAAGGTTCTTTCAGGGAAACACAGGCACCCGTAGATGCTTATTATTTTCTGGCCAATGCATATCGGGTAAACAAACAACTTGATAAAGCACTTGAAATCTATTCCATATTTAAAGAATTGCTTAACCCAAAGATTTATGATTCGGTTGTTGTTAATAAACAGATGGAGTCATGTTTTAATGCAAAAAAACTACAGCAGAATCCATTATTCCTCAAATATCATAACCTTGGAGAGCCTGTAAATACACGTTTCTCTGATTATAATCCTGTTGTATCCGGAAACGGCACAAAAATGGTTTACACACGGGCCCTGCAATTTTTCGACGGTGTTTTCTTTTCTGAAAAAGTTAATAGTACCTGGAGTAACCCTATAGATTTAACATTCCAGTTAGGAGTGGATGAAGATCTGTACCCCTGTGCACTTTCGTGGGACGGGACAACTCTCTACCTTTATAAACTCGATAATTATGTTGGAAATATCTATATCAGCCATTACTCAAATGGTGTGTGGTCGAGTGTAGAGAAATTGAACGAAAATATAAATGATAAATACTGGGAATCTCATGCCTGTGTTACCAAAGATGAGAACACAATGTATTTTACCAGCAACCGGAAAGGAACATACGGAGGGCTTGATATATACAGATCTGTAAAAGACTCGCTCGGCGAATGGGGACCGGCAGTTAACCTTGGACCTAATATCAATACAGAATATAATGAAGAAACACCTTTTGTTACTGAAGATGGACAAACCTTGTTTTTTAGTTCATACGGACACTTTAACACAGGTGGATATGATATTTTGTATTCTACATTACTGGATTCTGTTGAATGGTCAAAACCATTAAATATGGGGTATCCTATTAATACACCAGATGATGATCTTTTTTATGCACCTGCAAAAGATGGAAACTTTGCTTATTACTCACAGTTTACTGATGAAGGAATGGGTGAAAGAGATATTTTTCTGCTGGAAATTTTTTCCGAAGAACATCCAAGAAAATTCAGACTGTCAGGTATAGTATCTATAAAAAATATCAAATGGAAGTTTGATGAATCATTCAGAGTATATGTTGTCAACTATCCGGCAGGCGATACTATTGCTGTTGTTAAACCCAACTTAGAAACCGGAGAATATTTTGTAGAAGTGATTGCCGGTGATTACGAATTGATTTTCAGTGGGACAAATCTTGAAAAGACAAGTGAACTTATTTCTATGTCAGCAAACCAGGAAAATGACAGGATTCAAATACCTTCTGTGGAATTGATACCGCTGGATCTGATTGCTGATTTTGAGATACCGGACACCAGTTTTATTGTTACTGATAATAAGCCACTTATATTACAACTTGAAACTGAAAATAACTCAAGGCTGATTGTCCATTACTTTCAAGACTCCTTATTACAAAAAGCTGACACGTTTTACATCACAGACACTTTATTTGCCTACAAAGCTATTCCGCTTGAAGGTGATAACCAACTGAAATTTACGCTTACAGATCAATTTGGCAATCAAACCATAAAAGAAACTGAAATATCATTCATCCCACCGGTCAAAAAACCTGTTGCAGATTTAATTTCAAAAAGTCGAAAGGAAGAACCATCTGAAGAACTTACAGGTCTGCTCGGAACTCTTAAAAACCTTGCAAAAAGTGATAATCTGATAGCTGTTCTTGAAGATATCAACCTTAAAGATCAAGAGATTGGAACCTCTGAAGAATTATTTGAATATCTTGCCAAACAATCAATCCCAAAAAATGAATTGGAAGAGATAGTAACAATTGGAGCAAACGATGGTATTATTGAAATTGAAGATTTCAGAAATTTTATTGCTGTCAATACAGAAAAAGATATAAGCAATGTCATTGATGAAATTGATCTGCAGAAAGAAAATATTAGCACGCCTGATGAATTGATGCAGCATCTGACAGAAAAGGCAGGCATATCATCAGCATTTACAGAAGAAGAAGTTAAATCAATATTTATTATCGATGATCTTCACAATCGGGATCTATTAATAACTTTCAAAGAATCATTAACCAAATATGCTTACGGCGATTTGAAGGAAATCCTTGATACCCTTCAGATTCCTGGCCCGGAAATACAAACATCATCGCAATTATATGAATATCTTTCCAGGCAAGTTGAGCAAAAAAATATTAAAGAAAAAGATTTTCAACTACTCATTTATTCAATAGCACTAAATGGTAATCCTGAAGTAAAAAACTTCCACAATAAGTTATTAATTGAATCTGACGGAGAACTTAATTTATTTCTTCAGACTTTGAACCATGAAGAGATGAAAATAACCAATGCAGATGATTTAATTGAATATTTATTACAAAAATCTTCAACTGAGAAATTTACCAGTGAAGATGTAGTAAATATAATTACTAAAATAGTTTCCGGCAGTCAGTTAGACGAAGAAAAAATTACCAGCTATATCTCTTCAACAAAAGAAAAAGCCAGGAACGCCCGAAGACGAATTGCCTGGGGGCTATCACTCGTTTTGGTAGCTATTATTTTCTTTTACATTCAACGAAAAAAAAAGCATAAGGAATAGTACACAATTTACCAAATTCTCTATAAAACGAAATTTATTAAGAGAGTAGGAAAAATAATTTTTGAATGCGTCCATAAATTATTAATTTTGTTATAATTGGTTAACATGTGTATCATGAAAAAGTTATTGATTTTTCTGCTTCTGGCTTTTATTACTATTCCAACACTATTTGCCCAACAAGACAAGGAAAAAGAGATATTCCTTGATGGTGAATATTTCATGTTGTATGAAGAATTCCCGGATGCTTTACCTTTTTACCTCCAGCTTATCGGGAGATACCCCGATAATGCTAATCTTAACTATAGGTTAGGGTTGTGTTATCTTAATATTCAGGGGGGAAAAGATAAAGCCATCCCTTATTTCGAAAAAGCCATTAATAATCTCACAAACAGATATAAAGAAGGGGATTTTAGAGAAGAAGAAGCCCCTTATGATACATATTTTTATCTTGCTAATGCATACCAAATTAATAACGAGATAATTAAAGCAAAACGGACCTACGAAAAATATCTCACTTTTCTCGACCCTGGTGATACACTTAACATTGATTTTGTTAATAAGCAAATTGAGTCATGCAAGAATGTAAAAAAACTAAAGCAGAATAGAACCTACTTCGATTCATATAACCTTGGGCAAAATATCAATAATGCATATGCCAACTATTACCCTGGGATTTCGCAAAATGGCAATACAATTGTATATATGACCAGCCAAAAGTTCTATGATGCAATATTATACAGCAAAAAAGCAGATGGGAAATGGACTGTGCCTGTTAATCTGACACCTCAGGTTAAATCAGATGGAGATCTTTATGTCTCCTCCCTGTCAGCTGATGGGCAAACACTTTATATGACAAAAAATGATAATTTTAACAGTGATATATATGTAAGTTATTTCAATGATAGTGTCTGGACAGAGGCTGTAAAATTAAATAAAAACATTAATACGAAATACTGGGAATCACATGCATCTGAATCTACGGATGGTTCCACACTATATTTTTCAAGCAGCAGGACTAAAGGTTACGGAGGTCTTGATATATATAAGTCTGACAAAAATCCGGAAACCGGTGAATGGGATGAACCGGTTAATTTAGGACCTGTTATAAATACTCCTTTCAATGAAGATTGTCCTTTTCTTACCCAGGATGGTAAAAGGCTTTATTTTAGCTCTCAGGGTCATGAAATTCTGGGCGGATTTGATATCTTCTATACTGAAAAATCTGATTCAAATAATTGGACTAAACCTGTAAATATCGGGTACCCAATTAATTCCACTGATGACGATATCTTTTTTTCGCCTTACAATAACGGGGCAGGAGCCTTTTATTCAATATTTGGCAATGAGGATAATTATGGTGACAAAGATATTTACTATCTGGATATCTATTCTGACATCAATCCAAGGAAGGTAAAAATCAAAGGTGTAGTTATTGCCTCCGGATTTACCGCTGAGACTAAGGGGAAAATAAATATTGATATTCTGGAGTCGGCAACTTCCAAAAAAGTTGCATCTCCTGAGGCTGAACTTCCCTCCGGTAAATTTGTTTATTCCATATCTAAACCCGGAAAATATGAAGTAATTGCTTCTGCCAATGGATATTCTGATGGTAAAACTGAATTTTCTATCCCCACGGATTACTCCATAAGCGAAATAAATATAAAGACCGAACTCAAACCCATAAAGAAAGAACATATTATTCTTCCCAATATCTTTTTCGGTTTTGATAAGTTTTCAATAAGAAAGGAAGAAACTTATAAGATAGATGAGCTATTCCGGATCCTTACGGAAAATCAGGATCTGAAACTTGAAATCAGAGGATATACCGATTTTATAGGCAGTCGTAATTATAACATTAAACTCGGAAAGAACAGATCGGCAGAAGTTATTAAATTACTGGTTTCTAAAGGAATTGGAAAAGAAAGATTGAAATCAACAAGTGCAGGAGAAGATAATCCAATAGCAATTAATAAGTTTCCTGATGGATCGGATTCACCAAAGGGAAGACAATTTAACAGAAGAGCAGTAGCGATTATTCTTCAATCTGATAATAAATTTATAATTCCAGAGAAAATTATTATCCCGGATAAACTTAAGATTTCAGAGTAATAGATACTTTGATTTATTGCAGAAGCTTTATCTTATTAATTTCTAAATAAAAAATGAGATCTATTTTCGCATATATCATTCTGTTATTCATTCCTTTCACTCTGCTTTCAGGACAGGAAACATTTGATGAGGAAAGCATTTTCTATAGCGCTGATTTTGAATTTAATAATGGTAATTTCAAAAAAGCAGTAACATACTATGAAGCTTTATTAGAAAAAGGAATAAAAACTGCCCACATTAAATATAAACTTGCCCGAACATATCTTGAAATACCTGGAAAATCAAGTAGTGCTATTACCTTGCTCGAAGATGCTGAAAAATCTGTTACAACTGACTTTAAAACACAGAACTATCTTGAAACTGAAGCTCCATATGAAGTACTTTTATTGCTTGGTGAAGCATACCAGATGAATAATTTACTTGACAAAGCCACAGCAAAGTACAAAAAGTACAAATCCCATATTATTGCAACCGGTAAGGATCCGGAAACAATAAACAGAAAGCTTAATAGCATTTCTACCGCTCTGAAATTAATAAATACGCCATTAGATGTTGATAAAACCTTTTTACCATTTAATAAAACAGGGATTAGTATTTATAATCCCGTCTTCTCAGGTAACAATGAAAAAATGGCTTTTATTAGCGATCGGAAATATTATAAAGCCATATACTTCTCGGAAAAACAAAACGAGAATTGGCTTGAACCCAGGAATATTACTATGGAACTTGAATCTGACGGTTTCTTTCTGATTACTTCTCTTTCTTATGACGGTGATGTGCTTTACCTAACCAGGAAATTAAATAACATTGATTATGACTTATACTATAGTCGCTTTACAGAAGGGAAATGGTCTAAAATAAATTCCCTGGATCAAATCAATACATTAAGTGATGAAATACACGCATGTGAATCACCCGATGGCCATTTTCTGATAATCTCGAGTAACCGCGGAAGTAGTATAGGAGGATATGACCTGTATATTTCATCTTTAACAGATGAAAACTGGGATAGTCCGCAAAACCTGGGACCAGTGATAAACACTCCATATAACGAAAGCACACCATTTTATTCACCTGATGGGGATATGTTATACTTCAGCTCAGAAGGACATAATAACATGGGAAGATATGATATTTTTAGAAGCAGTATTAAAAACAATAAATTCAGCACACCTCAAAACCTTGGGTATCCGGTTAATACAACTAAAAATGATATTTTTTACTGTCCCACTAAAAATAAATTTATCGGGTATACTGCCGACATTTTCGATAAAACAAACGATTTGAATATTATTAAAATCGAACAATTCAATGCTTCAAACCCAAGGAAAGCTATTATTGAGGGCACTATTACAACGGATATACCGGCAGAAAAGAAACAGGAAATTTTCGAGATTAATTGTATTCTATTCCAATTTGATGATTATGGACTCTCAAAAACTTCAACCCGGCAACTCGACCTTGTATTTAAACTTCTAACTCGGGTTAGCTCTGCTAATTTGGTAATTATTGGTCATACCGATGCAATAGGCAGTAATAAGTATAATATTAGTCTATCACAAAAACGTGCCTTATCTGTTCAAAGCTACCTGATAAAGAAAGGAATTACTTCTAAACGGCTTGATGTCAAATGGGAAGGCGAAATACACCCTGTTGCAAAAAATACGAATCCTGACGGAACTGACAATTCCTTCGGCAGAAAATTTAACAGACGCGTTTGTTTTAATTTTTTGAATATTCCTGAAAATGTTTCTGTTGAGTATATTAACAAGATTCCTGAAGATCTGAAGATTAGTTACTAATCAGTCCACAATCTACAGTCGGCAGTCCACAGTCGGCAGTCCACAGTCCACACGAGTTTTATAAAAAAGGTAGAAAAAATATATTTTTAATGCATTCATAAATTGTTAAATTTGTTATGATTTGGTTAATAAGTGTATCTATGAACAAGTTGCTGATTATTCTGCTTTTTTCTTTTATTTCTATTCCAACACTATTTGCACAAAAAGACGAGGAAAAGGAGATGTTCCTTGATGGTGAATATTTTGTATTACATAAAGAATTCCCGGATGCTTTACCTTTTTACCTCCAGCTTATCGATAAATACCCTGATAATGCTAATCTAAATTTTAGGGCAGGATTGTGTTATCTTAATATTCAGGGGGGAAAAGATAAAGCCATCCCTTATTTCGAAAAAGCTATTAATAATCTCACAAACAGATATAAAGAAGGGGATTTCAATGAAAAAAAAGCCCCTTATGATGCATATTTTTATCTTGCTAATGCATACCAAATTAATAACGAGATAATTAAAGCAAAACAGATGTACGAAAAACATCTCACTTTTCACCACCCCGCTGATACTCTTAACATTAATTTTGTTAAGAAGCAAATTGAGTCATGCAAGAATGCAAAAAAACTAAAGCAGAATAAAACTCACTTCGATTCATATAACCTTGGGCAAAATATCAATGATGCCTATAACAATTATTACCCTGGAATTTCGCAAGATGGTAATACAATTGTATTCATGACCGGTTTAAAGTTTTATGATGCAATTATGCTTAGTAAAAAGATTGATGGAAAATGGACTATGCCTGTTAATCTGACCCCTCAGATCAAATCAGATGGAGATCTTTATATCTCCTCACTATCGGCTAACGGGCAAACACTTTATATGACAAAAAACGACAATCTTAACAGTGATATATATGTAAGTTATTTCAAAGATAATGTCTGGACTAATGCTGTAAAATTAAATATGAACATAAATACGAAATACTGGGAATCATATGCATCTGAATCCCCGGATGGTTCCACATTATATTTTTCAAGCAGCAGGATTAAAGGTTACGGAGGTCTTGATATATACAAGTCTAAAAAAAATCCGTTAACTGGTGACTGGGGTAACGCGGTTAATTTAGGGCCTGTTGTAAATACTTGTTACAGTGAAGATTGCCCCTCTCTTACCCGTGATGGTAAAAAGCTCTATTTTAGCTCTCAGGGTCATGAAAACTTAGGCGGATTTGATATCTTCTATACTGAAAAATCTGTTTCAGATAATTGGACAAAACCTGTAAATATCGGGTACCCTATTAATTCCACTGATGATGACATCTTCTTTTCGCCTCACAATAACGGGACTGGTGCCTATTATTCAATATTTGGCAATGAGGATAGTTACGGTGGCAAAGATATTTACTATCTGAATATCTATTCTGACAATAATCCAAGGAAGGTAAAAATCAAAGGTGTGGTTATTGCCTCCGGATTTACCGCTGAAACTAAGGGGGAAATAAATATTGATATTCTGGAGTCTGCAACTTCCAGAAAAATTGCATCTCCTAAAGCTAAACTACCCTCCGGTAAATTTGTTTACTCCATCTCAAAACCCGGTAAATACGAAGTAATTGCTTCTGTCAATGGATACTCTGATGGTAAAACTGAATTTATAATACCCTCTGATTATTCCATAGACGAAATAAATATAAAGACCGAACTTAAACCCGTAAAGAAAGAAGAAACTTACAAGACAGATAAAGATGACAGAGAGTTTCTATACTATACCGTGCAACTCATGGCACTTTATAACCCTGTTGATGTTTCCTTTTTTGCAGGAATTGATGATGTGAAAGTTGCTTTCGGAAAAGACCAGTTTTATCGTTATACTACAGGGATACTAAAAACTTATAAAGAAGCTAAACAACTCAGAAAGGAAATACGAAAAATGGGATATGCTGATGATATATTTATTAGAAAAGTTACCAGGGAACTGTTAAAGAAGATAGAAGGAGGAAATAAAAAGTAGATAAGATGATTGTGGACTGTTTTTTTCTCAAATAATTCTTGCTTTATTCTGTTTTTCCAATCAATTTCTTAATTTTGATATAATTGAATAAAAAAAGACAAATAGTTGAATAAAATTTTATCGAATATTCATTATAGAAGGTAATCATAAATAATAAACCAATGAAACGTTTGGTTTTTCTATTGCTAATAGCTGTCATCTGCTTCCCCGGATATTCACAGATAGAAAATACACCGGAAGAGTTTCTTGATGATGGTGATTTCTTTTTCCAGATTGAAGACTATCCTGAAGCCTTATTCAATTTTCTTCAGCTTGAGGGCACAAATCTTATGAATGATAATATAAAATATAAAATAGGATTATGTTACCTGAATATAACGGGTGAAGAATACAAGGGAATTCCCTTTTTTGAAGAAGCTTCACAAAACACCACCCTGAAATATAAAAGTAAATCGATAAAGGAAAAGCAAGCTCCATGGCACTCTCATTTCTATCTGGGCAAAGCTTATAGAATTAATAATCAACTGGATAAAGCCCTGGAGGCATATAACACCTTTAGAGATATGCCTGATTTTGAAGATAATTATAACCTGAACCTGGTTAATAATGAAATAAGTTCATGCGGAAAAGCAAAGATCATTCAGGACATTCCTATCAAGATTAAAGAAACAAACCTTGGAGAACCAATAAATAATTCTTCAGCCAATTATAATCCTGTCATATCTCAGGACGAAAATACTATTGTATTCATGACAGATTTAAAGTTTTATAACGCTATATATCAATCGAAAAAAATTAACGGACAATGGACAGATCCTGAAAATATTACACCACAGGTTGGTTCGGATGGTGATGCTGTCCCTACATGTCTTTCTTATGATGGGAAAGAGTTGTTCCTGGTAAAAGGCCGTAATAACAACCGGGATATATATATAAGTAAGTTTAAAGACGGATGGTGGACAAATATGGAACTGCTGGGTGAAAATATAAATTCAAACCATGCTGAAACTCATGCCACTGTTTCTTCTGATGGGTATACTCTGTATTTCACCAGTAACAAAAAAGGGGGCGAGGGGGAACTGGATATATATAGTTCAAAGAAAATGAAAAACGGGCAATGGGGACCCGCTGAAAACCTTGGTTCCAAAATAAATACCATTTATAATGAAGAAACTCCTTTCCTTTCTGCCGATGGCAAGATACTCTATTTTAGTTCGGAGGGACATTATAACATGGGAGGCTTCGACATATTTTACTCGGGATTGAAAGAAAACGGTAAATGGGACAATCCGACTAACATCGGATATCCGGTAAATACAACAAGTGATAATATTTTTTACAATCCTGTAGGAAATGGATACATTGGTTATATATCAAAAATCAGCCGTGAGGGGCTTGGTAATAAAGATATATACAGGATAAAAATCATACCTGATGAAGATAAAACCGATAGTGAGTTTTCCGGACCTGTTGACATGAATGGCAAAATTTTAATAATAGATAAAAATTTCAATATCAGAATTATAGATAAATTAACAAACAAAGTTATCGCTACAATATACTTTAACAAAGCAGAAGGTAAGTTCACTTATGTAACCGAATCAGGAAATTATTACTTTAAATATGAAGAATAGTCCTTAAAAGTATTTCAAAGTTTAGAGAAACCATTATAAAATAATTGTTTTTAAACAATATATTTGTTTATATTTAGATGATTCAGGTATGAGAAAAATATTTTACTTATTAGCTATTTTCGTCTGGCTTAGCATGTCTGTGTCACTTGCCCAGAGCAAGTCCCAGATGAGAGATTTCTTTATTGTAGCCGAATCTCACTATTTATACGGTGAATATGAAAAGGCTAATGAGATATATATGGTTTTAAACCAGATGATGCCTGAAAATGCCAATATTCAATATAAGATAGGTAATTGTTATCTACATATACCTCATGAAAAGACAAAAGCCATTCCCTTCCTTCAAAGTGCCATAACAAATTCTGAATATGGAGCCAAAGTAACACGGTTCAATGAAAAAAGGGCACCATTGGATGCATATTTTTCACTTGGTAATGCATTCCGGATCAATAACAACCTTGATAAAGCCATCTTAACATATGCAAAGTTCAAGGATCTGTTATCAGGTGAGGGTAGAATGGTTAATTCCGATTTTGTTGATCAGGAGATTATGGCATGTAAAAATGCAAAAAAATTAATGGAAACCCCACTGGATTTCACTAAGAAAACCCTCGGGGAAAAAATAAATATTGTTGCTATTAATCACAGACCGGCTGTTTCAGGAGATGGGAATACTATGGTTTATACATGTGAAATGGGAGAAGAAAATTCTATTTATATGTCACAAAAAGTTAGTGGTAAATGGAGCCCTCCAACCGAAATAACCAGTCAGCTCTCAAATCAAAGAGATATCTCATCTTCCTCTCTTAATTATGATGGCACACAATTATTCATCTACAAAGCGGATGACTTTGTTGGAAATATTTATGTAAGTAATTATTCCGATGGTACCTGGAGCAAGATAATGAAGCTTAACAATAATATCAATACAAAATATTACGAGTCACATGCAAGTATCAGTAAAGATGGTAATACATTATTCTTTACCAGTAACCGGGATGCAGGAGAAGGAGGAACAGACATTTATCTGTCTGAATTACAATCTGATGGAACATGGGGTCCTGCTAATAATCTCGGGACTTCAATAAATACGCCTTTCAATGAAGGCACTCCTTTCCTAACCAATAATGATTCTATCCTGTTTTTCAGCTCCGAAGGTCATTACACCATAGGAGGATACGATATATTTAAGGCAAAAAAGAAAAGCAACACCTGGCAAAAACCTGAAAATATAGGTTATCCAATTAATAGCACCGATGATGATCTATTTTTCCAGCCCATTGGAAATGGAACAATTGCTTATTATTCAATGCTTACAGGTTATAAAGAGAAAGAAATATTCAAAATAAATCTCTTCTCGAAGAAAATTGAACTTGTTTTTGAGATTAGAGGAATAATAAGTGTACCGGATCCTGCAATTTTGTTTAATGAGGATTTCCCAATCAGTCTTATTGATACCATCAGCAACGATACTATTGATGTAAGTTACCCGAATAAAACTACCGGACTATACAGTTTTATTACCGGTACTGGAGATTATGAACTTTTTTATGAAGGGATAGGATATTTCAAACAAACAAAAGAACTTTCCCTTGATGAGGATAGTCCGGAATCTATAATAACTATTGATGTCAGACTGGAACCTGATAGTACGTTTGTTAAAGAGAAACCTGTACCGGTTAACATAGACTTCTCAAAGGTAACTGTAATCGAATCAATTGACTCTTCATTACTCATTACAGATGTTGAAACAAAAGATGTTAATGAAACTGATGAAGATAACAGAGAGATTTTATACTTTACCGTTCAACTTATGGCACTTTATAACCCTGTTGATATTTCTTTTTTTATAGGACTTGATGATGTGAAAGTTCTTTTCGGAAAAGACCTGTTTTATCGTTATACAACAGGCAGACTAAGAACTCTTGAAGAAGCTGAACAACATAGAACGGACATAATAAATATGGGATATCCTGAACAAATATTTATTAAAAAAGTTTACCGGCAAATGGAGGAATAGAAGAAGTTGAAAGTAAAAAGTTAAAAAGGGAAGAATAAAGATATAATAGACCTGCCAGAGTGCGCCGCAGGTGTTCCTGGCAGAGTCGGAAGAACGTAAAAAATCTCCGGACAATTGGATAAAAACTATCTAAAGAACAAAAATATATCACTCAGAGCCCCTGAGCCGGAAGATCTTGAATTACTCTACGAATGGGAAAATAATACTTCTGTCTGGCAGGCAGGCAATACCACTTCCCCTTTTTCAAAGTTTATTCTCAGGCAATTTATTGAGAATTCTCATAAAGACATCTATGAAACAAAGCAACAGCGATTTATGATCGATCTGCATATTAAAATACTTGAGCAGACCATAGGAACAATTGATCTCTTTGATTATGATCCCTTTCATGAAAGAGCAGGTATTGGTATTCTTATAATGAATGAGGAACTCAGGCAAATGGGTTATGCATCTGAAGCTCTCGAGGCCCTGATCAACTACTCTTTTGAAATTTTGAAACTACATCAATTATTTGCTAATGTAGATGTAGGTAATACTGCAAGTCTTAAACTATTCGAAAAACACGGATTCAGGATCACAGGAGAAAAAAAAGAGTGGAATAAAACAGGGGCAGGAAGAAAAAATGAATATTTCCTTCAACTGATCAGTGGTGAAAAGGAATAATCGGCAGTCAGCAGTCGGCAATAAAGCAAATGAATAAATCTTTTATTTTCTTCCCATTTTTCCAACATTCCATCATTATTCGCTCCCACAATCCTACCCACAACCTGCTTCCCGAATCAAGTTCGGGACAGGCTATGAGGTTTTCGCAAACAAGTTTGCTCAAACGTTCCAATATTCCATTTATTCCCTCTATTCCCTTTATCCCCTTTATCCCCTCTATTCCCTCTATTCCCTCTATTCCATTTCCTCAAAACCAGGTATTTCTTTCAGAAAAGAATATGCTTTTTGCTTATAATCCATCTTGCAACAATAATGTTGCAATCCATTAGTCACTATTAAGAAATCAACTTTGAAACCTAAATTATATCTTGCCACCTGTTCAAAAACAACCTGATTGATCGTTACTTTGGGAGATTTGCATTCGACAAGTACTTTTGGTTGCCCGTTCCTGTTAAATAATGCAATATCCGCTCTTTTTGCAAGCCGGTTCAATTTAAAAAACATCTCAACCCGTATCAACGATTGAATGTAACCTTTTTCATTTATCAGGTAACGTATAAAGTTTTGCCTTACCCACTCTTCTGGTGTTAGCAAGACATATTTCTTTCTTATTATATCGAAAATATACTTTTTATTTTCTTTTACAATATACCTGAAATCATATGCCGGTAAGCTTAAATTCTCCAAATTGTATACTTGTTTTTACTATCTTCGCAAAAATAACTTATTCTTTTTTACAAATAGAGAATAATTTGAAATATGTATTATGAAAACAAAGAAAGAAATAGTTGAAAACTGGTTACCGCGATATACAGGTATTGATCTCGATAGTTTTGGCAAGTACATATTACTAACAAATTTTTCATATTATGTTGAATTATTCGCCCGTTGGTGTAATGTACCGATAAAAGGGATAAAAGAAAATATGATAAATGCAACCGCCAGGGGTATTACAATCATTGACTTTGGAATGGGAAGTGCTAATGCTGCAACAATAATGGATCTGTTAAGTGCAATTCGCCCAAAAGCTGTCCTTTTTCTTGGAAAATGTGGAGGACTGAAGAAGAAGAACAAACTTGGCGACCTGATACTCCCTATTGCAGCTATCAGAAGCGATGGTACTTCAAACGATTATCTCCCTCTCGAAGTCCCCGCGTTACCTGCTTTTAACCTGCAAAGAGCAGTTTCTTCTGCAATATGTGATCATGGACGTGACTACTGGACCGGTACTGTTTATACAACTAACCGCCGGGTTTGGGAATATGATGAAAGGTTCAAGAAATACCTTAGAAAGACAAAAGCTATGGCAATTGATATGGAATCTGCGACTATATTTACCGTAGGATTCGTCAATAGTATTCCATCAGGCGCACTTCTGTTAGTATCAGACCAACCAATGATTTCAACCGGAATTAAAACAACAAAAAGTGATAAAAAAGTAACATACAGCTTTGTGGAAGAACACTTGCAAATTGGAATAGATTCATTGCTGGAATTGATCAATAAAGGTTCCTCAATGAAACATCTTAAATTTTAATAGATGACCTACAACCAAATCATTCAGGATCTTGAAGATAAGAATTTTAAACCCATATATTTCCTCCATGGAGAAGAACCCTACTACATAGATAAGATAACGAATTATATAGTTGATAATATCCTCTCCGAATCAGATAAATCATTTAATCAGACTATCTTTTATGGCCGTGACACCAATGTCCCAACAATAATAAATGCAGCTAAAAGATTCCCTATGATGGCAAATAATCAGGTTGTTATTGTTAAGGAAGCTCAATATCTGGATAAACTTGAAGATTTAATTTATTACGTAAAAAGCCCGCTTAAGTCAACCCTGCTGGTTATTGCATACAAATACAAGAAATTTGATAAAAGAAAAAAATTGTATAATCTATTGAAAGAAAAAAGTTTGGTGTTCGAATCCAATAAGCTGTATGACAATAAAATACCTGATTGGATAAGCAACTATTTGAAGGAACGCAATTATTATATTACACCTGAAGCTTCATTATTGTTAACCGAATATCTGGGATCTGATCTCAGTAAGATAGTCGGTGAACTGGAAAAAATATTTATTGCACTTTCACCGGATATCAAAAAAATTGATCTTGAAACTATTGAAGAAAATATTGGGATAAGCAAAGATTTCAACAATTTTGAACTAACAAATGCTTTATCCGTTAAAGACATTCTTAAAGCAAATCGTATTGTTAACTATTTTGCAGCAAACCCGAAAAATAATCCAATTACACTTACTATTTCATCTCTGAATTTCTTTTTCAGCAAGGTTCTGGCCTACCATTCCTTGAAAAACAAGTCATCTGCAACAGTAGCCTCTGAACTAAAAATTAATCCATTTTTTGTAAATGAATATAAGAAAGCAGCAAGCAATTACAGCTCACATAAACTTGTTGAAATAATTTCATTACTGAGAGAGTATGATTTGAAATCAAAGGGCTGGGGCAATACCGGTATTGACTCCGGGAATTTGTTGAAAGAATTGATCTTTAAAATATTGCATTAGTGTAATGAGGTGATGAGGTGATGAAGTAATGAGGCGATGAGGTGATAAATAGTTTATAAATGTATGAGTTTAGAGGTTAATATGTTTATCATTACTTAATCTTACAAATAAACTTATCCACAAATCAACAAATAGACTTTCACTTGGATATATTATCAGCATATTATATTTTTGACTTTCAACTTTCAACTTTTAACTTAATGACAATAGGCATAATAATTATCACTTCAGTTATTACTATTATTTCTTTTGGTCGTCCTGGTCTTATGTCAAAGATGCAATTTAATCCTTACCGGGTATATCACAGAAAAGAATACTACCGCCTTTTTTCCCATGCTTTCTTGCATGCCGACTGGATGCATCTTATCATTAATATGATCGTTTTATTTTCATTTGGCACTATAGTTGAACAATATTTTAAACAACTCGCGATAGCCGGATTGCTTAAGAATCCTAATATTAGTTTCTTATTGTTATATGCCGGAGGTATTCTATTCGCCACAACCACAACGCTTTTGAAACACAAAGAAGATACATTTTATAATTCCGTAGGAGCTTCAGGTGCGGTATCTGCTATAGTTTTCACCAGTATTTTCTTTGCACCACTTAATAAATTATTCCTTTACTTTATACCCCTTCCCGGAATTATTGCAGGTATTTTGTACCTGGTATATTCACAGTATATGAGCAAAAGAGGCAAAGACAATATTAACCATGACGCCCATTTTCTTGGAGCAATTTTTGGTTTTATATTTCCGATTTTTATTGATCCCGGATTAATAAAACTGTTTTTTCAGCAATTGGGATTGTGAATCGTGAAGAGTTAAATTACTAACTTTACTTACTTAACTTAACAAAATGCAAAAAGCTATATTTCTTGACCGTGACGGGGTTCTGCTCAATGAAGCCGGACATTACTATATCTATAAAACAGACGATATTAGAATAAATAATGGAGTTGTCGATGCCCTGAAAAGATTCACTGATATGGGATTTTTATTGATTATAATTACAAACCAGGGTGGAATAGCAAAACAAATTTATACAAAAGAACATGTTGAAAAGATCCATAGTGAGCTAAAAAAGCAATTTGAAATTGAAGGGATAGATATAAAAGAATTTTACTATTGTCCGCATCACTCTGATATTGAAAAATGCCTATGCAGAAAACCTGAACCTTTACTCATTGAAAAAGCTCTGGCACGTTTCAATATTGATCCTGACAAATCTTACATGATTGGTGATAATGAGAGAGATATTGAGGCTGGAAAACAAGTTGGTTTATCAGGTATCAAAATAAAACCAAACCAAAATCTGCTAGATATACTATCACAGATAAGCTATTAGCTATTAGAAAGATAAAAAGTTTTCCAATATTACACTCTTCCCTGCCCGTCCGGTCAGGCGGGCATCTTTCCATTCTTCCATTATTTCTTTATTCCCTCTATTCCATCTATTCCCTCTATTCCATCTATTCCCTTTATTCCCTTTATTCCCTTTATTCCCTTTATTCCCTCTATCCCCTCTATTCCCTCTATCCCCTTTATCCCCTTCTTCCATCAATTCATCCCCGGGTTTTCGGGAAAATCAGCCCACATTCTATATTTTTTACCTAATTTTTGTAATATCTCCTTCCAGATATTCTCATCAGGATCACGCATAATAAAACCAGGTTCCAATTCAGTAATTAACCAGGAATTCTCAGAAATTTCATTTTCAAGTTGTCCTGGTTTCCATCCTGAGTATCCAATAAAAAATCTTATTTGAGATTTATCAAGCTTCCCGGTAGTTATAAGAGTTTTAACAGCATTAAAATCACCACCCCAAAAGATATTTTTATAAACCTGCACACTTTTGGGAATAATATCACCCATTGTATGCAGATAATGAATTGTGTTGGTCCCAACGGGTCCTCCCAGCGATACTTTAACGTCGATATCAGGAAAGCCTTCAAGCACCTCATTAAGTGGGGTTTGTACCGGTTTGTTCAGGGCAAATCCAATAGTTCCCTCTTTATTATGCTCTGTCAGAAAAACAATGGAACGTTTGAAATATGGATCCCTGAGGAAAGGTTCAGAGATCAGTATCCTTCCCTGTTTCGGGTGTTTTTCTCCCGGTTCAATTGAAAAAAAATCGAAATCTAACTCCATAATTTTAGCTACTACTGGAAAACTAACAAAAAAACGCAACTATTGCTCTTCTCCTTCCTCCATTCTTCTTACTTTCTTCTTTTCTTTCCTCACTTTTACCTTTCTTCCTTACTTACTCACCCACTCAACTACTCAACTTACTCACCTCACTCAACTATTGTCAAAGTTAAGAAAAATCAATCACATTTTCCCCCATCCATATAACCAATTATACTAAACCGTTTTATTTGCTACAAATAGAGATTATGGTTATGTTTGTGGTAAAGTGTATTAAGAATTTTAGTTATTTTAGACGTTTTAAATTTCTCTTAAAAATGAAAAGGTTTTTTCAAGTCATTATTGCTTTATCCCTTCTGTTTAGCTCATGTACAAGCCAAAAGGAATTATTATATCTCCAGGATGTGGATGCCGGGACTGAAGACAATATTTTTTTTAAACAATCAATCGATTATAAGATACAAAAGCAGGACATACTTTATATTAGAATATATAGTATGAATCAGGAAGCAAACGAAATTTTTAATTTAACATCCGGAAGGTATCAGCAAAACCTTTTCCAGAATGAAACCAGCCTTTTTATCAATGGTTATAGCGTAAACGACTCCGGTAATATTGATTTACCTATTATCGGTAATGTAAATGTATTATACAAAACAGTTGAAGAAGCTAAAAACATAATTCAGTCACATGCGGATGATATCCTTAAGAACTCATCTGTTGTTGTTAAACTTATAAGTTTTAAGTTTTCGGTTCTTGGTGAAGTTCATGGGCCCGGTATGTACAGGAATTATAATAACCAGTTAACAGTGCTTGAAGCAATTGCAATGGCAGGAGATATCACTGATTATGGCAACAGGAAAAAAGTTCTGATTATCAGACCAACAAAATCAGGAACTGAAACTTTCAGGATCGATCTTACAAGTAGTAAGGTTCTCTCTTCTGAAGGATTTTTCCTGCTTCCAAATGACATCGTTTACGTGGAACCTATCAGCACCAAAATGTTTAGGATCAATGCCCCCACACTTTCTATATTTCTCTCAACCATAAGCACTCTTGTATTGATTTTAAATTTTATTAATTTATAGCATAGAATGGAATACGGCACCGACCATATCTACCAGGAAGAAAATATTGATATTAAGAAATTTCTTTTCAAGATACTTTCTAACTGGTATTGGTTTGCATTATCGCTATTCCTCACCATTACAAGTGCATATCTGATAAACAGGTATTCTGAACCAATATATAGTGTCAATGCTACGGTTATTGTCAGAGATGAAGAAAAAGGGGGTGGACTCATAGGTGCTGAAAGAATCATTGAAAGTGTTGATATGTTCAGCAACCGCAAGAATATACAGAACGAAATTGGTATTCTGAAATCATATTCCCTTGCCCAAAAAGTTATGAAGGAACTGGATGATTTCAAGATAACCTTTGTTAATGTAGGACGCAGGGGAATTGCAGAATCCAAACTTTATATCCAATCACCGATAATTGTAAAGCCCGATACATCAGTCGCTCAACGATACGGATACCCGGTTTATATAAATATTATTTCAGAAATGGAATATGAACTGGAGATTGATGAAGAATCCAATATTAAAAAACGAATGAAATTCGGCGAACCCTTTATCAACGAAGATTTTAACTTTACGGTCGGTTTAAGGGATAAAATGAATTTTTCCACTGAAAACCTGTCATCCGGAAAGTACTATTTCATATTCAATAGTCTTAATTCACTCACCAGCAGGTATAGAAGCAAACTTAGTGTTGCGGTAACCGATAAAGAAAGTTCAATACTGACTCTTTCTACCCAGGGGTATGTTGCCCGGCAGGAAGTCGACTATCTAAATAAGCTTATGGAAGTATTTATCAGATCTGATCTGGAGGAAAAGAACCTGACTGCTGTTAATACTATTAAGTTTATTGACGATCTGTTAATGGAAATTACCGATTCGCTCACATCGGCTGAATCCAATTTAATGCAATTCAGGCAATCCCATAAGATCCTTGACATTAGCAGAGAGGGGTCTGCGGTTCTTGAAAAGCTTGAATCATTTCAACAAGAAAGAAATCAGCTTGATATTAAACTTAAATACTATAATTATCTTCTTGATTATATTAAAAGTAAGTCGGACTTCAAAGATATTATAGCCCCTTCGGTCGTGGGTATAAACGATCCTGTATTAATGTCACTTCTAACACAATTATCTGACCTCTATTCTAAGAAAGCAGAGTTGCTTTTTGCCGCGAAAGAAAATAACCCTTTAATAGATATTACAACCCGAAAGTTGAAAAATACCATAGAAGGACTCCTGGAAAATTTAGAAAACCTGATCCATTCCACTAATATCGCGATGGTTGATATGGACATAAGAATAGAGGAAGTCCTTAAAGAGGTAAGGAAATTACCTGCTACTGAGAGAGAACTCATTGGAATTGAACGAAAATTCAATCTGAATAATGATATTTACACATATCTGCTGGAGAAAAGGGCAGAATCAGGAATTGCTCAGGCATCAAACATTCCTAATAATAAGATCCTTGATATAGCCCGCGTTGAGAATGCGACAAAAGTCTCACCAAAGAATTCAATGAACTATATGATAGCACTGGTTATTGGATTAGCAATTCCTCTATTTATCATCCTGCTATTCGATTATTTCAATAACAAGATTATTGACAGGTCTGATATTGAAAACAATACAAATGTTTCTATTCTCGGATCTATTGGGCATAATCACGGTGAATCTGACCTCCCGGTAATACAAAATCCAAAGTCATCCATAGCCGAATCATTCAGATCCATTCGAACCAGTATTCAGTATCTGTTACCCGAAAAAGAAAGGAATGTAATTTCAATTTCGTCAACCATAAGCGGTGAAGGAAAAACCTTTGTGGCTACAAACCTTTCTGTTATTATTGCCATGTCCGGCAAAAAAACCCTGCTCGTGGGATTAGACATGAGGAAACCCAAGATACATAAAGACTTTAATGTGAATAATGATGAAGGTTTGAGCACTTACCTGATTAATGAAACAAGTTATGAAGATGTTATCCGGACTACTGATATTGAAAATCTTTACATTGCATCCTCCGGCCCCATACCTCCCAACCCTGCGGAACTTCTCGAAAAACCGTCAATGAAAGAATTCTTTAATAAAGCTAGAAAAGAATTCGATTATGTGATCCTGGATACTCCGCCTGTTGCAATTGTTACCGATGCCATACTTTTGACACAGTACACCGATACCAATATTTTTATCGTCCGTCAGAAATATTCCTCTAAAAATGTTGTTCAATATATTGATGAACTATATAACAAAAAAAATGTTAAGAACTTAAGTCTCCTGGTAAACGATGTTAAGATCCCCAGCTACTATGGATACGGATATGGTTATTATTTTGGTTATGGGTACGGGTATGGGTACGGTTATGGTTATGGACAGGGCTATGGTTATGGACAGGGATATTATGGTGACGAGGAAGATACTTCGAAGAATCTATATTCAAAGATCAGGAGATTCCTGTTCGGTAAAAGATCAGGGTAGATTAGTTGATAACTCTTAACCCGTAACTTCCTTTAACTTTTAACTTTTGAACTTTCAACTTTGAACTTCTTATATGAGCCATGATATAAAAAAGCCTTCATTAATCCAGGCTTTTATTCCCATAGTTTTCCTGATCTTTTTTCTTACCCTGAACGTCCTGTTTTTTGGTGATGACACATTATCCGGGGCTAACCAGATGGCGTTGATCTTTGCATCCGCCATTGCAGGGTTAATTGCCAGCCGGCTAGGTCTTGAATGGAAATCCATAAGAAAAAGTATTGTTAAAAGCATCAATTCAGCCATGCCATCCATTCTTATCCTGTTCCTGATCGGTTCCCTGGCAGGCACATGGATGATCAGCGGAGTTGTTCCGGCAATGATCTATTATGGCTTAAAAATCCTCAATCCGGGTATTTTCCTGTTTGCCTCCGTGGTAATATGCTCAATAGTCTCACTTGCCACCGGCAGCTCGTGGTCAACTATTGCAACAATCGGTATTGCACTTATCGGGATCGGAAGTGCTATGGGTATAAATGAAGGTATCGTGGCGGGTTCTATCATATCCGGAGCTTATTTCGGGGATAAAATGTCACCCATGTCTGATACAACCAATCTCGCCCCGGCAGTGTCCGGCACCGATCTGTTTACACATATCCGGTATATGACACTGACAACCGGTCCGTCAATGCTGATAACTCTTATCATTTTCCTGATCATAGGATTTACCTACAATTTTGACACCGTGCAAACCAATATGGGAGAGTTTAGCCACGTTATTGAAACAAGTTTTAATGTTACCCCATGGTTATTTCTTGTTCCTGCTTTACTGATCTTTATTATCGTAATGAAAGCTCCTCCTTTACCGTCACTTTTCGCGGGAACCCTTTTGGGTGGGATATTTGCAGTTATTTTTCAACCTGAAATCATACACCAGATAACAGATATCCAGGGATGCTACATGTTAAAATCATACATTGCAGTGATAAAATCAATGTTCGGAACTGTTGCTATCACCACTCAAAATGAAGCTGTAAATGAGCTTCTTACCACCAACGGGATGGCAGGTATGCTGGACACAATCTGGCTAATTATCGCGGCAATGGTTTTTGGAGGGGTTATGGAATCAGCCGGTTTACTAATAAGGATAACCCAAAGTGTTATAAAATTTGCAAAATCAACAGGCTCACTTGTCGCTTCAACAGTAGCCACATGTGTTTTTTTCAATATTACCGCATCAGACCAGTATATCTCAATCGTTGTTCCGGGCAGGATGTATTTCAAAGCCTTCAGAAACATGGGTTTAAAACCAGAGGTGCTCAGCCGGACCCTGGAGGATGCCGGCACGGTAACCGCACCCCTTATTCCCTGGAATACCGGCGGGGCAACACAAGCCAGGATTCTGGGAGTACCTACCCTCTCCTATCTTCCTTTTGCATTTTTTAACCTCATCAGTCCTTTTATGAGTATCTTCATGGCTGCTTTCAATATAAAGATCCGCAGACTAGCAAAAGATGAACCTGATAAAACCCTGAAAGAGGAAGACAGGAAGGACTACTAAAGAGTTGCGGGTTCCGGGTTACGAGTTAAGTTGCGAATTTTTACTTTTATCTTTTTACTTTTACCTTGAGTTTGAGGTTAAAAGCCAAAACCTTGCACCCAGCACCCAGCACCCAGTAACATCACAAGGATGAAAACGTAAGGCGAATGGCAAAAATAAAATTATGAATAAAAAATAATGAAGTTGGCTTACCCAAATGGCTTATCATCATCAAACGGTGAATCATCACTTCCTTTACCACCACCACGGGGAGTGGGGTTGACAGGGGTGGTGGTCTGCATAACAAGTGAGATCGAATTATCCAGATCGATCTTTTTTATTTCAGGCTTTTTGTAAATCTTCTTCATGTTGTTAATGAGCTGACTTTACCACTTTCAAAACTACAATAATTTAATAAATATACCAAAAATCATTCTCAATTTTAAGATTATTTGTTATAGATAAGACTAAAAAAGCGGGTAATGGGTTGCATTGATGTATAAAAGACTTGTGTATGCTTTGAATTAACCGTTCGTGAAATTCGTCTAAATTCGTGTAATTCGTATTAAATACATTAGTTTCCCCAACCGATGCGGATAGTACAATAAAGCCCCTAACTTACTCCTCGTACTGTACCTCTTCTTCATAAACCTTAGTGATGGAAAGAGGTCGCCAAGTATGTAAATCATCCTGCGGTGTAATCCCTGTATCTGTTTTATTGTCTGGCAGTAATTGTCTGCCCGGTTATATAATACCGGATGTCCCTTCGGCTGTGACAAGAAAGTTTTGAATAACTGAGTGGTATTATCCGGGGTCTTTTCATTAATTAATGTTTCCAGTGCCGGATGAATAAAAATTTCCCAATAGTGCTTCAGAAGAAAAAGTTTAGCTGCCAATTCTTTTTCCAGTCCGGCTGCTTCTGCTTCTTTATATAGCGCCGTATCTAAAAGCTCTTTTTCATATTTATCAACCATACAAAAGAGGTCGGTATATAAGCGTAACTGCGATTCGCCGTTTTTTTCATGCTTGTCAAGATGCTTCACTAAGTAAAGAAAAAACTCACGCACCGGCGGGATAAGCACACTGCTATTATTGAATGTTATTTCAGTGCTGTTGGTGATCATTCTTTCCGTAAGTGAGTGATCTGCTCCATCGAAAAGCTTATGGTGTATCTCAACAGAAATACCTCCTTTGATCAACTCCGGCAGATGCTTGCCATAGTAAGGAAGTATAAGATTATAGAGCGGCGACTTAAGCGGGATTGACTGGAAACCATTATTCAGCAATATCCTTCTTGCTTCCATGCATTGTTCACGGGGTACAAGAATATCAATATCGTTCATCTGCCTTAATCCCTTATTGCCATATACAGACAACTCAAGAGCCATTCCTTTAAGCAATACCGTTTTTATTTTTCCCTGCCTAAATAAAAGCTCCAGTACCTGTTCAATATTCTTATAAAGGAATGTGTTACGCCCCAGGCTTTTCATCCTGCTGTTTGCAAGGGATGCCATTTTCTCTTCAGGCAGCAGGTCCCCGACACCCGTCTCTTTCAGGTTATGGTAAACCAGCGCTATAATGCCATGTTCGTTAGCCAGATACGCGAACTTGTCAATATCTGTTATCTTCTTCGTAAGTGTACGGATATTTTTTTTCTGCTTTTCGCTGAAGGAAAGACGGCAAAGAGATATCAGTAATTGCTCTTCCGGTGATATATCGGCATACAGGCTCATAATTTGTATCCGCTGCTTTGCTTAGTGTACATCTCATTGTAAATACCGCCGGCTTTCATCAGCTCATCATGCGTTCCTTCTTCAGCTATTATTCCTTTATCGAGCACCAGTATCCTGTCGGCCAGACCGACGTTTGAAAAACGGTGACTGATAAGTATTGAAGTCCTGTCGCGGGTTATTTCTTTGAACCTGCCAAACAGCTCATATTCTGTTGAGGCATCGAGGGCGCTTGTCGGTTCGTCGAGTATCAGTACAGGAGCATCCCTGTACAGGGCGCGTGCCATTGCTATCTTCTGCCATTCGCCCCAGCTAAGTTCACGACTGTCATCAAAAAGTCTGCCGATTACCGTATCATATCCTTTAGGCAGTGCCTCTATCAGTTCATCAATGCCTGTTTGTGATGCCGACGTTTTTATTCTTTCCCTGTTTTGAGGTGTGAAGATATCCCCCATCCTGATATTATCACCTGCACTGAGGTTATATAGCATAAAATCCTGAAAGATAACAGAGAATAATCTGCGGTAAGAAGCAGGGTCCATGTGTGTGATATTCTTACCATCAAGAGTTATTTTCCCTTCAGCCGGATCATATAATCTGCATAACAATCTTACCAGTGTACTCTTACCTGCACCATTGGCTCCTACCAGCGCTATCGTTTCGCCCTTCCGGACCTCAAGATTAAGGTTTTTGAGCAGTGGTTCACCGGTACCCGGATATGAGAAAGAGAGATTGCTTATTTTAATATTGTTACTGAGACTGCCCGGTTTAATAACAGGAGGTACAGCAACGATCTGCTCTTTAAGATTAAGAAACTCGAAGGTATCGCCAATGAAAAGATTATCTTCATAGAGACCTGCCAGCGATGAAAAGACATCTTTAATATAGACCATACCCTGTCTGAAGGCAACGAGGTACATTGCCATATCGCCAACCGATATTTGTGAGCTGACTGTTTCTTTAGCAATATACCCGAGTGCTAAAAGAAATGCTGCAGCTTTGAATATGCCGGTAATAAGTTCAATGGATGTTCTCTTACGTATAATACCAATCTCTTCTTCTTTAAGTTTCCTGAAATTCTTATTAAAGAGATTAGCAAAATAATCGCCCAGTCCGAACAGGCGCAATTCTCTTGATGGCCTGTCGCCTGTTAGCAGCCATTTGAAGTATGCTGTTTTTCTTGCGGCTGGTGTCTGTTCACGTTTGAAGTTATACAGTACCCCTGCATAATGCAAACGAAGCCATATTCCAGGTATGTTGGCTGCCAGAAGGATTATCACTATTACCCAGTGTAAATAAAAAAGGAGTCCTGCCATCAGCAAAAGTGATAACAGTCCCCTGGCAATAGAAATAAGATTATTGACGATAGTGTTGGGTCTGTATGGTGCTTCGCGTGCTGCACGAGCCAGTGAATCGTAATATTCAGGATTTTCGAAGTGTTGAAGATCAAGCTGTATTGACTTGGAATGAAGCAGGTTATGCATGTGCGACTCAAGGCGGTAGGATTGTTTGTTACGCACCAGATTGCCCAGACTCGTTGCCGCCTCATCAAGGAATATTGTTATTACAACAGCAAGAATATACCATATTATCAGGTTGGTGTTTATATCACCGGTCTGCCCTGCTACCATGGTAATACCATCAACAAGCTGCTTAATGAGGTATACAAGTATTAGCGGAAATATACTTCGTACAACGGAGATAAAGATGTTGGTTGTAGCCCAGCCCGGAGAACATTCCCATACGAGTTTTACTGCTTTTAAGAAAAGGATACGCTTATTGTTATGGAATTGATTGTTCATTTATGTAAAAGTACGAATTTTACGAATTTAGACGAATTACGCTAAAGAGTTTTTTCATTAGCTGGACAAGTTTGACCATGGCACGGTTACGGCGGTAGTGCATTTTGCGGCGATGTGGCCGGATTCTCCCTCGTCTTGTCTCAATTGCAGTAACTACGCCGGATATTTTATCTGCCGTAATTGGTTTATCTTCATTCATACTACTGTCGCCTCGTGTGATAAAGAGAATGTTATTTTTATGATGCCTGATATCTGTCAGCCGGTGTAACACAAAATCGGAATCTCTCTTAAAAACTATTATATCACCCGGAATTAGGTTTGACCGGTTATTGACAGGAGCGATAATAACAATATCACCGGGATGTATTGCAGGAAACATACTGTAACCACCAGCTTTGATACGTAACGACTTACCCTCTGACAGAAGACTCAGACTTACATCTTTAAGAAAAATAGAATCTGATCTGTTATTTTTCATCTGTTCCTGTTTTGGTATAAAACCCTTATCCACTATTCTTCTTCCTTCTATTCCCTCTACTCCCTCTATCCCCTCTATCCCCTCTATCCCATTCTTCCAGTATATATGAAATAACGCTTCTATCCGGTTTGAAAAACAGGCGGCAGACATCTGTTTCAGAAGTTAGTTTATCAAGTGCTTCGGTCAGCAATTCTATTATTGAAGGATTCCACAAATGCTGAATACAGTTTGCCATAACAAGTGAAAGGGCTTCACTTTTTCCTGTCGGGACGATAGTGTTAGCAGTGCCATGATCGATAAGGAATATCTTGTCAACAGGTGATGACCGCGGTGTTTCGTTATTATATACCGGTGTGTTATACATAACGAAACGGTCGTTTATATTTCTGATAATAAGTCTGTCGTCATGTATCACCCTGGCACCTGCCTCATCCCACAGCCGGGCAATAGTGGTTTTGCCTTTCCCCGATACACCGGCAAAAAGGTATCCCCTGTTGTTTATACTTACCCCGGAACCATGAATAAAGATATCGCCCGACCTTACAGTGAGATAATAGAGCAGCAGACCGTCAAGAGGATACTCCAGCGGATCTCTTTTTTTATCTGCACCGCTGATATAGAGATCCCACTCATCTGCCCCGGCATTCATTCTCAGGCAGGCTTTCCTGTTTTTTTTCCCCAATGGCAGGATAGTCTTAATTAATATATCGTCATTGTATTTATAGACAGTCCAGAACTCATCATTGATTTTTACCTTTATATTTTCAGTCTCTTTAATATACGGGGCATGAAACACCCTGACAGCTTTTTTTTCAGGTGTAAGAATACCGGAATGTACACGAACTGTAATATCAGCATTCCCGCTGCATGAATAAAAGTGGCTATACTTTTTTTTTATGAAAAGGTCAGTTTCAGGACCGGTCGATACAAACCGGATATTATAGTCTGCAATATTAAGGGTAAAACTCTTCATCCGGTAACAATAAGGAATTTTTTCATTTCAGTAACAAAAGCAAGGAGATCATTTTTTGCTGTTTCGGCATCCACATCAAATTCACTTTGCATGCAGTTTATAATTTCTGCAAGACTTGATTTGCCATCAAGTCTTTCCCATATAAAGGCACCTGTTTCGTTTAGTGTATAGACACTATCCATATCTGCAATGTTATTACTGACAGGCACCAGGACATATTCATCCCCCGTTTTTCTTGGAACAATACCTGGAGATGGTTTAACGACAGAGTTCAAATCAATCATTATATTTCATTTGTTTTTTCAAAGGTAGTAAAAGTTGAGTAAGGTGAGTAATTGAGTAAGGAAGAGTGAAGAGTTACGAAAAAGTTTTATCTTTGGTGCATCCAAAAATGGCATTAGCATGTTTATTAAGTTGTTTCTGATAACAGGTGTAGTTGTAGCAGTTTCATTTCTTGCTATGGGGATTTCTATTTTTGTTAAGAAAAACGGGAAATTCCCTTCTTTTGAGATTGGAAAAAACAAAGAGATGAGAAAACTTGGGATCACCTGTGCGAAACATGATGAAATGAAATGCCATAACCGTCTTAAGAAAGGGGATAGAGGGAGTAGAGGGGATAGAGGGAATAATGGAATAATGGAAGAATGGAAAGATGGAAGAGTGTAATATTGGAAAACTTTTTATCTTTCTAACAGCTAATAGCCAATAGCTAATCGCTAATATCAACAATTATTTCCCTGAAGCCATCAGTAAATTCAGTACAGAAGTCACCTTTGTCATCCGAATAAATGAAATAGGCTTCTATTCCATCAAGTTTTCTGACAAGCTTTAATGACTTTTCCATTCCCATTATCATAAATGCAGTGGCAAACGCGTCTGCCGACATACAATCCGGGGCTGTAACAGTTACACTTAAAAGGTTATGCCTGACAGGATAACCGGTTTTCGGATCTATTGAATGAGAATACTTCACCCCGTTTTCCTCGAAAAACTTCCTGTAGTTCCCCGAGGTAGCCATGGAATTATCTTTCATTGCAAGGATTACCTGGAGATCCTGACCGGGAATAAAATTATAATCATAAGGCTTATCCACCCCTACTTTCCAGGGAGTTCCCTTTTTTTTAGTACCGGCAGCACTGATCTCTCCTCCAATCTCAACCAGATAATTTTTTATTCCTTTGTCACTCAGAAAACCGGCAACTATATCAACCGAATATCCCTGAGCAATAGCATTGACATCTAATTTTACTCCGGGTTCACTTTTTATCAACCTCTCCTTTTCTATTCGCACTTTATTCATACCTACAAATTGGATAAGGCTGTCTATCAAAGTGCTATCAATCTGCTCACGGAGTTCCGGACCAAAACCCCAGGCATTAACAAGCGGTCCGACAGTAATATCAAAAGCCCCGTTACTTAATTCATTAACTTCTTTCGCTTTATAAAATACTTTCCTGAACAGACTATCTACCTTTACATCCTTATCATTATTATTTATTCGGGATATCACTGACCCTGGAATATATACCGAAAACGTCCGGTCAAATTCTATCAGCAGCGAATCAATTTCTTCCTGGTAATTATGTTTGTTACGATTCAGGATAAGTCCCGGAGAATATGGCTGTTTGTAAACAATATGATAGGTTGTACCCTGTGTAAATCCATCCAGGATAATGCGTTCATTCTTCTTGTAATTCATATATGACAACAGAAGCAATATATGAAAAGCAATAACAATGTATATGGTTCTCTTACTCACCTTACTCAACCACTTAACTTCTTCCATTAGCCAAAATCATCAAAAGCGATCATCTCATCAGGCACTCCCAGGTCATATAACAATTTCTCGACAGCACTATTCATTAAAGGCGGTCCGCAGAAGTAATATTCTATTTCCTCCGGTTCCTCATGTTTACTAAGGTAGTTATCATAGAGAACCTGGTGAATAAAACCTGTTAATCCATTCCAATTATCCTCTTTCATCGGTTCGGAAAGAGCAATATTAAACTGAAAATTGGGGAAATTTCTTTCCAATTCACGAAAGTG
>JAUXED010000015.1 GCA_030618105.1 Bacteroidota bacterium | reverse complement strand
TGCTTTCCGGTTATACTGGATAAAAACGAGATTCCATAATTCGATGACAAGAGGGTGATCTTTATTGATAAGACTTCTGCCACTTATTTTTTCTCTCTCTTTATCATTTCGTAAATCAACATGGATCTCTGAGCATGGGCCGCATGGACCGGTATCACCCATTTCCCAGAAATTATCCTTTTTCGAGCCATCAATTATTTTATCCTTATCAATTACCTGAGTCCAGAATTTAGATGCTTCCTCATCTTTTGCCAGGTTTTCCTCTTTATTTCCTTCGAAAACCGTCGCGTATAGCCTGTTTTTATTAATTCCCAGTTTGTCAACCAGGAATTCTATACTCCAGCCAATTGCTTCCTTTTTGAAATAATCTCCGAATGACCAGTTGCCAAGCATCTCAAACATAGTGTGATGGTATGTATCCTGTCCAACCTCCTCAAGATCATTATGTTTCCCCGAAACTCTTAAACATTTCTGGGTATTGGCTATTCGTAGATTATTTGGCTTTTTATTACCAAGAAAAATATCCTTAAATTGATTCATTCCTGCATTGGTGAACATTAATGTTGGATCATTTTTTATTACCATTGGTGCAGATGGAATGATATGATGATGTTTTTCTCTGAAAAACTCAAAAAAAGCTTCCCTTATCTGGTTTGAAGTCATGGAATATGTAGCTAAATGTTAATTCAAATTCTAAGCCCTTTATTCAGAGCTTGTAAAATTAATTTATTTACATTACTTTTGCATCCATATAAACATTTTTTTCCTTTTAATAAAATTATATTAAGGAGAATATGGCAAGAAGTAAATATAAATTCAATTCAGAATCTCTGCGTTTTGATAAAATTCAGTTAAGCTTCAGAGCAAAAACATTCAGATTCCTTTCCTACTTTCTGGCAAGTGTGTTATTAGCAATTACTTATTATGTGATATCTACACTTTTCTTTAATTCTCCAAAAGAAAAAATATTGCAGAGAGAGTTGAACCAGATGACTCTCCATTATGAACTTATGCAGAAAAGGCTGGGAAGGATGGATAATGTATTATCAAACCTGGGAGAAACAGATGATAATATTTACCGTACAATTTTCGAAGTTGAACCTATACCAGGTTCAATACGTGAAGCAGGTGTTGGTGGTATTAACCGGTATTCAGAACTTGAAGGATTTGAAAATGATGAGATTGTAATTGAAACAGCCAAGGCACTCGATAAGATTAGAAAAAAGATGTATATTCAATCAAGGTCATATGATGATTTGATAGAGCTTGCCAGGAACAAAGAAGAAATGATCGCGTCTGTTCCGGCAATTCAACCAATATCGAATAAAGATCTGAAACGGACTGCTTCCGGCTTTGGTTACAGAATACACCCAATTTACAAGATACGTAAATTCCATTATGGAATCGATTTTACTGCTCCAAGAGGAACAGATATCTATGCTACCGGAGATGGTAAAGTTATCTCAGTAAAAAGACGAAAAACTGGATTTGGAAATTATATTGTAATAGATCACGGATATAGTTTTGAGACACTCTATGCTCATATGACCGGTTTTAATGTTAAGAGGGGTCAGAAAGTTAAACGTGGTGATGTGATTGGCTTTGTTGGAAGTTCGGGAACTTCAACCGCTCCGCACCTTCATTACGAAGTACATAAGAACCGTAAACCAGTGAATCCAATTAATTATTTCTATAATGACCTTACTGCAGAAGAGTATGACAGAATGATAGAAATATCAATGAAAAGCGGACAAACTTTCGATTAGTCAATATGGCAATAGCATGCTGATAAAAATATATCTTGTTCTTTTATCAATCGGGTTTAATCTGGAAAACCCGATTTTTTTTTCTCCTTACCATAGCTTAAACCCGGATACATCCTGTCAAATTGATTCTCTCTCTTCTGATACTGTTTCTCTTGTCAAAGTGCTTATTCCTACTTTTCTTGGGAATGAGCAACGAAACTATTATGGTAATGAAGCTCCTTCGCGTTTGGATGTTATATGGAAGTTGTATCTTGGAGAAGGTGAGACTGTTATATCCCGGAAAACAGGTGCGAAAAAATGGAAAGGAGCGGGATGGACAGGACAACCACTTCTTGTCAGCGAGGATTCACTGCTTTATCTTATTCAGGGAGCTTACGATCACAATTTGAAAAAGATAAATGCTGCATCAGGCGAGATTGTGTGGGAATACGAATTTGATGATGTGGTGAAGGGAACCGGAACCATTTGGGTGAATAAAAAGGCTGATAATTTACGTGATAAATATGTAATCCTTCAGGGTAGTCGCCTTGGTACAGGGAATTACCTGGATTCAAAACATATCCCAAGCTACAGGGCAATATCATATTTCAGTGGTGAGGAATTGTGGAGACTTGACAGCAAATGGATGGATAGCTATAGTCGCGATGTTGACGGATCGGCTCTTATTATTAATGATACAGCATATATTGGTCTTGAAAATTCGTTGTTCACGGTTTTTGATCCCGATTACCGGAATGCCCGCTGGATTGACAGTATGTTACAGCCTAAAATAAATCAGGAACGAAAACTATATCTGAAAAAAGATGTTTTGGACCATAAATATAATGTTGTTACCGAATCTTCTCCCAGTTTGCTGAATGATCATATTTATATTGCTTCAGGATCAGGACATGTATGGGGTTATAATTTGAAGACTAAAGAACTGGATTGGGATTATTATGTTGGGTCGGATTTGGACGGATCGGCGATTGTAACAGGTGACAGTTGTATCCTTGTTTCGGTTGAAAAACAATATATTAAAGGTAAAGGTGGTGTGTTAAAACTTAATCCGCTAAATAAACCTGAAGATGCTGCTGTATGGTTTTTTCCTGTTGAAAATAATGATTTTGTCAGTTGGGAGGGAGGAGTGATCGGGTCGGCAGGAATAAATGACCGGTATGTTAGTAAAGAGAGTGTAAAATTAGCAGCTTTTTCCGGTATCGACGGATACCTGTATGTAGTTGACCATGAATCCTTAATTAAAGATTTCCTTGTCCCCGGACCGGATAGTGTAACCGCTTTTTCCACTCCAAAGCTTATATATAAGCATAAAATTGGTCCATCTATTTCCACACCTATTTTTACAGGGAACAGATTAATTGCAGCTAGTTACAATGGAGTATTTATTTTTAGTTATGATCAGGAGTTGAATTTCAAACTGCTTGATGTTTGGAAATCAAGCTTTGAGGCTACTCCAATTGTTTATAACAGAGTAATTTATATTGCCTCAAGAGATGGGTATCTGTATTGTTTTGGTGAAATGAACAAAAATCCTTGAAGGTTGAATTATAATTCTTAAATTAGCTTTGTTTTCTTTTTATTTTAACTTTTCTGCTATGCCGTACAAAGAAAAGAAAGTTGAAAAACTCTATTACTCAATAGGTGAAGTTGCTGATTCATTTAATGTAAATACATCATTGATCAGATATTGGGAAAAGGAGTTCGACATTATTAAACCTAAAAAAAACAAAAAGGGCAACCGGTTTTTTACTCAAAAAGACATTGATAATTTTCATGTTATTTTCTACCTTGTGAAAGAACGTGGTATGACACTAAAGGGTGCAAAGAAAAAACTAAGGGAGAATAAAGAGGATATAAATAATAATTTCGAGGTGGTTAAATCACTTAAAGAAATCAGGGAATTATTACTTGAGATTAAGGAAGATCTTTAGGGGAAATAAAAAATCAACAAACTATATGGAAATAAAAGAAGTTGCTTCAATATTGGAGGAATATGCTCCCTTGTTGTACCAGGAATCATTTGATAATTCCGGACTTATCATTGGGAATCCAAATGATAATGTTTCTTCGGTTTTGTTAACTGTTGACGTTACTGAAGAGGTTATTGATGAAGCAATAAATAAAAAAGCAAATCTTATAATTGCTCATCACCCAATTATCTTCAAAGGTCTTAAAAGTATAACCGGTAAGAATTATGTTGAAAAAACAGTTGTCAAAGCTATTAAAAATAATGTTGCTGTTTATGCTGCTCATACAAATATGGATGGGATATGGGGTGGAGTAAATACGAAATTGGGAGAAAAACTGGGATTGCAAAACATAGAAATCCTTTCACCAAAAAAGGGAGAATTAAAAAAACTGGTAACCTTTGTTCCCGATGAACATTCCGATAGGGTCAGGAAGGCAATTTTTGATGCAGGTGCCGGTAATATTGGTCAGTATGATCAATGCAGCTTTAATCTTCATGGGAATGGAAGCTTCCGGGCAAGCGAGAACTCTAAGCCATATAAAGGAGAAAAAGGGAAATTGCATTTTGAAAAAGAGATACGTATAGAAACTATTTTCCCACAATGCAGGGAAAGAAGTATTGTCAATGCCCTGTTAAATACTCATCCATACGAAGAGGTTGCTTATGATATCTATCCACTCGATAATGAATTTTTAAAAGCAGGAACGGGTGCAATAGGTGAATTGCCTGAAAGTATTGAAGAGGCAGTCTTTCTTACTGACCTGAAGAAAATATTTCATTTAAAATGTATTAAACATTCATCATTGTTGGGAAAAAAGGTGAAAAGAGTCGCTGTTTGTGGAGGTACAGGCGCATTTTTACTTAAGAAAGCTATTACATCCGGTGCTGACGCTTTTCTGACGGCTGATATTAAGTATCATGAATATTTTGATGCAGATAAAAATATACTACTTGTTGATATCGGACATTATGAAAGTGAACAGGTAATAAAAGATATTTTTTATGAACTGCTTACAAAAAAAAATCTTAACTTTGCAATTCATTTTTCAGAAATCATCACCAATCCAGTAAATTATTTCTAACATATGGCACAGGAAACAGCAAAAGCCGGTAAATTAAAAGAGTATACTGTTGAAGATAAATTAAAAGCTTTATATAACTTACAAAAAGTAGACTCTCAAACAGATAAGATAAAAATTCTCCGTGGCGAACTGCCTCTCGAAGTTCAGGATCTGGAAGACGAAATTGCCGGTCTTGGAACTCGTGTTGATAATTTTAAAGGTGAAGTTAAGAATATGGAGGACTCAGTAACGGCAAAAAAGAATGAAATTAAACAGGCTGAAGAACTTATAAAGAAGTATGAAGATCAACAGATGAATGTGAGGAATAACCGGGAATTTGATTCGCTTTCTAAAGAAATTGAATATCAGAATCTTGAAATGGAGTTGTGCGAAAAACGGATTAAAGAATTCACACAGCAGATTAAAGAAAAAGCCGAGATTATAGAAACCTCTGTTTCTGCTCTTGATGAAAGGCAAAACGATCTGAAAGAAAAAAAATCAGAGCTTGATGATATTATTGCCGATACTAAAAAGGAGGAAGAAAATCTAATTAAAAAGTCTGAAGGGCTCCATGATCAGATTGAACCCCGCCTTCTTTCGGCTTACCAGAGAATCCGGTCGAATGCCAGAAACGGACTTGGAGTGGTTACTATAGAAAGAGGTGCCTGTGGTGGTTGTTTTAATAAAATTCCTCCTCAACGTCAGCTTGATATCAAATCAAGAAAAAAAGTAATCGTTTGTGAATATTGTGGCCGTATCCTGGTAGATGAAAATATTGATTCAGAACCGGAAGAAAAAAAGGAAACTAAGGAAAAAAAGGAAACTAAGGGAAAAAAGGGAACTAAGGGAAAAAAGGGAACTAAGGGAAAAAAGGGAACTAAGGGAAAGAAGTAAAAATTTAATTACGTTATTAATTACGTTATTAATAACGTAATTAAATTTTATTTTATAATGCTATCTGCTACCAACTACCACCTGCACCGCCGCCACCAAAACCTCCGCCTCCAAAGCCTCCAAAGCCTCCAAAACTACCGCTTCCCGAAGAGAAACTACTAAAACCTCCTCCACGTGGACGTGCCGATCCTGCCAGGAACAGGGCTGTCCATAAAGGTACACTATGACCAACGGAATAATGCCGTGCCCTTTGCAGACGCCCAAATATTGAAAATATGATAATCAACAAGAAAAATCCCCCGATACCAAACGCGGGAGCTTCTTTCTGTGATGTTTTTTGTGCATATTCTTTTGGTGAGAATTCACCCTGGGTAAGGGAAAAAAGTGTATTTATCGCTTTATCAATCCCTTTATAATAGCTGTTTTTCCTGAACTCAGGGAGAATTTCTGCTTCAACTATACGCTTTGCTATTGCGTCGGGAACTACAGCTTCAAGTCCATAACCGGTGGCAATGAATATTTTTCCTTTTTCTCCAGTGGTTTTAGGTTTAATAAGGATTACAATTCCGTTGTTGAATCCTTTTTGCCCTACTCCCCATTTGTCTCCCAGCCTGAAAGCAAAGTCGGAAATGTCATAACCTTGCAGATCCTTTATAGTTACAACAGCGATCTGGGTGGAAGTTTGCTGGTTGAACCAGACCAGTTTTTTCTCAAGCTGTGCAACCTCATTCTGAGAGAAAAAACCGGCTATATCATTAACAAGTCTCGGGGGAACGGGACGTTCAGGTATATCCTGGGCTAATCCATTAAACACCAGGAGAATTATTAACAATGGAGTAATAATATATTTCATATGCTTATAATTTATTTTTTAATTTCAGATTTTATGCAATATAATTTCTGAATTCATAATAATATCAATAACCAATGTAAGTTTATTTGTTGATGAGTTTATTTGTAAAGAAAAAAAACGGTTTGTTATTTTAAATTCTTAAACTCCTAAACTTATCAACTTATCAACTTATCAACCAATTTCCCCATTCTTCCCTATTCATTACCAAAAGATATTTCATCCGATAATTCATTAATATCATCTGACTGGTATGGGAAATGATCTTTAAGTTGTTCACCTGCCATTTCAATTCCTTTTTCGAGACCTTTGGCAAATTCCTCCTCTTTGAAATGACTCAACATGTTTTCTTTAATATTTTCCCAGAAATCATCAGCCGTAACCTCGTTTATCCCGGCATCTCCCAGAATGGCAAATTTTTTGTCGTTCACTGCCAGGTAGAACAAAACTCCATTTCTTTTCTCTGTTTTATGCATAGCCAGTTTCTCGAAAAGGTAGGAAGCACGGTCAAGAACATCGGTTTTACATCGGTTTTCAATATGTACCCTGATTTCACCGGAAGTATTTAGCTCGGCGCTTTTTATAGCATTAGTGATCAGGGTCTTGTCATCTTTACTTAAAAAGTCTGATGGTTTCATTTGTTACTATTTGTTTATTATGTTTACCAATGTCGTATCAACGATAGACAAATCTCTTCACTCTTCTTTCTTTACTTTTGTCTTTTTACTTTTATCTTTTGTCTTGACATTAGAACTCTACTTTTGGAACTTCCTTTGCTTTTTCTTCAGCTTCGAAATATGTTTTCTTATCAAAACCGAAAATCGCGGCTACAATATTTTTCGGAAACTTTCTTATATAGGTGTTATACTGGCGGGTGGCTTCATTGAATTTCCTTCGTTCAACTGCAATCCTGTTTTCGGTACCCTCCAGTTGTGCCTGGAGCTCAAGAAAATTCTGGTTCGCTTTAAGTTCAGGATATCTTTCCACAACAACCATTAATCTTGAAAGCGCTGAACTAAGACCAGCCTGTGCGTTTTGGAACTGACTGATAGCTTCAGGGGTGATATTTCCCGGGTCAATGTTTACTGAAGTAGCTTTTGAACGAGCTTCAATTACTTGTGTGAGGGTCTCTTTCTCAAAATCGGCATATCCTTTCACTGTGTTCACCAGGTTTGGAATAAGGTCCGCTCTCCGCTGATAGGCATTTTCAACCTGTGCCCACTGCGCACCTATCCCTTCATCCAGGGTAACCATAGTGTTATAACCGCAACTTGTAATAAAAGGTACAAGTATAAAGATCAGATATTTTTTTAATTTCTTTTTCATAATTGTTTTTATTTAAAAAGGATGATTTGTTAAGGCGACAAAGTTATGCATAAAGAAAGGATTTAAATAATTTCTGTGGGTTTGTGTTTCATTAGATTTTTTTAACTATTGTTGCTAATGTAAAAGTGTTGGTGTTTCGTTGATTCAATCCATTTTTTAGGAGTAAGAGTAAAACTATTTGAGCCTGATTCATTTCTAAACGCATCGAATTCGATGCTTTTAAAATTCGGATTATTTAATTGTTCCCACAGTCCTTCCCACAACCTGCTTCCAGAATCAAGTTCGGGACAGGCTATGAGGTTTTTGTTCTCTGCTCTTTGCTTTTCACACTGCCTCACTGCAACACCGCATCACTGCATCACAATTCTTCTATTTCCATTCTTCCACCATTCCAGTATTCCCCTGTAGAAATAGCTCCTTCCCTGGTGAAATATTTTCATGCCTCAAATTTCACATGGCAAGCATTATTCCCTCTAATCCCTTTATCCCCTCTAATCCCTTTATTCCCTCTATCCCCTCTATTCCATTCTTCCACCATTCCATCATTCCAACCCCATTATCCTGAAGAACCTAAAAGTTTAAGGCTTGTACGCAGGTTTAATCTATATCATAATATACCTTTGGTGCGAAATTCAGGATGTTGGCATAATAATTCCTGGGAAATTGTTTTATGAATGTGTTGTAATCTTTTGCATATTTATGGTAGCTTGATTTTAACCGGTAAATCTCTTTTGCATTATTCTTAAGCTTAAACTCTATTATTTCATTTGATTCTTCACTGTTGGATGCCAGCAAAATAATACTATCAAGTCTTCTCTGGAAGTGCATATTTGCCTTAAAATAATCGTAAATAGAGTTTTCATTATTTGTATTAGAACCGGATGATACAGGTTGAATAGCCGGGACAGTTATCTTTTCTAATTTAAGAGCATCCGGAAAAACTTGTTTTGCCAGCGAGAGCCTTTCTTTGTATGATTTGCAAATTTGCTCAAATACTTTATCAGCCAGTTCCCCTTTATGAATTATTTTGTTTTTTGTATCAATCACTAAAAGGGATCCTGTTCCCATAAGGATAATAATTAAACAATAAATCCACAGAGTCCTTTTTATGATTATTTTTCTCATATCTTTTTTAAAATTGTAATTTTACAGTGATGAACCGAAAACAAAAATAGCAATTTCATATGAACAATAGAGAATTCAAAAAACAAGTATTGCAAGGGATCCCGGATGAACTTCCTGATATTAAACCATATGATCACAAAGTTAGTCATGCCCCAAGGCGGAGGGATATTCTAACGACTGAAGAAAAAAAGCTGGCTCTTCATAATGCCTTACGGTATTTCCCGGAGAAACATCATGAAATTCTTGCACCGGAGTTTGCAGAAGAACTTTATACTTACGGAAGGATTTACATGTACCGTTTCATGCCCGGTTACCGGATTACAGCACGCAGTATCAATGATTTCCCACATAAATCGGTACATGCGGCTGCTATCATGCTAATGCTTAGTAATAATCTTGACCATGTTGTTGCCCAGTATCCGCATGAACTGATAACATACGGTGGTAACGGTGCTGTTTTTCAAAACTGGGCTCAGTATTTATTAACAATGGAATATCTGGCTAAAATGACCGATGAGCAAACTCTCGTACTTTATTCCGGTCATCCATTGGGATTATTCCCATCACACAGAGAAGCGCCCAGGGTTGTGGTAACAAACGGGATGGTTGTCCCGAACTATTCCAGCCCCGAACAATATGAAAAATTCAATGCACTTGGAGTATCCCAATATGGTCAGATGACAGCCGGTTCGTTTATGTATATCGGACCCCAGGGTATTGTTCATGGAACTACAATTACTGTCCTGAATGCCGGGCGCAGGATCGGAGATTCCGGAGAGAGTGATCTGAAAGGGAAAGTCTTTGTTACATCCGGACTTGGCGGAATGTCGGGAGCTCAGCCAAAGGCTACCGTAATAGCCGGAGCAATTTGTGTTGTGGCAGAAGTTAACAGAAAAGCAATTGAAAAAAGGAAATCGCAGGGTTGGGTAAATGAGGTATTTGACGATCTTGATAAGTTGATTATGAGACTAAAGAAAGCAAAGGAATTGAAAGAACCGGCCTCCATGGCTTATCATGGGAATATTGTTGATCTTTGGGAGAAGTTTGTTAAAGAGGATATCAGGGTTGAACTTGGATCGGATCAGACATCATTACATAATCCCTGGGCAGGAGGATATTACCCGGTTGGACTGACCTTTGAGGAGTCGAATGGGATGATGACAAACAACTCTGAGAAATTCAAAGAAAAAGTCCGGGAATCACTGCGCCGGCAGGTAGATGCTATAAATATTTTATCTAAGCGGGGTATGTATTTCTGGGATTACGGGAATGCATTCCTGCTTGAATCGGGCAGGGCAGGTGCTGATATTTTTAAGCAGGACGGCTCGTATAGTTATAATTCATATGTCCAGGATATTATGGGTCCCTTGTTCTTTGATTATGGCTTTGGTCCTTTTCGCTGGGTTTGCACATCTTCCGATCCTAAAGACCTTGAATTAACGGATATAATTGCCCGGGAGGTGCTTGAGGAATTAGTATCTGCTGCACCTGACGAGATAAAACGACAGATGATGGATAATATTCACTGGATAAAGGAGGCAGGTCGAAATAACCTGGTAGTTGGATCGCAGGCACGGATCCTTTATGCCGATTGTGAGGGCAGGACCAATATTGCATTGAAGTTTAACCAGGCGATACGTGACGGGAAAGTGTCTGCTCCAATTGTGCTTGGTCGTGATCATCATGATGTTTCCGGTACGGATTCTCCTTATCGTGAAACTTCCAATATTTATGACGGTTCATGTTTTACTGCAGACATGGCTGTTCAAAATGTTATTGGTGATGCTTTTCGTGGTGCTACATGGGTTTCGCTTCATAACGGAGGTGGTGTTGGCTGGGGTGAAGTTATAAATGGCGGTTTTGGATTGGTGCTCGATGGATCTGACCAGGCTGATACCCGGTTGAAGAGAATGCTTCACTGGGATGTTAATAATGGAATTGCCCGTCGAAGCTGGGCAAGGAATAGTGAAGCAATATTTGCAGCCAGACGGGAGATGGAAAAAACCCCGGATATGAAGGTGACAATTCCGGTTGTTGCAGATGAAGAATTAGTGAATAGGGTTGTAGAGGAGGAAAGGAGAAGATGAGAAGATGAGAAGAGGAGATGGAACGATGGAACGATAGAACGATGGAACGATGGAACGATAGAACGATGGAACGATGGAACGATGGAACGATGGAACGATGGAACGATAGAACGATGGAACGATGGAACGATGGAACGATAGAACGATAAAACGATGGTATGATAGTACGAAGTAGAGCCGAATTGCATTCGGCTGGCTGAGGGGGAAGAGATTAAGGAGCGAGACGATGGTACGAACCACCAGTAACCAGTAACCAGTAACAAATTAACAAATCAACAAATTAACAAATCAACTTATTACATTATGAATAATCAAATGATTAATAACAAATTAATTAAAAATTTAGCCGGCATTTTGTCAGTAATGTTGTTGGTTACGTCATGTGAGTTTGGTGAGGATATTGATCCTGATAACAGTGATGATCCAAGAGACAATATTGTTGATACATGGAGAAGTACTGAAATTAGTGCAATCTATGGAAAGTCCAATTTTCTGGTTGATATTTCAAAAGAGCCTCTTGACAGTACTAAGGTAATTTTAAGTAATTTTTATAATCTTGGCGTTGACACTGAAGTAAAAGGCATTTTGGATGGATACAAAATAGATATCTATGTTCAGGTAGTAGACGGGAATGAAATATCCGGCGAAGGAACCATAGCCGGTGACTTAAGTACTATAGATTTTGTGTATGAGGTAGACGATGGTAGTGGGGAAAAGGATAATGTTTCGGCTGAATTCAAAAGGATATAAAGGGAGTAGAGGGAGTAGAGGGAGTAGAGGGGATAAAGGGAATAAAGGGAGTAAAGGGAATAGAGGGAATAGTTAAAAGTAAGCGTTGAACTTTACAAACTTTTAACTTTACAAACTTTCAACTTTTAACTCTTTAGTGGGTTTATGAATTAAGGCGATGGCATAAGCGGCAATTCCATCTGTTTTGCCGATAAAACCCATTTTTTCTGATGTAGTTGCTTTTATTGAGATATTTTCAACATTTTGCTTCATAACTCCGGCAAGAATTTTCTTCATATCAGGTATTGAATCCTTTATTTTTGGTTCTTCCAGACAGATTGTTGAATCAATATTTATTATTTTATAGTCTTGGTCGTTAAGTAGTTTTATGGTTTTTTGTAGAAGGATCTTGCTGTCTATCCCTTTATATTCCTTTGAATTATCGGGAAAATGATGCCCGATATCGTGCAGGTTTGCAGCACCAAGCAAGGCATCGCATATCGAATGAATCAATACATCTCCATCTGAATGCCCCACGGTTCCTTTTTTGTGTGGTATCATTAATCCCCCAAGACAAAGGTTATGTCCTTTTGCCAATTGATGAACATCGTAACCGAATCCAATTCGAAGATTCATTATTCAGTATTATTATTAAGTTTTCTGAAGGTATCGAATTCGAAGGATAATGAGAACCTGAGGGTTCTTGCCAAAGGATGGTTTTGCGCTGTGGGGACGAGGTAAGCAAAATCAAGAGAGAAAACATTTAGCTTTAGCCCAAGTCCTGCTGTAAAAAATTGCCTGTTCCCTTTGGTTTCATGTTCGTTGAAGTACCCTGCTCTAATAGCGAATTGTCCGGAATACCAGTATTCTAAACCTAAAGAGTAGATTATTTCATGCATTTCCTCTTTAAATCCTCCGGGAGCATCATAAAACGACTGAATCATTCCTGCAGGTACAGATACATCAGGATCCATTCCATAAATGATATTAACACCGGCGGAATCATAAACAGGAGGCGTAGGAACAAGCAGTTTATTGATATCTGCAGCTATAGTAATTGAATTATACTTATCAAGTTCAAATTCCAGGGAACCTCCGAATCTCATATTTATTGGTATAAAATCCGGATCCTGATCATCGGTATAGCTCATTTTTGAGCCCATATTTGAAATACTTAAACCCAGTCGTAGCATAGTTTCCTTGTCAAGTAGCGAAATTTCTTTCTGGTAATAAGTTCCCAGGTCGGCAGCAATTGATGTGCCGGGTTTAGTTTCAGTTCCCCCTACATGTGTTCCTCCTGTAAGGTTTGAATAGATATACCTGAAAGCGATTGCTCCTGAAATATTATCTGAAAATTTTCTTGAGTACGATAAATCAACTGCAAACTCATTTGGATTGAAATTTCGCAAAGTATTCCCGAAAATATCTGTAAAAGTGATATTCCCCAGAGAGAAATAGAGCAATGATCCGCTAATTACCTGTTTATCATCAATCCTTTTATAAGCTGTAAGTGATGCAAGGTTGATATCCGGCACAAGGTTCCTGAGCCAGGGAGAATATGAAAGTCCCAGCCCGCCATCACCGTCAATAAAAGCGTATTTTGCAGCGTTCCAGTGAAGCGAATTAATATCAGGCGAAGTAGCTACTCCAACGTCTCCCATAGCTCCTGACCTGGAATCGGGAGCAATAGTAAGAAATGGCACAACAGATTGAATCGTGTTAATCTCGCCGGTCACTTCACCGGTGGTTATCTGAGCAGTTGCTCCAAAAATGACGAAAAAAAATGTAAGAATACTTAAATAATATCTTTTCACTATACTCTTTTTTTGTGATGACAAATATATTAATTCCATTCTAAATTTGATAATTCAATTCAGAACATAATCATTTTTCCTGATACTTCCTGGTTTGTTCCATCAGAAGAACGAACGATTATGCGATATATGTATGTTCCTGCTGATAATTTTTTCCCATTTTCGTTTCTTCCATCCCATACAATAGGTTCGGTTCGGTACCCACTTGGTGTTATTTGCCTAATAAATGACCTGACCAGATGCCCTGACAGGGAAAATATCTGAAGTTTGAATTCCATATTGACACCTGGCTTATTGTGCTCGAACGAGAAAGTAGTATGGTCTGAAAATGGATTTGGATAATTCATAACTTGCCCAAAAAGGAGTTTCTCCTTATCCAAAACCCTGAACATAATACTGGCTTCTGATGAGTTGTTGCTGATATCCCAAACTTTTAGCGTAAGAGTATGATCTCCTATATCAAGATCATGTAAAGGATATTGAACGGTTCCGCTCATATAACTGTCCAGATCAGCTTCATAATAATCGTTCAGGATCATCATTGTAGATTGATCATTATCAATATAAGCTGTAATATCATGACCTATACCGTTACCAACTGTATTTATACCTTTCTGGTCATGAATATATGCCAGTAATACAGGACTTTCATCTGTTATTCCACCGTTTCTGAAAGATGAATCATTCATATAAAGATTAATAACAGGTCCGGTATTATCATCAATAAATTCACCGGCAAAACCACTTACCGGTATTTGTGTAACATTTCCGCTTGCATCACTGAGGTCGCTTTGAGCATAATAAAATATTTTACCGAATCCTGTACCATATGAAATATCTTTTGGCACAAAAAAGGAAAATGTAAATCGTCCCTGACTAATTGAAACTTTACCCTTATAGATAGGGTTTTCTCTTGTTTTATATTCCATTGGGCTATCACCATCATTCCCTAAGGTGGTTACGGTCAGGGGCTTGTCGAATACAGAAGGATAAATAATCCCGTTAAAACTTTCAATTGATTGTCCGGAAATATCTTCAAGATGACCGGAAATTGTAACTTTCCCAAGGGCTTTTAATGTATCTATATGTGTAATAATGTCTAACCCGTTAAGTGAGTCTGTTACAACAAATTGTTTTGGATAGCCGAGTGTAAGAGCAGGATCTCCTAACAAAGTAAAGTTTCGTTTATTTATTCCTGACCCTGATATATTTTTTGTAAGCCGTAATGCATCGCCTAAACGCAATGGTTTTTGATCATCATCTTTCTCGAAGGCGAATTTAAAGAAGTTGCGGTTCAGAATGAAATTCGGACTTGAGTAAACAAGACGTGTAGTTGAGAGAAGTCCAATACCGCCACCATCAGGATTCAGTAAAACCAGTTCACCTGCAGATATCTTTTTAGTAATTTCTCCGTTAGCTTCTTTTTCAATATCATCAAACCTGCTGAATTCGCATGTAGCAGTAATGAATAAGGGAAGTTTGTTAAAATTTTTCCAGGATAAAATATCAGATGTCTCAAGTATCCTTTCATGAGCCAGTCCGCGTTCATTTCCATGACCAATATAGTTTACAATAAGTGATCCTGACATTACCTGGTTATTTATTGCCGAATTCACCTCAGGGTATAATTCTCCCTGAGGAGTTGTGGATTGCGGAAAAGCATCCAGAAATATTTTTCTGATCTGGAATGAAGGATATGCAGTATCAATAGTATTTGCCAGAATGTTTGCATCTTTCATATGAAGATTATTGTCTTCATCATCCCCGATAAAACAAATATTATTCCTCCAGGGACCAAAAGTTTCACTACTTATATAGTTTTTTATTTTATCTATCATTGTTTCGGCTTCTTCGGTTGTAGTTACCGGTAACCGGCCAATACCGATATCAACAAGCCCGTTTGAACCCCCTTCATCATCATCCAGCAAACCAAAAAAATCATCGGTTACAAATGATTGGGTAGGTGTAAGCGAATTTTCTGACTGGTAAGTTAAAATATATGCTGTATTTTCCTCATGATCAGATAAGTTATCATATGAACCATCACCAAATAGCAACAGGTATTTTGGAATATCTTTTTCTATTGCAGCTCTGTCATACAGCATTTTCATGAAATTACGGATAGCAGAAACATCAGGCGACCCACTGGAAAATTCATTATAAACTTGCTCCGGAGTAACAACTGAAACAGTAATATCATCATGATCACGATGAATCTGAGCAAGCTCTTCTGCCTGGTTAGTAAAATTATTATGAGTTACAATAACCATATCAGCTTGTGTGATACCGTGAAGATTCTGATTATCAATCCTTTGTTGGGAAATATCCGGGGTATAAAATAATTCATCGTTAAATGCAATAAATTCTTTTAACGAATCAGTAATAATGGTAAACTCCATTTCATCTCCTGCCGTGTTACAGGGTATTTGTTTAATATTGTATATGTCAGATATGTCCCATATTCTGGTATTGGTAGTTCCATTTTTTAACTTCATTAATGTAATGTTACCCGGACCAACGGAGCTAATATCTCTGAAATGCATTTGTGCTTCTGACATTTTGAGTTCCCTGCGAACGTTTACCTCGATAAAATCGAGCCATGTTTTTGCTTCTGAATATCCATTGTCATCATACGACAGGTTTAGTATAAGATTATCAGAAGAGCTAGTAAAAGAGAAGATTAGGGTATTTGCTTTTGCATAATCAGATGTATAGCTCCAGATATTTACCGGTCCTATATTAATAGTATTTGTAATTCCGGTAGTTGCAAGTGTAAAATTGCTTGATACTTGTGATCTGGCTAAAACCCTGATCTTAACTTTGCACGAGGATGATATTATTGTATTAGGGAAGTAAAAGGGGAAATCGTGGGTTGATTTGCTGTCGATTGGCTCAAACCATTCTTTTCCTGATTTTATAAGGTTCACAATATTTTCTTCATAAAAAAGATAGTCGTCAAATTGTGTGGTTGTGGTATTCGGAGAATCTGTAATTTCATTATCCATGGTAATCCTTTTGCCTGTCCCTGCATCTGATGTAACATAGTAGTATGAATGCCGGGAGTAGAGATGTGGCTTGCAGGAAAACATAGAATTACTTTCGTCATAATACCATGTATCCGGGCCTTTTCCATAGAAAAGAATATAATCACCTGGTCCAAATTCCTGATCATCACCACTGTTCATCCAAATGGCATTTTCCTGAATATCATCCGGCGTTTTTATACTATTTTCTTCAGGGAGCATTCCTCCTCTACCGAATATTCTGGGATCAGAAGGGTCGGAAATTCCCATTTCAAGCAGGTTTTCATATGTGAGCTTATAAATACCATCTTTATTGATTTTTAGCTTAACCCATTTCCCTGAATTTAAAACTGACTGGTTTGAATATTTTACACCTTTTTTCGCGATACTTTTACTTATTCCGGGTGTTTTAACAATTTCAAGTACAAAATCAATCAGTTTTTCAACTTTCCCGGAAGCCGGATTTATCCTTAACGGAATCAGATCGAAGTGATTAATCTGTTTTTTGCGTTGTTTATAATTATAATAGTTTATTTGAAAACTAACTGGTAATTGTTCCAGATTACCTATTTTCTTAAGAGCTTCAGGAGGGACAGGTTCAGTTTTCAGTATATGAAGCCTGATACCGGACTCGTCTAAGTTCTCATTGTCAGTTATGCTATTCTCGTAATTAGGGAACATTGTTTGTTGGTCAGGGAAAGTTGCACCGTCAAAAGTCAGATAATAAGTATTTTTATTATGTGTGTTATAATTCACAGGTAGTTTCTCAAGACATGTCACATCATGCCATGGTACATGAAAACCAATAAAGATTCCCTGGGAACCGGCTTGTAATTTTAGCAAGAAGAATATTAATAATAGTACGATCTCCTTAATATGTCGGCTTCTGTGCATATCTTGTTCAAAAAGAAATTTTCACGGATTTAATAGAGATTGCAAAAAAAGAGTAAAATATGTAAAAAAAATAACGAAAAATAATAGTTTTATATTGCAGACGTTTAATAAGAACATAGCTTCCGATACATTAAAATATGCTTTTTATTCAAAAAAAACAGTGGTTCTGTTTAATTCTATTGGTTTTTGTAACATCTGTGGGATTAACTCAGGATCCTGAGTTTTCTCAGATTTACCCGGGTTTGTTAAGATTAAATCCCGCTTTTGCAGGTACAGGAGGGCGAGGGCGAGTATCGGCTATATACAGGAACCAATGGCCGGGATTAAGTTCCGCTTATATTACTACAGGGGCATTTTATGATCAGCCGGTTGAATTTGTTCATGGAGGAGTTGGTTTGCAAATAATTAATGATTCTCAGGGCGGGAATACCTTCGGGTGGTCGTCTGCTGCACTAATTTACTCATATCATCTTCAAGCTAGCAAGGATATATTTATACTTGCCGGGTTTCAGACTTCATTAAATCAGTGGAGCAGATCGGTGAATAATCTTGTCTTTCCTGACATGGTTGATCCTGTTGGAGGGATCATTAATCCAACCAGTGAAGTAATAGCAGGTAATAATAAATTATATCCTGATTTCAGCGTTGGTTTTCTGGCTAATTACAAAGATATGATTGCCGGAATATCAATTGATCATCTTGCCAAACCGGTTGTTTCATTATCCGATTCGTACAAATCACAACTTTCGCGGAAATGGAGTCTTTTTATTAGAAATTCTTTCCGGTTTTCCGGTTCCCCGGCTGATGGGTTTTATATATCGCCGGGAATTTTTTTTAGAAGCCAGCAGAAGTCAGAAATTATAAAGTATGGATTTACAGTCGGTTATGATTATATTCACATAGGTACATGGATTAGTCATGATTTGGATGTTACAATGAATTTATTGACTTTAGGTTTGGCAATGGAAATTTCCAGTTTGGGAATATCCTACAGTTATGATTTTGCACCCTGGAGAACGGATTTGCCGATGCCTGTTACCGGAGCTCATGAATTTTCTTTGTCAGTTTATTTATCGGGGGATAAAAAAAATCGAAATGTTAAAGCAATAAATTTCTCAAAATTTTAGTTATACCAAAAAAATATTAGGATTATTTTAATTTTTATTATATTTGGATTGTATTCAATGTATAAATTATTCAGTTATGAAGGTAAAATTCAAAATCTTACCCACTGTTTTATTGGCAATGGCATTTCTCAGTTCATGCAGTTTATTCAGTGGTGGCGGCGGTCGTAGTGGTAATGTTTCCCCAACTACCGGCTGGAATTATAATGATCCGGATCTTGGTGGTTTTGAGGTTATTAGCGGATACGAACAAGAAACAGGACCAGGTCTTGTTTTTATTGAGGGGGGAACTTTCACTATGGGAAGGACAGAGCAGGATGTTTTGTACGAATGGAATAATATTCCAAGAAGGGTTACCGTTTCATCATTTTACATGGATGAAACTGAAGTTGCTAATGTTGATTACAGGGAATATCTTTACTGGTTGAGCAGAGTTTATGTAAGCTATCCTGAAGTTCATCAAAAAGCTCTTCCTGATACTTTAGTCTGGCGGGATCCACTGGCTTATAATGAGCCTTATGTTGAATATTACTTCCGTCACCCCTCGTATAATGATTATCCTGTGGTAGGCGTTACATGGCTTCAGGCTAATGATTTTTGTGCCTGGAGAACTGACAGGGTAAATGAAATGACTATGATTAACTATGGAATTCTTAACCCTGATCCTAATCAGCAGGATGAAAATAATTTTAATACTGAAGCATACCTGGCAGGTCAATACGAAGGGCTTGTAAATCAGAATCTTCCAAGCCTTGACCCAAATAAGGAGGAACGAAGGGTAAAAATGGAAGATGGAATGTTACTTCCTAAATACAGGTTGCCTTCTGAAGCAGAATGGGAATTTGCAGCCCTGGCACTTATGGGTAATACGTATGAAGAAAGGATTTATGAACGAAGGATGTATCCATGGGATGGACATAATATTAGAAATGCTGACAAAAGAAACAGAGGCAAGTTTATGGCAAACTTTACCAGGGGGAAAGGTGATTTAATGGGGGTTGCCGGAAATCTTAATGATAATGCCAGTGTTACTGCACCAGTCGAATCATTCTGGCCCAATGATTATGGTCTTTATTGTATGGCAGGGAACGTAAATGAGTGGGTATATGATGTTTACAGAGCACTATCACCACAGGATGTAAGTGCTTTTAATCCCCTTAGAGGAAATGTGTTTCAAACCAGAGTGACCGATCCGGATGGTAACCTTGCTACTAAAGATAGCCTGGGACGGATCCAGTATAGAAACGTTACTCCTGAAGAGGCAGCAGGAAGATATAATTATCAGAAAGCTGATTATCGTGATTATAAAGATGGTGACTTTCAATCTATGATAGTGCCCGGGTCGAGTTGGGCAGATGAATCTTCTGCCGATGAAAGTGTGGTTATGTATTCCCAGATGAAGGAAGATTATAACTCACTTGTAAGTAACGATGCACGTGTGTATAAAGGCGGTTCGTGGAGAGACAGGTCCTACTGGCTCAGTCCCGGCACAAGACGATATTTAAACCAGGCAAGTGCCAGAAATGATCTCGGATTCCGTTGTGCTATGACACGTGTCGGTAGTCCGGGTGGATTCTAACAGGAAATTAATTCCAAAAATAAAAAAACCTCATTATTGTCATAATGGGGTTTTTTCATAAGTAATGAAAATAGATACTCTATACAGAATTTTTATCAGGAATCCGGAAATTTCTACCGATTCCAGGAATGCATCCAAAGGATCAATCTTTTTTGCTCTTAAAGGAGAGTCTTTTAACGGAAATAAATTTGCAGCACAAGCACTTAAACAAGGAAGTTCTTATGCAGTTGTTGATGAACAAAAGTATGTTACTGATGAAAGATATATCCTTGTTGATGATGTGTTGTCATCGTTGCAGCAACTTGCCCTGTTTCATAGGATGCATTTTAATATTCCGGTGATCGCCATTACAGGTACAAACGGGAAAACCACAACTAAAGAGCTGATTAATAGTATTTTGATAAAAAGACATCATGTTGTTTCAACATTTGGAAATTTGAATAATCATATTGGTGTCCCTCTTTCTCTACTTAATATTAAAGATAATACTGAAATTGTAATTATTGAAATGGGAGCTAATCACCGTGGTGAAATAGCTAAACTTTGTGAGCTCGCGTTACCAACCCATGGAATGATTACCAATATTGGGAAAGCACACCTGGAGGGATTTGGGAATATTGAAACAATAGTCAGAACAAAGACTGAGCTTTATGAATATCTTGATAAAAATGGTGGCACAATATTTTTTAACAAGGGAAACGATATATTAGCAGATCATCTGTCTGAAATAGGCTGTGAAAAGATATCGTATGGTGGGAAATCAGGAAATTACTCGGGAATAGTAATAAATTCTGTTCCAACCCTGGAACTGAAAGTGCTTATTGATAGTAATTCATTAGCTCTGAAAACAAAAATGTTTGGGGCATATAACTTTGAAAATGTGCTGGCTGCAATACGCATTGGTTCATATTTCAATGTGGAAATTAATACGATTATAGATACAGTTGAGAGCTTCAACCCTAATGATAACAGATCGCAAATTGTAAACACAGCCGTAAATACCTTAATATGTGATGCTTATAATGCCAACCCGACAAGTATGAAACTGGTAATTGATGATTTTTTATTGATGAATAGTGCAAAAAAGGTGCTTATTCTGGGTGATATGTTTGAACTGGGAGAAAACACTGAAAAGGAACATATTAAATTGATCAAATATGTAAAGGATAAATCATTCAGCAGAATTTTTCTAATAGGTAAGATTTTTTCTGCCGTTAATCAAACATTACAAATTCCTGCCTTTATTGATGTTGACAGTTTTGTTAAGTGGCTTGATAAGAATCCGGTAAAGTCATCATATATTTTGTTAAAAGGATCAAGGGGGATGAAACTGGAGAAAATAATTAACTATTTGTAACTGCCAGGGCTATTAGCTCTTAAAGAGTTCACGCAAAGATCGCAAAGAAGGCGCAAAGTTCGCTAAGAAAATCCACCTTCGCTGAAGCTGAGGTGGACGGCACTGTCGATTGTGGACTGCCGACTGTAGACTGCCGACGGATTAGTTACTACCAATTCAATTCATTAAATGTTTTTTTCTTTTTCAGGAAATAGGAAATCAGAATACTTTTTCTGTAAACAGATGATGGTAGATTTTTATTATTGAAATCTGCGCTTTTTCTTTTTTGTTTCATTTTTCTGAAATGTTTGTAGTAACTCAGGTGGGCTTTGAAAACGGCATTTCCTTTTCTCCAGTCTAACGTCAAATAAAACTTCATTGCTGCTAAACCATCAAGTATTTTACGAATTAACAGAACCTGATAAAGTTTTTTCGCAGGAAGATTTTTCAAAAGAACCCATAAACTGTTCCTGAAATTGAGAAATAGTTTTGGAGGTGTTTCATTAGGCAGGGTTCCACCGCCAATATGATAGACTTGTGAACAGGGATAGCAATAAATTTTATATCCCAGGTTTTTAATTCTCCAGCACAAATCGATTTCTTCCATATGTGCAAAAAAATCATCATCAAATCCGCCGGCATCATGAAATATTTTTGACTTGATAAACAAACAGGCACCGCTGGCCCAGAATATTTCTATTGAGTCATTATACTGGTTGTTATCCGGTTCAATATTATTCAATATTCTACCTCTGCAGAAAGGGTAACCCCATTTATCGATAAAGCCACCGGCAGCTCCTGCATACTCAAATTTTGATATGTCATGGTATGATATAATTTTGGGCATAGCTGCTGCAACAACCGGATCGTCATCCATTTTTTTTATTATCGGTTCAATCCAATTTTCAGAAACTGCAACATCAGAATTAAGCAGGATATAATACTCTGAATTTATTTTTTCAAGTGCTTTGTTATAACCACCGGCAAATCCGTAATTTTTATCAAGTTCAATGATTTCGACATTTTTGAACTTATTTCTGATAAATTCAAGAGAATCATCCGATGATCCGTTATCAGCGACAATTATTTTCATGCCGGGAGAAGATGAATGCCTGACTACATCCGGCAGAAATCTTTCAAGGAATTCTCGCCCGTTCCAGTTTAATATTACAATGGCAATTTTATACATTGTCAGGTTTTATGTGCTTCCATCTTTTATGTGTCCAGAGCCAGAGTTCAGGCCTCTCAATAATTATTTTTTCCAAGATACTCAAATATTTATCAGTTATTTCATGTTCTTTCGTTTCCCGCGAATTTTCAAACAGGGGTATGAATTCAGTTTCATAAATTCCCCGTCTGATTTTCCGCATTTTAAGGAAAACTACGGCGAGATCCTTTTTTCTGGCAATTTTTTCTGTTCCAAGATAAACAGGCGTATCCTGATTAAGGAACCGGGTCCAATACTGAATGTGACGGAACAATGGTCTTTGATCACCAAGCGAATAGGTGAGAGTAAGTTCGTTTTTTTGTTCTCTGTTAATTAATTCTCTTAGTATGCTGTTCATTGGCACCGGTGTCATACCATAACGGCTTCTTATATTAATGTACATCCTGTCAAAGTATTTATTATTCAACTGTTTGTATATAGCCAGAGTTTTGTGGCTTACAAGCATTTGTAAGGAAATAATCCATTCCCAGTTGCCATAATGACCTGATACCAAAATTACACCCTTGTTTTTTTTATAAAGATCCTCAATAACTTCAGGGTTTTTATACCTCATGTGCTTGAGAATTCTTTTAGGACTCATATGTATCAGGGCAATTGATTCAATCATCTGGTCGAAAAGATGTCTATAGAACTTTCGTGCAATTGTTCTGATATTTTTATTTGATTTTTCAGGGAAAGAATTTCTGAGATTTAAATAGATTACTTTTCTTCGGTAACCTATAAAAAGATAATTAAGAACAAAAAGCAAGTCAGAGAGTAAATACTGTATCCTTAAAGGAAGAAGAGTTAAGGTCCAGATAAGGGGATAAAGAAGGTAAAATCCTAATGCATTCATAAGTTCAGTTGAATGATTAAATTGTTACGGGTTACGGGTTACGAGTTTTTTTTAATTGCATGAATATATCATATTATCTTATCCGTAGGTTTAAACTTCCATCTGCGATGCGACCATAACCAGAAAGCCGGTTCTTCCAAAATTGTTTCCTCCAGTAATCTCACATGCTTTTCGGTTATTTCATTTGGCGCTGTTTCTTTAGGTTTTTCAGTTATGTTTATTATTTCAACCTCATAATAACCACGTTTAATTTTTTTCATTTTGAAATATACTACAGGGAAATTGAATTTCACAGCTAATTTTTCAATACCCATAAAAACTGCAGTGTCCTGGTTAAGAAAACGGGTGAAGAAATCCAATTCTTCTCTTACCGGGCTTTGATCAGAAATGTAGCAGTTTATTGTTAGTCTGTTTTCACGCTTATTTTTTATAATAGAACGGAGTGCCTGTTTCATCGGAATCATTTCCGTTCCGAATTTGCTGCGCATATTACAAAATACTTTATTAAATTGCTTGTTATTCAGCGGTTTAAATAGTGATGCTCCGTGATATGGTGTCTGAAGAGAGAAACCTGTAAGCCATTCCCAGTTGCAGTAATGTGCAACAACGGCTATTATACTTCTTTTCTGGCTGAAATATTTATTTATTAATTCAGAATTAATGTACCTGACCCTTTTCATCATTTCTGCTTCAGACATATGTAATTCTTTAAGTGTTTCAAGTATAACATCACAAAAATGCTTGTAAAATTTGCGGGCTATTTTGTCTATTTCGTCCTTATCCTTATCCGGGAAAGCGTTTTGAAGGTTTCTATAAACTACTTTCTTTCGGTATCCTATAATATGAAATATGATAAAATATAAGAAGTCAGATTTCAGGTATAAGACCGGCATAGAAAGCAGGGTTAATAACCATAAAAACCCATAAGCAATATAGAAAAGTATAGCTGACATACTTGATTATCTTGTTTTCTTATTCGACCATGAATTTGCGGACATGCTCCAGAAATTCTTCAAAAAGATAAGGATTTCCTGCAACAATTTCCTTTCCGAAGAGAAAATTATTTCCACCTGAAAAATCAGAGACTTTTCCTCCTGCATTTTGCAAAATTATTATGCCGGCAGCAATGTCCCATGGATTAAGGTTATATTCCCAGAAAGCATCAAAACGTCCGCAGGCAGTGTATGCCAGATCTACTGCTGCAGATCCCATACGTCTTATCCCATGCGAATTCCGCATAAAATATTTTAACGACTCAATAAATTGATCAAAGCGGTCATAATTCGAAAAAGGGAAACCTGTTGCCAGCAATGAGTCAGTTACTTTCGCTATTTTGCTAACATTAATTTCTTCACCGTTTAAATAAGCCGGACAATCTTTCCAGGTGAAGAAACATTCATCAAAGCCAATTTCATATATCACACCAAGGATTATTTCTTTTTTATCCATTAGGGCTATGCTAACAGAATAGGGCGGGAGACCGTGAATAAAATTGGTAGTGCCATCAAGTGGATCAACAATCCAATTATAGGTTTTTCCTCGCTTTTTAATAGTACCCTCTTCTGCGATAAAACCGGCACCTGGCAATAATTTTTCAAGGTTGCTTACAATTTTCTTTTCAGCATTCCTGTCAACATAAGTGACATAATCATGTTTTCCTTTCGTTTCGATATCCCCGGTAAAAAATCTCGAGCTTTCACCACGAATAAATTCACCTGCTTCTCTGGCAATTCTGCATGTTTCCCTGCAAATTATTTCAATATCCATAATATAGATTTATCGTTTTATTTTCTGATATATTACTTTTTTTCACCTATATTCCTTACTTCTTAACTCTCCTCTGCTCTCCGCTCTTTGCTCTCTGCTCTTTAGGTTAATTATTCAATAACTTCTACATTAACATTACCATTTTCATTAATATCCAGCAATCTGACTTTTAGTACCGAACCAATATCATTAATATCGAATGGCTTTTCAACCTTAATATAATTTCCGGTATAACCCGACATACGCCCATTGTACTTTTTAGCTTCAAATAATGCACTGGCAATTTTTCCCGGTTGGTTACTATAAAATGCTATTCTTTTCTTTTCAGATAATTTATGTAGCAGTTTACTCCTTTTTTCTTTTATAGCCGGATCAACTTTGTCTTTCATAATCACCGCTTTTGTATTAATTCTGTCGGAATAGGTGAAAATATGAAGGTAAGAAATATCCAGTTGATCCAGAAATTCGTATGTTTGAGTAAAATCAAAATCTGTTTCGCCGGGGAACCCTGTAATTACATCGATTCCGATACCTGCTTCAGGAAGTGTTTTTCTTATTGAAGAAATGCGTTTTTGGAATAGATCAGTGGTATATCTTCTTTGCATCAACTTAAGTATCCTGTCAGATCCTGATTGTAACGGTATGTGGAAATGGGGGGCAATCCGGTTTGACCGGGTTACGAAATTTATAATATCATCCTCAAGTAAATTGGGTTCGATCGATGAAATCCTGAACCGGTTTATACCCTGAACTTTGTCAAGTTTTTTCAGCAGATCAAGGAATGATTCACCTGTTAATTTGCCAAAATCACCAATATTCACACCTGTAAGTATAATTTCCTTTACTCCTTTACCGGCAATAATTTTTGCCTGCGATATTATATCTTTAATATAAGGACTTCTGCTTTTACCACGTGCAAGAGGTATGGTGCAATAGGTGCATGTATAGTCGCAACCATCCTGGATCTTCAAAAATGACCTGGTTCGCTCTGATCCCGAATAAGCCGGATTAAACGAATTAGCTTTTTCTATAGGGTTTATACTGATAATGTGTGGTTGCCCTTTTTTATAGTTCTTAAGGTAATTTCCAAGATTAAATTTTTCAGCAGTACCAAGTATTATATCAACTACCCCGATAGAAGTAAGTTCTTCAGGTTTTACCTGGGCATAACAACCCATAGCAACAATAACCGCTTCAGGATTCTTCCTGCTGATCTTTCGTATTAATTGTCTGCTTTTACGATCGGCAGCTTGTGTTACAGTACAGGTATGTATTACATAATAATCAGCTTTTTGATTAAACGATACCTGATTGTAACCTTCTTCTTCAAGTTTTTTTGCAATATATGATGTTTCTGAAAAGTTAAGTTTACATCCAAGAGTAAAATATGCGATATTTTTTCTTTTCATGGTTCATTATAAAATCCACAACTCGTGAATTCGTAACCCGCAAGCCGTAACATATATAGGTGTTTCTTATTTATCAGGTAATCTTCTTTTTGTTCGAGTTCCCGGAGAATATTACCTCAATATCCTGTGTTTTTTAGGATAGTCGAAGAAATGGTTCTTTAAGACTCCCGGATCAATATCCTTCCATGAGTTACAATCAAAATCAAGAATTACAAGACCGGAGGTTGGTACATTGTTAATTTCACCGGGTGTAAACTTATTTGTAAAAGTTGTAAGTCCGGGGTTATGTCCGAAGATCATAACTTTATTATAATCATCTGATATTTTATGGCAGTATTTTTTTATCGATTCAGAATCAGCCATATATAATTCATATTCAATTAAAATGTTTTTTTCAGGAATTTGTAAAATCCTTGAAAAGATGATTGCAGTATGTATGGCTCTGGTGGCAGGACTGGAAATAATAAAATCTGCATGTTCTTTTTTTTGTTTTAACAATTCAGCCATCTTGTAAGCATCCCGAACACCCCGTGGTTTAAGTGACCGGTCAATATCAGGTATGTCAGGAGCACTCCAGTCGGATTTACTATGCCTTACTATAAATATTTTTTTTCCCATATCAATATTCCCTTTTTTTGTGCAAATTTATAAAAGTTTACTGGCTAATTCAGCAAGGAAGCTTCTTTCTCCTTTCACAAGATTTACATGTGCAAAAATTTCCTGCCCGCGCATTTTGTCGGTGAGATATGTAAGTCCATTGGATCCTGTATCGAGGTAGGGGGAGTCAATTTGCTCTATATCTCCGGTGAAGACCAGCTTTGTTCCTTCTCCTGCTCTGGTAATAATGGTTTTGACTTCATGTGGTGTAAGGTTCTGGGCTTCGTCAACAATAAAAAATATCTTTGACAAACTTCTGCCCCTAATGTATGCCAGAGGGGTTATCAATAGCTTCTCCTCCTTTAACATTTCTTCTATTCTCTGATATTCATTGCTGTTCTGGTTAAACTTGTGTTTGATCACTGTAAGATTATCATGCAATGGTTGCATATAAGGGTCAAGCTTTTCCTGGACATCACCGGGCAGATATCCGAGATCCCTGTTAGCAAGAGGTACAATCGGCCGGGCAAGAAATATTTGCTTATAATTTTTTCGTTGATGCATGGCAGCAGCAAGCGCAAGCAAAGTTTTACCGGTACCTGCTTTGCCGGTGAGTGCTACAAGTTGTATTTCTTGTCGTGTCAGGGCGTCAATAGAGAAAGTTTGCTCAGCATTGCGAGGATCAATACCGTATGCCGGTAATTTTTCAATACGGTTGATATGATCATTGGATGGATTGTAATGTGCAAGAGCACTTGATTTATCGCTTTTAAGAATGAAATATTGGTGCGGTCGTGGTTTTATAATTTGAGTAAATTCTTCTACCGGGATTCCTTCATTATTCTTGTATAATTTTGAAATAAGGTCGCTATCCAGGTTTTCCAGAGTTGTTATCCCTTTATAAAGGTCGTCAATATTGGCAACTTTGTCAGTTTCATAATCCTGAGCCTGGATCCCAAGCGACTTGGCTTTCATCCTCAGGTTAATATCCTTGGTAATTAATGCAACATTCTTTTCAGGGTTCTTCTCACGGATAAAATCAGCTATAGCAAGGATCCTGTGATCAGGAGTTTTTTCGGGGAAAGATTCTGAAACTATTTTAGAAAATTCTTTTCCTGTTTCAATAAAAAGTTTTCCTCTTTTTTTACCTAAAGAAATACCATCTGTAAAAAGCTGATCTCCTGAAAGTTTATCCAACTCACGGGTAAATTCCCTTGCATGAAAATTTATTAAATTATTTCCTTTTTTGAACTTGTCCAGTTCTTCCAGTACTACGATGGGGATGATTATATCATTTTCCTGGAAGTTGTAAAGACTTTTGTAATCGTGAAGTAATACGTTTGTATCAAGAATGAATATTTTCTTTTTCTTAGCCATATTCAAGTTTTTAAGAGGTCAAAAAGTCAAAAGGTCAAAAAGTTAAAAGGTCAAAAGGTAAAAATGTTGACTCTAAACTCTTATTATATTCTTTACATTATGCTAAATGTAATAAAAATTATTATTTTTCATTAATTTGTAGGCATAATTAATCAGTCGTCCCGTCCGACCGGAGTCATCCGGGCGGGCAGTCAGCAGTCAGCAATAAATAGTCGAAAAAAAAATAGTAATTCAAAACTTTAAACATTCTTACATTTAAACATTTTAGCATTTAATCATTTTAGCATTTAAACATTTTAGCATTTAAACATTTTAGCATTTAAACATTTTAGCATTTAATCATTTATTCATTCTGCCAATCCAAACTTTTTATGCTGAGCGCAGTCGAAGCGAAGACACTAAATAGTTCCAATTTATTAACTGATAACAAGATCATGGAAATTCAGGAAGCAATATTAACACGGAGAAGTATTAGGAAATACACAGATAAGAAAATTTCGGAAAATTCAATAAATACCATATTAAACGCTGCTATGTATGCACCTTCAGCCATGAATCAGCAACCCTGGCATTTTATTGTGATTGATGATGCCGGGATTTTAAAAAAGTTAAGCAAGATACATCCATATGGAAAAATGCTTTCGGATGCAAGTCATGGCATCCTTGTATGTGGTGATGAAAAACTTCAATTAACTAAAGATTATTGGCCTGTTGATTGTGCCAATGCAACGCAGAATTTATTACTTTCAGCCCATGGACTTGGATTAGGTGCTGTCTGGCTGGGTGTATATCCCAGGGTAGAAAGAATGAAAGATATGAGAAATGTTTTTCACCTGCCCGAACATGTATTCCCGTTTGCCTTGATATCTCTTGGTTATCCTGCCGAGAAGAAACCAATGCCCTCTCGTTTTGATCCGAAAAGAATCCATAAAAACAAATGGTAATTTTTTTGTCAAACCAGAAACCAGTAACAAGCAACCAGTAACATTTTATTGTAATGAATTACAACGAGGTTTTAGAGTATTTATACAGCCGGTTACCTATGTTTCAGAGACAGGGTAAGATCGCTTATAATGCAAAACTGGATAATTCCCTGGCAATGGATGAATATTTTGGTCATCCGCATAAGAATTTCAGGTCTATTCATATTGCAGGAACAAACGGAAAGGGTTCTGTTGCTCATATTCTTGCTTCTGTTCTTCAGGAAGCCGGTTTCAGAACCGGGCTTTATACTTCTCCGCATTTAAAGGATTTTCGTGAAAGAATGCGTGTAAACGGAATGCCTGTTCCTGAGCGAAATGTTATTAATTTTGTTAAGCAAAACAAGGAATTATTAGAAAAGATCAAACCATCATTTTTTGAAATGTCCGTAGCAATGGCTCTCAAACACTTTTCTGATGAAAAAGTGAATATAGCTGTTATCGAGACAGGTATGGGGGGCAGACTCGATTCAACAAATATTATTACCCCTGTGTTATCAGTAATTACCAATATCGGCATGGATCATAGCATTTATCTTGGCAACAGCCTGGAAAAAATTGCTTATGAAAAGGCAGGGATAATTAAACCCGGGGTTCCGGTAATTGTAGGTGAAACTGGCAAAGAAACAGACCATGTTTTTATTGGTAAAGCACGGGAAACAGGTTCCGAAATAGTGTTTGCTGACCGGAATTTTAGTTCGGAATACTCATTCATGTCACTTGACGGGTTGCAGGTGATGAATATTGAAAAGAATGGAAGGGAGGGATATCCTGAATTAAAAATTGATATGAACGGAATATACCAGCAAAGAAATGTTATTACCGCTTTGCAGGTAGTAGAAAAGTTAGAAGAGATAGAATTAAGGATAAGCCGGGAATCGCTTTATAAAGGAATGAGACTGATAAGGAAGAATACCGGATTTCGGGGGAGGTGGGAAGTATTGGAAAATATACCGCTGATAGTTTGTGATACGGGGCATAACAGGGAAGGTTTAATTTTGGTAATGGAGCAGATCAGGCAGACTACCTGGAAAAATTTACATATGGTTATAGGGATGGTGAATGATAAAGATCTGGCTAATATCCTTCCATTATTTCCGGTAGAAGCCAATTATTATTTTTGCAGACCTGATATTCCCCGCGGGCTGGACAGTCATATTTTAAAGAAGGAAGCAGCAAAATATGGACTGGCAGGGGAATTATATGACACGGTGAAAGCTGCCCTGGATGCAGCAAAGCAACAGGCGGACAAACAGGATATGATCTTTGTAGGAGGAAGCACTTTTGTAGTTGCTGAAGTATTATAATAAATTTGTATTTCTTTTTGCAGAAATAAAAAGGAGGTTTATATTTGCACTCCGTTTGGGCGATTAGCTCAGCTGGTTCAGAGCACCTGCCTTACAAGCAGGGGGTCACTGGTTCGAATCCAGTATCGCCCACAAAACAATTGACTCCCCGATCATTTGATCGGGGTTTTTTATTTTGCGCAAAGCTGTTGCAAGCTTGCTTGCATAAAGCTTAAGCGGAATAAAAAAACCAGCGAAGCGGGGGGAGTCAATTGTTTTGTAAGGCCCCCAAAAAGGATCACGAGCGCCGCCTGACGGAGGAAGGCAAGCGAGTAATCCAGTATCGCCCACGGTTGACAGACAGGAACTTACATTGACTTGTTGTTCCTGTTTTTTCTTTTGTGGTATACAATTTGGTAACAACCACCTGCCTGTTAATAAATAGAGGTTTTTTTGTTTTGTTTATTTAAAAATTACAGTTTTCGAATGGCACTTACAACCACATCTGCAATTAAATAAATTGCATAGCAGGAAAATCCAATTATTAAAACAGTAATAAATATCCCAAGTGGTAAACATTTAATAAGATACTGAATAAAGGGAAGTATAAATATGGAGATAGCCATTAAAATTCCTGATAAAATAACTGCCCGAATACCTCTATTAATTACAAGAGATTTAAAATAAAATTCTATTTTAAACTGATTATAATTTCTATTAGTAAATTGATCCCTGCCTTTAGAACACTTATATATTCTATCAACTATTCTATTATATTCTTTCTTTTCAATATATTCAATTTCTAATAAATCAATGTTGTATTCAGTTTTAATACATTCCCTAATATCACTAAATTTAGAACCCGGATTTTCTATAATATGAATCCAAGTATCCCTTAAAATTTTAAACATTTTTTTATTTGATTCTGTAATAAAAAATATTAAAAATGCGCCAATTAAGGCAATACCCCCAGCCAAAACCTGAGGGACTGTGCTATAAAAATAATAAAATGAATTTTCTGTAAATATTCCTTCCATTGTAATAGATTTTACTTTAAAGATAAAAAAAATCACTTAGAAATATAATTCATTAGATTTTCCGGGGTCTTATACCATTAACCGTGTTTAGTTAATCCCTGAGAACGTCTTAAAACTGAAATGGCCAGGGTGATCAATAGGGTTAATATTCTGTTAAGATTTCTATTTATCTATGATGTTTAAAGGTCATTCTTATCAAAATTTTTTATATGTTTTCATATAATCTTCATAGGATGCTATCAGATCTTCAGCTTCTTTCTTCATTTGTTCCATAGTATACATTTCCATACCGAGATATCTTGGCAAATTCCCTTGTGGATCAACACTAATTTGCACATTATTATCTTTAACATAAATAGTGATAATTGAATAAAAATTTATTTCAGGTGAATTTGGTAAAGAATTTGGAGGAGAATAAAACATAAGATATTTCCCAGATATTGTTCCTGTTTCTAAATTAGAAAATTGAATTACGTTCCGAGCATCTATAAATGTTTTTACCATCCACTCATTAGACATTCCATATAATTCAGATTTGCTTTTCCCTGACCTCTCAATA
>JAUXED010000002.1 GCA_030618105.1 Bacteroidota bacterium | reverse complement strand
ATTGTATCGATTTTGCAGATATCGGGGTAATTTATAGCAAAAGCGTGCATTAATGAATCATATTCTTCATAGGTAGGATAGGTTTGCCAATCTTCAACAACACCTTTATAATCCCCCGGTACATAATGATATACGGCAGGGGGAATTACAGTATATTCTTTCTCAAGTGCAAGGAATTTAATAAACTCATCTGCATTGGCATTGCATGTAACGACATTGCCATTGACATTAACAACAGAGAGTATCTCAGATAATTTGTTAATTAATTGCCGATCATTGCATATTAACTTCAGATCAACCTCTCCCCTTTCTTCGAGGTATTTTGCAGCTTCTGAAGCTTGATTACCCGGTTGTCCATATACGGGATGCATGATAAACAAAATAATTACAAGTCCAAAAAAATATTTTATGATACTTTTCATAGCCTCAGATATTAAATCGGATAAACAAAATGTCACCGTCTTCAACGATATAGTTTTTACCTTCAATATATAATTTCCCTGCTTCACGGCATTTATGTTCAGAGCCCAGTGATACAAAATCGTCATATTTCATCACCTCAGCCCGTATAAATCCCCTTTCCAGGTCGCTATGGACAATACCTGCAGCTTTCCTTGCATTAGCACCCTCTTTAATAGTCCAGGCTCTGATTTCCTTAGGCCCAACCGTAAAAAAGGTTTTCAGGTTAAGCAGTTTATATGCTGTCCTTACGAATTTATTCACACCGGGTTCAGAAAGGCCAATATCTTTTAGAAAATCTTTCCTGTCATCTTCATCCTCCAATTCTGCAATCTCAGCTTCCAGGCCCGCAGCAATAACAAGTATTTCCGTTTCTTCCTCTTTCAGCGCTTCCTTCACCTTATCTACATACCGGTTTCCCGACACTGCCGATTCTTCATCCACATTACACACGTACATTACCGGTTTTGCCGTTAGCAGAAACAAATCTTCAGCATATCTACTCTCTTCATCACTTAATTTCAATGTCCTTGCCGGCTGAAAGTTCTCCAGGTGATTTTTAATTACGCGCAGAACATCCGCGTTCTTTCCGGCATCTTTATCACCTGATCTTGCCACTTTCTCAATTTTTTCCAGTTTTTTTTCGACAGATTCAATATCCTTTATCTGAAGTTCGAGTTCTATGGTTTCAAGGTCTCTGACCGGATCAACAGATCCTTCGGTATGAGGCAGATTTTCATCGTCGAAACATCTGAGCAAATGGATCAGTGCATCGGCATTGCGAATATCATTCAGGAATTTGTTCCCAACACCTTCACCCCTACTTGAGCCCTTTGTAAGACCGGGTATATCTACAATCTCTACTGTGGTTGGAACAACCTTTTCCGTTGAATGCAACTTTTCAAGTTCCTGAAGCCTTTGGTCCGGCACTTTAATAATTCCAATATTTGACTTCGTTGCACTGAATGCAAAATTTGTTATTTCGCCTTTAACAGGTGAAATACAATTAAATAAGGTTGTTTTTCCTGTATTTGTAATCCCGATTATTCCACAGTTCAATGCCATATTTCTTTCCTTTATTCAGCCACAAAATTACATTTTAAACTGTTACAAAAAAAAACACATTCCAAACGATAAAAGCTGTTTTCAGGTTTTGTTTTAGCTCCAGTCATATTTTGCAAACTACAAATATACAGGTTCAAATCAATTTTTACTGATTTTTGAATTGATTTACACAGCTTTGTTCTATATTTGAGAAAGGATTAATTTCAGTATTTATGATTAAAAGCACATTATTTGCCCTGGTTTTCTCAACCCTTATAATCTTTCCGTTACAATCACAAACTCAAGTCAACAGGGAACCTTTAACCCGTATATTATTTATACTTGATTGTTCACAAAGCATGGCCGGTTTGTGGCAAAATGAAAAAAAGATCACGGTCGCACGGAAATTCCTTTATCACACTATTGATAGTCTTGAGAAAATTCCCAATGTTGAAATGGCATTAAGAGTGTATGGACATCAAAGTGTGGTTCCGCCTCAGGACTGCAGTGATACAAAGCTTGAAGTTCCTTTCGGTCCCAAAAACGGGAAGAATATTAAACATCGCATGAGATATCTCATCCCCAAAGGAACTACACCCATTGCATATTCTCTCGAGCAAGCCGGTAATGATTTTCCGAAATGTGATAATTGCAGGAATATAATTATTTTAATTACCGATGGTATTGAAGCATGTGATGGTGATCCTTGTGAAATTTCAAAACGGCTGCAAAAAGAAGGAATATATCTTGAGCCCTTTGTAATTGGGATAGGAATTGACCCACAATTTAAAAAATCCCTGAATTGTGTTGGCACCTATTTTGATACCCAAAAAGAGACCAACTTCAAGGATGCTCTGGATTTGATAATCTCAAAGACACTTAATAAAACTACAGCACAGGTAAACCTGCTTGATTCTTTTGGGTATCCCAGTGAAACAAATATAAACATGACCTTTTATGACCTTAATTCAGGAAGGATCATGTATAACTTTATTCATGCTATTAACCACCGGGGAAATCCCGACACATTGTATCTTGACCCAATGATAAGATACAAAATGGTTGTTCATACAATACCCCCTGTAACACTTGATTCAATACATTTAAATCGTGGCAAACACAACATAGTTGCTATTGATGCTCCACAGGGAGATTTTATTATTAAACCTCCAGGTGGCAACCAATTCAGAAATTTGGAATTTTTTGTCAGGAAGGCCGGTCAAAAATCCACTTTAAACATTCAAAAAGTAAATAACTCTGAAAAATATTTAATTGGAAAGTATGACATAGAAATACCAACTCTCCCACGGCTTCTTATTGACGATGTAGTTATTTCTCAGAGCGAAACCACTACCATTCAAATTCCTCGTCCCGGTATTATTACTCTTAGTTTTGGTGCAGAAGGATATTGCTGCCTGTTTCTGGAAAAGAAAAACAATCTTGAGTGGATCTATAATATAGATACCAAAAACAAAGTAACTAATCTTGTTTTATTACCGGGTAATTACCGTGTAATCTTTAAACCCAGGAATGCAAAAAGCGTTTATTATACTATTGAAAAATCATTTGAAATTGAGCCGGGTAAATCCGGGACTCTCAGGATATTGTGATCAGGAAAATGGTGAAAGCTGATAAGATATTGATCATAAAGTATTATTATTCAGAAAGATATCAGGGTAGTGAAAAACAGCTACAATGACAAAGAACTTTTACATTTATTCAATGCCGGAGAAAATTCTGATTATGCTTTCGGCTTGATTGTGAAAAAGTACCAGGAAAAATTATACTGGCATATTCGTAAGATCGTCATTACCCATGAGGATGCTAATGATGTAATACAGGAAACTTTTATTAAAGCATGGAATAATTTAGGAAAATTCAGGGGCGACTCGAAGCTATTTACATGGCTATTCAGGATAGCAACAAATGAAGCTCTCAGCCACCTGAAACGTTCGAGAAGAAAAACATGGATCCCATTTATCGATTTAGAGAATAAGTTACAAAACACGCTTGAAGGGGACAACTATTTCGATGGTGATGAAACCAAGCTAAAGTTTCAAAAAGCTATATTAAAACTCCCTGAAAAGCAACGGCTTGTTTTTAATATGAAATATTTTGATGAAATGAAGTATGATGAAATTGCTGAGATACTTGGCACTTCAGTTGGAGCCCTGAAGGCTTCTTATCATCATGCGGTAAAAAAGATCAAAGAAATGTTAATTAATGATTAAACCTTCTTAACTTTTTATTGTCAAACAATTGCAGGAAGGATCAATAAATATGAAAAAACAATCTGAACAAGAGTTTTCCGGATTGAAGAAGGAAAATCCTTTTAGAGTTCCGGATAATTATTTCGACAATCTACCGGAAAAAATACGGGTTAACATTCATGCACGCGAAAAAGCAGTCAGCAAGCCTGTAATCCGGATTGTTGACTATTTAAAGCCTCATTTGGCACTTGCTGCTGCTATTCTTGGCTTTGCCCTGATAGGATATACCGGGTTCAGATACTTTATCAACAAGAATTCAAATTCGCAAATCAGCAACCAGGAAATTGCCGAGTATATGGATTTCTACTCGAACGATGTTGACAATACGCTGATAATGGAATTGCTTAAAGAACAAGAACAACAGCATGTTGAAACAGATGATGATTTAAGTGAAGAGATAATTGATTATCTACTTAATGAAAACATTGATATTTATACAATTGCAAATCATTTATAAAACATTTACAGATGAAAGATTTAAAGAATTGGCTGTTTTATTGCCTTATTTTATTTTTCCTGGTACCCCGGACGGTTTCTTCACAGATACACGAAAAAATTCAGGAACTCGAGGTGCAAAAAGTAGGCTTTTTTACTAAGAAACTACAATTGACAACCAAGGAAGCCCAGGAATTCTGGCCTGTTTATAATGATTACCAGGCACGTAAAAATAAAATCATTCAGGACAGAAGAAGTACAATCCGTTATTACATTCAGAACCTCAATAATTTATCAGATAAGGAAATTGAAGATATGACCGGAAAGTTCATTCGTCTTACGAAAGAGGAATCTGACCTGTTTTTAGCATACCATGAGAAATTCAAAGAGGTTCTTCCCATAAAAAAAGTAATGCAAATATATATTGCTGAAGAACAATATAAAACATTTCTTCTCCGTCAACTCAGGAACAGACGTGAAAATCAAGGCAGACAAAATTTTTAGATAAATCCGGTTACATTTCCTCCCAACTCAACTCTTATTCATTCTTCCAAAGTGTTACGGGTTTCGTGTTACGGGTTACGAGTTAAGGACAGCCTTTAATCCAGATCTCCAACAACTTTTTCCACTTCATGAAGAATTTCACACGACTTAACAAGTTTTTTCATTCTTGTATGGTCAGGGTATAAAGGTCTGTCAATATCAAGAAAATCAACATGTTTTCTAATTATTTCCTTTGCTTTCTTTACTCCTTTACCAAATTCATATTCTCTAAAATCCAGAGCTTGTGCAGCAGCCATCAACTCGATACCTAATATTCCATACGCGTTATCAAGTATTTGTGAGTTTTTAATTGCGGTATTCATTCCCATTGAAACAAAATCTTCCTGGTCGGCAGCTGCAGGAATAGACTGTATGGATGCAGGTGCTGATAACATTTTTTGTTCTACTATTTGCATATCAGCGGTATACTGACTTAGCATCAATCCGGAAAACATTCCCGCCCCTTTTGTAAGGAAAGCCGGCAATCCAACACTAAGAGCGGGGTTATTCAATCTGTTCATTCTTCTTTCAGACATGACACTAACCATGGTAATTGCTACCCCTGCCATATCCATAGGTAGCGATACAGGAGTGCCCTGAAAGTTAGCTCCGGTAAGTTGCATATCTTCTTCCGGGAAAAACACAGGGTTATCGCCCACACCATTTAATTCAATTTCAACCTGTGAACGGGCATATACCAGGGCATCATGAGCAGAGCCGATTACCTGAGGAGTTGATCTCATAGAATAAGCATCCTGTACTTTACACTTTATATTTCCATTAATCAGGTCACCATCTTCAATGAGTTTCTGAATTGCTTTGGCACTTCGGACAGCACCTTTGAAACCTCTTACTTCGTGCAATTTTGGAGTATATGGTTTCATATTAGCTTTAAGAGCCTCAAGCGACATTGCAGCTGCTATCTCAGCCTGTTTAAGCCAGTTATTAGCATCATAAATAAACAAAGCACTCATTGCGGTCAATAAATTTGACCCGTTGATTGTGGCTAAACCATCTCTTGCTTCCAATCCGGGTATTGCAATTCCCGCCTTATCCATGGCTTTCTTTCCTTCCATCAACTCACCCTTATAATATGCTTCCCCTTCACCAAGTAATAACAAGGCAATTTGTGACATCGGGGCCAGATCACCAGATGCCCCAACCGAACCTTTTTGACAAACAAAAGGAGTAACACCTTTATTAAGCATTTCAACCAAAGTTTCAGTAATTTCGGTCCGGCAACCGGATTTGCCATTAGCATGAACATTTATTCTACCAAGCATTGCTCCCCTAACATATTCCACAGGGGCAGGGTCTCCTATTCCGGCAGCATGATTATATATCAGATATCTCTGAAACTGCTTAACCTGGCTATCATCAAGAACAACTTCTGAAAACTCTCCAATACCGGTATTTACTCCATACATAATTTCATGTGCCTGAATTTTCTTTTCAAGCATAGCCCGGCAAATCTTAATCTTTTCTTTTGCACCGGGATGCAATTCAACTTTCTCATTATTGCGCGCAACTCTAACGAGTTTTTCTATTGTCAGGTTATTACCTGTTATAACTATTGACATAATTAAATTTTTAAAAATAAATTACCGGATAAAAGTAGCTATTAATTAAATATTGCAATCAATATACTATCTGTTGGAAAGCATACTCATTATCAGAATTATCAAACAGACATAAAGCAAGCTTTACCGGTGAAGTAAAGTATTCGTGAAAATTGTAAAATTCCTCGTTTCAGGATTGTTGCAGAACATTTATGATAGTTTTTCAATTAGCTCTTCAAGTATAATTAGCTCCTGATCCCCTGTTTTCATGTTTTTCAGAGTAATTAACCCGTTTTTCATTTCATTTTCCCCAACTAAACCAACATATTCTACGTTTTTCTGGTTGGCATAATTCATTTGCTTTTTTAATCTTACTTTATCGGGAAATAATTCAGCTTTAATTCCTGATTTGCGTATCTCAGCTAATAGTGAAAGACAGTGTATCTCTTCCTTTTCTCCAAAATTCACAAACATAATGGTTGTTGTAGAGGTAGTATCTTCAGGGAATTTGTCTTTTTTCTCCATCACATCATAAATACGATCGGCTCCAAAACTTACACCAACACCTGATACATCATTCAGTCCAAAAATTCCTGTCAGGTCATCATATCTTCCCCCACCACACAAGCTACCAATCTTCATTTCAATTGAGTTTGCTTCAATAATTGTTCCGGTATAATAGTCCAATCCCCTTGCAAGGGTTAAGTCAAAAATTGGATCAACTTCGAGGTTAAGGGTTTTAAGATAGCCAAACAATCTTTTCATCTCATCCACACCTTTTCTGCCAATTCTGGAGCATAAAAGGATTTTATTTTCTAATTCATTAAGTTTTTCCTCAACAGAACCAGTAAGACCAAGTATGGGCTGTAATTCACGGATAGCTTTTTCTGAAATACCTTTCACCGCCATCTCTTCATTCACTTTATGAGGTCCAATTTTATCATGTTTATCAATTGCAATAGTTATTGGTATAATTTTATCTGCCTCACCAATCACTTCAGCAATTCCAAAAAGAATTCTCCTGTCATTTATCCTGATCATTATTCTTATGCCCAAATTTTTAAATATCTCGTCAATAATCTGGATCTGTTCAACCTCATTTAAGAGAGAATTACTGCCAATCACATCAACATCACATTGAAAAAATTCTCTATAGCGTCCTTTCTGTGGTTTGTCAGCTCTCCAAACAGGTTGTATCTGATATCGTTTAAATGGAAATGTGATTTCGTTCAGATGCTGAACAACAAATCTCGCAAACGGAACTGTCAGGTCGTATCTAAGACCTTTATCAGACAAAGAGGTTTTTAGTTTATTTACATTCCTTTCAAGAATTTCATCATCTGAAACACCTGCAAGATAATTCCCCGAATTCAATATCCTGAAAAGCAACCGGTCTCCTTCCTCTCCGTATTTACCTGTGAGGGTAGATGCCTGCTCCATAGCAGGAGTTTCAATCGGGAGGTATCCGAAACGCTCGAAAACGGTACGGATAGTTTTAAAAATATAGTTTCTTTTAACCATCTCCCCGGGTAAAAAGTCACGGGTTCCTTTTGGTATTGAAGCTTCATTTTTTGCCATCAGGCGGTTTGTTTTTTTAAAAAGTATACAAAGATAAAAAAGAATCACTCTATCAAAACCTGCATAACCTTTTTAAATCCCTTGAAAGTAAACCATCAGGTCTTTTTGGATTAATTGTATGGTAGTTATAAAAATACATTCGTGAATCATCAGCACCAAAAAGCATTTTGTAGCAACGACCAATATCTTCTGAAGTACCCGGTCCTACACTATGCAATACAACAATATTCTCGTATTTTCCCTTTATAGCCTGTTCAATTTCATCACCAGACACAATATTAACTTTATAGGGATAATACTCAGCAATTTTTTCAATAGTATTAATTTCCGGGCTAAGATCATTCTCTTGCACAACAATTGTTTTATTCTCCAACATCGGAATATTTCTATTGTAATATGTAAGATTTTCAAGTGATTCTACATCTGGATTTTCTTTTATCTCAGCTACCCGTTTCTGAATAAACTGAATAATAAGGGGCAGATAATAACCATATTCTTCTTCCTCTTCACTAATTACATAGAGAGGTATTGAACAAAACTCAGGCATTCCTGCAATTGCTTTAGTTTTAGCCCCAAGTAACAAATTCAGAAAAACCCATTGTGTATTGGATTTGTCTTTCTGAAAGCTGGTTTGAATAGGAACAAGGAAAGAGTATTGTTCATCCCTTCTTTTTTCATTAAACTCTTTTGCTGATACAAATTCGAATTCTGTTATGTCCCAAAATTCGTTAACCACTGTTTTAATATTACTATTAAAAGAAGAAAATATATTGTCTTCAAGAACCACCAGGGTTATTGTATTCATTAATTTCCCTGCATCCCGGGGGGTTGGAAAAGTAATCTGGGAAAAAGCATTATGAAGACTTATTAATGCAAAGCAAATACTTAATATCATTGTTCTCATGAGCATAGGGTTTTAATTAACTGGTAAATAGACAGGGTTTCTTCTATTAAACTTCCTGATGTACATAAATTTCAGTTGTTTTCTTTTTCTTCTGCCAAGCTTCATATATTCATCATGAAGTTCGGCATCACGCATAAGAGCCAGACCAACATTTGAATAATTGTAATCCATTATCTTACCACTTTCAAAATCGAACATATACTGGCGAAGCTCTGTTTTAGAATAAGTGGACCTCCGTGAGGGATAGTGAAAATGATCATAATAATAGCTACGATAAAAATACGGATCGTAATATCGTGTTTCATAAGTTTTAATAAAAGCCACAAAATGACATATTCCTCCAACAATTGTAATACGATGAAAACCATCTTTAAATTGGATATAAAGTACTCCATTTCGTGAATAGCCCCATATATTGTCCTTCTTTACCTCATTTCGCATTCCATATTTATCATAATAGTTAATAACATCTTTATCCAATACTTCCTGAAAAAATTCGCTATCATTAAAATCAACTGCTGTAAGTATTGTGGCTTTAGGAATAGGATTATTATTACGTACCTGATCAAAATCAAAAAAGACACCTTCAGTAAATTTGAAATCAGGTGTAAATTCAGCTGTATTTTCTCTATTCTGGCTGTAAAGAACAGTTGAAATAAGCAGAATAATCCCAATCATATTAATCACTAACCTATACATATTATAATTGTATCGCAATTTTAATGTTTATTGCTTGAAAATGTCAAATTTCATTATGCTTTGCATTTATAAGTCGGCAATCTTCAGTCCCGGAAAAACAAAAATCTTCAATTTTATATTTTTCTGAGCCTGCCCGAAAGAATGAATTCTTTCATTCAGGCGGGGATCCTCGAAAATTTACGCAATTCGCCAGCTGGCAAATTAATCAAATTGTGAAACTTTGTTCTTCTTCTCTAACAACACAAATAACAAATTTAGTATTTTTCATTTTGTAATAAAATCAATTATTACAATTATGGTATTTATTGTTTTTTTAGTATTTTTAGTATTTTTACCATTAAAGGTATGATAAACTAATCAAACCAGGAATAATGGAAATTTTTAATTCTACATACAGGGGTATTACAAAGAGAATTGATAAACAAAAACCATCAGTTAATAAAGACGATTATTTACTTTTAAAAACCGGCACATACGCATTTATTTTAGTCCTTCTCTTTTTTGGAACAATTAATTTGTTCGAAGGGAATATGATCCTTGTATTTCTTAATTTTGGTACAGTTTTAGTCGTTCTTGGGCATTTATTATGGTATCTCCGGACATATAAATTTGAGCTTATTTCTACATTATTAACTACTTTTCTTACTATCTGGTTAACAGCTTTATTAGTAATAACCGAAGCAGAATACATACTTTTTCTATTTACTCTTCTCCCACCGGTATCTATCTTATTCCTAAAAAAGAAAACAGGAAGTATAATAACGGGGTTAGCTCTGTTAATTTTGTTATTATTACTGTTTACACCTGTCACTTCTTTGAATCATATAATTTTACTCCGCTCAAAACTCATATTTCTTTTTGTTTTTATTCTCATTTTCATTATCAGTTATTTTTTCAAAATTATTCACGCCTGGAATATAAATAAACTTGAAAAAGCCAGGAAAGAGGCAATAGAAGCAAACATCGCCAAAGACAATTTCATCTCGAAAAAATCACATCAACTACGAACTTCTCTCAATAATATTGTTACACTTGAGAGAATGATAAGGAACCTGAACCCGACAAACAAACAGACAGAATTACTGGACACCCTTATCGCTTCTACGAATAACCTTGTTGATGTTGTCAATAACATTGCCCACTTACCGGGTATTATTATTAGTTATAAAGGGAGAGAAAAAATAAAATTTGATCTTTTTTCAACCCTTTCAAATATAATAGATCCGTTTCCATCTGAAACAAGAAAGAATGTCGTTTTCCATGTTAATGATTTTAAGAATTTTAATCGGGAAATAATTGGTGATCCGGTTCTGGTAAAACAACTTTTATTAAATATTCTTGAAAACATAATACCTTTTAAGGCAGACAAGAAGCCACAAATAACTATTTCCGTTACAAATCAAAAAGAGACATCGGATAATATTGAATTGGTTTTCACTATTGAAACAAACCGGATAATCACACACAAAGATATCACTGATAATGAATTGCCTGATGATAAACAGAACGAACAACTACTTGATCTCTCAATTTCTGAGAAACTACTTAGAACACTTGGAAGGAAATTGGAATATAAAAAATTAAAAGAAAAATCCCGTTTCATATTCTCACTTGAATTTGAAAAGGTAGTTTATAAAAAAGCTGCTGCTATAAGAAAAGAAAAAGTCAGCCTGAATAATTCAAATATTCTGATAGTTGAGGATAATGAAATAAACCAGCAAATAATGAAACTAAGCCTGATTAAACTGGTAAAAAATGTTGATGTTGCAGAGAATGGAAAAACAGCTCTCGACATGTTTGGACACAACCGATATGATCTCATTCTGATGGATATTCAAATGCCAGTTATGAATGGAATTACAGCAACAAAAAAAATCCGTGAAATTGAGAAAAGCATCAACACGCATACTCCTATAATAGCAATTACTGCAAACGCAATGCTTGGCGATAAAGAGACATGTCTTTCAGCCGGTATTGACGACTATTTAAGCAAACCTTACCAAATGGAAGACCTTATTAGCAAAATGAATAATCTTTTATTTTGACATTAAACAGGTCTGATCCCAATCACAAGAATATCATCAACCTGATCGTACTTATCCCCTTTCCAGGTTTCGATACTTTTTTCAAGAAAATCTTTTTGTTCCTGTAATGGTAATTTATGGATAGTGAGTAGCATATGCCGGAAACGTCTGTACATAAATTTTTTTCCGTTTGGACCACCAAACTGATCAGGATATCCATCTGAAAACAAATATATCATATCACCCTTTTTGATAGAAACAGAATGATTAGTATACTCTTTTTGTGTATTCAATTCGTGTTTTAATCCAATAGAAAAGCGATCGGCTCTGGTTTCGATTAGTTTGTTATCCCTGATCAAATACAAAGGATTGAAAGCTCCTGCGTATTCAAGTTGTTTTTTATTACGGTCAAAAGCACAAAACGCAAGATCCATCCCATCCTTTAACAAATAGTCTTCCTTATCTCTGTGAAAAGTGTTTTCAATTCCTATACTAAGAATGTTCAATATTTCAGATGGTTTTTCAATACTCTGAACTTTAATAATGTTTTCCAGTATCTTAAATCCTATCAACGACATAAATGCACCCGGCACGCCATGTCCGGTACAATCCACAGCAGACACAAAAACCTTATTATTCCTTTCAGTAATCCAGTAAAAATCACCACTTACAATATCTTTAGGTTTAAATAATATAAATGAATCAGGAAGAAGCTTTTTGAACATAATGTCTGAAGGTAAAAGAGCTTCCTGTATTTTTTTTGCATATTGAATACTGGATGTGATGTTTTTATTCTTTATAGCCAATTCCCGTCTTTGTTTTTCTACTTCTCTTGAAGCTATATCTTTTTCAATTAATATCTGATTGGCTCTGCGCAGGCTCTTTGTTCGATATTGAACAAGAAAATAAACCAGGAAAATAATGATAATTCCGTAAATAAAATATGCAATACGGGTTTGCAAAACAGGTGTTTTTACCTCCATTCTATTAGTGTAATTTAATAATTTGGACGAGCTGTCTTGCTGATTATGCCAGAAAATTTCAAGGCTATATTCATCAAACCTATTCAGACCATTTCGTATTCCAATCCACAAAAACTTCCTGGCACTCTGATAGATACCCGTTGGTTGTAATTGAAAAAGTCCATCTTCCTGTGCATATAACCTTACATTCAGATTATCAATATCACTTGAAGGTGCCGGATTGGAATTAGCAACACCTAGTGACAATAAAACAAACCCTATGTTCAATATCCAGAATCTTGGCATACTTCTAAGGTATAGTATATTTGTTAACCTGTCAATTTTTTTCTACCTAATTCATTTAACTGTAGCTAACCCGGTTTTATAAAAGCAACTTCAATACTATTTTTCTTTCACGCTTGCACCTTTGGAAAAAATCATTTGTTTGAATTTTTTTGAAGGAGAATGAATAAAATCACCCAATTCCAGAGCATTCCATTTTTCATCAATATCTTTTATCGTTGTATCATCAGAAACAATTATATTTGGCCAATCTCTCTTAAACTGATTAAGTTTAGACTTTCTGGTTGCATCAACTATAAAACAGGGTGTTTCAGTTTCAAGTTTAATTGACCGGATATCTCGTTCCGGTTCAATGTTTCCAAGAGTAACCCATACAAGCATTGAAACTTCATTCATATCCAGACCATAATCAACTATGATAAGAATTTTTATCCCGGAAACAGAAATTTTTTTCAAAAGGTTCTTTCCTGTTTCATAAAATTGTTCCTTTTCCTTTTTTATGATTGATATAAATATGACAGGGATTTTTTTCTTTAAAAGCGAAACATTTACTCCTGATATTTGGGGTTCCTGTTCGGTAAATTTTAGTATTTTATCAATTTCAATTTTGCTAAACAGAGCCTGTTTTACTGTTGTTCCGGTAGAAGTATTTGTAGCATCAATACACAATTTACTACCATATGCCAATTGGGCAGACGAGTGGTCAAGAATATCAAGAGGTCCTTTACTAAAGTGAAAGTCTCTGGATAATTTAACATTATCAAATATATATTTAGCAAGTTTCTGATAATTGTGAATATCAATTTCCTTACCTGTAATTACCATTATTTTTGTAAACATCATCTGGCCTGCCCCCCAGATTGTATTCATTACTTTTTGTGCCTGACCCTGGAATGTTTTATTTATCTTAATAATAGTCAGGTTATGTGCAATTCCCTCCGGAGGCATCTCCATATCCAGAATTTCGGGGATCATGGTTAATTTCATAGGTGTCAGGAATATCCGTTCAGTAGCCTTGATGATCCAGGCATCTTCCTGTGGGGGTATACCTACAATTGTTGCAGGATATACTGCATTTTTTTTATGTGTAATACATGTAACATGAAATTTCGGGAACCAGTCCGGTAAAGAATAAAAACCTGTATGATCGCCAAATGGTCCTTCCCATGCTAATTCCTCTTCCGGATCTATATATCCTTCAATAATAATATCTGCTTCAGCCGGAACTTCAAGATCATTGGTAATGCATTTTACCATATTCACTTTCCTTTTTCTAATGAATCCAGCCAGCATATATTCATCAATATTGTCAGGCAGGGGGGCAGTTGCACTATAGGCAAGTACAGGATCACCTCCCAGGGCAACGGCAACAGGCATTTTTTTTCCAATTGCTTTGTACTGATCATAATGGCGTGCGCCTGTTTTATGGGGGTGCCAATGCATACCGGTAGTAGTTTTGTCGAAAAGCTGCATTCTGTACATTCCCACATTCCTGGTATTATTTTGAGGATCGCGGGTAATAACCATAGGAAGTGTAATAAACCGGCCACCATCTTCGGGCCAGCATTTTAGTACAGGAAGTATGCTAAGATCCGGGGGTTTATGAATTACCTCCTGGCATCTTCCCTTACCGGAAATTAATTTAGGCATCCAGGATCCCAGTGCTTTCAACAGTGGCAGAAGCTTAATTTTCCCCCACATACTTTCCCGGGGTTTGGTTAATTGCCGGAAAATTGTTTCAATTTCTTCTCCGATTCTATCAAGGTCATTTGTACCAAGAGCTAAACAAACCCGATTATATGATCCCATAGCATTGATCAGAACGGGGAATGTTGTTCCAGTGTTTTCAAACAACAAAGCTTTTCCTCCTCCATTAGATTTGGAAACCCTGTCGGTTATTTCAGTTATTTCGAGTTCCGGATTAACATATTCTTTAATACGAACAAGTTCATTGTTTTCTTCAAGTATGTTAATAAAATGCTTCATGGTATCAGATGCAATTTATATCCAAAAATCAAACTACAAGATACAAAAAAAGGCATTCTCAAGAATGCCTTTTTCGCACGCGATAATAAGATATCTAAAAACTTATTTTTTAAATGCAATATCTTCAACCATTTTTGTTGAAAGTGATTTAGGTCTTTCAATAGGGTATCCAAGAGCACGGTCCCAAATAATATTGGATACTACACCAATAGCACGACCGATACTAAAAAGTACAGTATAGAAATCATACTCACGAATTCCATAGTACCATTGGATAACTCCTGACTGAGCATCAACATTTGGCCAGGGATTTTTAGCTTTTCCATGTTCTCTTAGAATATCAGGCACAACCTGATACAACGAGTCTACATATTTAAAGATCGGGTCATCAGGCAAATGCTTCAAGCAAAAATCCCGTTGTGCTTTATACCTGGGATCTGTTTTTCTTAACACAGCATGACCATAGCCCGGGATTACCTGTCCTGAGTTTAATGTATCCCAAACAAATTTTTTCATCTCCTCTTCAGTTGGTGTTTTACCACCCATTTTTTCCATAACTCCCTGTATCCAGCGAAGCACTTCCTGGTTTGCCAGACCGTGTAAAGGACCAGCAAGACCATTGACCATTGCAGAGATTGCGTAATAAATATCTGACAGGGCACTGGAAACAAGGTGTCCTGTATGAGCACTTACATTTCCACTCTCATGGTCACTATGCAGAATAAAATATAATCTTGACATATCATCATAGGGTTTATCAATTCCCATCATATGTGCAAAATTTGCCCCGAAATCCAGATCAGGATTTGGAGGTATGATATCTCCATTTTTATATTTTGCCCGGTAGATATAAGCCCCTATCTCAGGCAATTTTGCAAGCAGATTCATGGCATCTTCATATGTTGGATCCCAATAATCCATTTTGCTTATCCCTTTCTGATAACCTTTAACAAATTCAGATTCCTTTTCCATCGAAAGTACAGCTGCAGAAAACATCACCATAGGGTGAGTATCGTCAGGAAGCGCATTAATGACATCAAAAACATACTTCGGCACTACTCTTCTATGTTTAAATTCTTCTGCAATTTCATTAACTTCGTTTTCGGTTGGCAGATCACCTGTTAAAAGCAGATAAACAAATCCCTCAACAAAAGGTATTTCTGAACCATCTTTTGGTTTGGGTAATTTTTCAAGCACTTCAGGTATCGTGTAACCCCGGAATCTAATTCCTTCGAATGGATCAAGGTAAGAGATATCCGTTACCAGGCATTTTATGCCGCGCATACCACCAATTAGTTTAGCAATTGTAACATCACCAACAACCACATCACCATGTTCTTTAATCAATTTTGTGGTGCGGGGACGCCAATTTTCAATCTTTTCATGTAATTTTTTCTTTAAATCAGACATTTTTTAGATTGTTTTTTGATTATTAAAAAAATTATTTTCATTAAAAATAAGTGATATTGCCATCAAAACCTAAGAAATTTATATGCTGTAAATCAGGTTTAAAATAAAAAACAGAGGCTGATTCTATCAACCTCTGTTTTATAGTAATTTAGAAGATCTCTTTCTATTTTTTTAAAAACTTAAAATCCTTTCCCACAAACCTTGCGGAATCGCCCAGCATTTCTTCTATTCGAAGTAACTGGTTGTATTTTGAAATCCGATCGGATCTTGATGCTGATCCGGTTTTTATCTGCCCGGTATTCAGGGCAACTGCCAAATCGGCAATGGTTGTATCTTCTGTTTCTCCTGACCGGTGACTAATAACAGAAGTAAATGAATTTTCAGTTGCCATATTTACTGCATTGATAGTTTCGGTTAAAGTCCCTATCTGGTTTACCTTAATAAGGATTGAATTAGCAGCTTTTTCCTCAACTCCTCTGGCCAGGCGCTTCACATTAGTAACAAACAGATCATCACCAACAATTTGAATTTTATCTCCAACTGCACCGGTTAATTTTTTGAATCCATCCCAGTCATCTTCATGCAAACCATCCTCAATAGAAATAATCGGATATTTCTTAATCCAGGTTTTCCAGTATTCAACTAACTCATCGGTTGATTTGTCCTCACCGGTTGAATCAAAATGATACATTTTCTTTTCAGCATTGTAGAATTCAGATGCTGCAGGATCAAGGGCAATCCAAATATCTTCACCAGGTTTATAACCTGCTTCTTCAATACCTTTTAAAACCATTTCAATAGCTTCCTCGTTCGATCCCAGGTTAGGAGCAAATCCACCTTCATCACCAACATTCGTTGAATGACCACTTTTCTTTAGTACAGATTTTAAATTATGAAATACTTCCGAACCCATACGAAGAGCCTCGCTAAAAGATTCTGCTCCCAGTGGCATGACCATAAATTCCTGGATATCAATTTTATTATCAGCATGAGAACCACCATTAAGGATATTCATCATAGGTACCGGGAGCGTATTCGCATTTACTCCGCCAATATATTTAAAGAGTGGCAGTCCTGATTCCAGAGCGGCAGTTTTTGCAACAGCCATTGACACGCCAATTATGGCATTAGCACCAAGATTTGATTTATTCTCAGTTCCATCAATCTGTATCATAGCTGCATCAATACTGTTTTGATCAGCAACATCAAACCCTCTCAACTCTTCACGGAGAATAGTATTAATATTGTTTACTGCCTTCAAGACACCTTTACCCATAAAACGACTTTTATCTCCATCCCGTAATTCAACCGCTTCATGAACACCTGTAGATGCTCCGGAAGGGACTGCAGCTCTACCCATAAAACCTGTGTCAGAATAAACATCCACCTCAACAGTTGGATTTCCACGAGAATCCAAAATTTGCCGTGCAACAATTTCAGTTATTAGTCCCATAGCTTTGGTCTTTTATAAAATATCATTTTCGCTTTTCTTCTCCACTTTTACATCTTCTGTTTCTTCAGCTTTCAGATTTTCTTCAATTTTGACTTTTTCCGGTTCTTTTTCTTCCTTCCCTGCTTCTTCATTATTATCGTTCGGTTCTGTTTTCAATTCCTTATCTTCAACAACTTGGGTTTCAGGCATTTCTTTAGGGATTTCACTACCTCCTTTTCCGCTTCGTCTGGTTCGCGAGTGTTTGGTTTTTTTATCTTCTTTAGCAGATAAAAGGTTTTCATTGTAATCAACCAGCTCAATAATGCACAATTCTGCATTATCTCCAAGACGGGATCCGGTTTTTAATATCCGTGTATATCCTCCGGGTCTCTCAATAATTTTCGGTGAAACCTCTCTGAATAATTCCGAAACTGCATATTTATTCCTGAGATAACTGAATACTACCCTTCTTGAATGGGTAGTATCACTTTTTGATTTTGTAATTAAAGGCTCAACATAGGTTCTAAGTGCTTTTGCTTTAGCTATTGTTGTTTGTATTCTTTTGTGTAGAATCAACGATGATGCCATATTTGCAAACATTGCCTCTCTGTGAGGTTTTGTTCTGCTTAAATGATTAAATCCTTTTCGATGTCGCATTTCTAAAAATTCGATTACCAGTTATTCACAATAATTATTCCTTATCTAACTTATATTTAGTTGTATCCATACCAAAATTAAGGTTCATTGACTTCAAGAGGTCTTCAAGTTCAGTAAGAGATTTTTTTCCAAAGTTTCTAAACTTTAGTAAATCATTCTTGTTATACTTAACAAGTTCTCCTAAGGATTCAACCTCTGCTGCTTTCAAGCAATTCAGAGCACGAACAGACAGGTCGAGGTCAACAAGTTTTGTTTTAAGCAATTGCCTCATGTGAAGTACTTCCTCATCAAACTCTTCATTGGCAAATTTTTCATCTGTATCTAAAGTGATCTTCTCATCAGAGAAAAGCATAAAGTGATAGATTAGTATTTTTGCTGCTTCTTTCAGTGCTTCTTTAGGAAATACAGAGCCATCTGTTTGTATTTCAAAGATAAGCTTTTCATAATCAGTCTTTTGCTCTACCCTATAGTTTTCAATGGAATATTTTACATTTATAATAGGTGTAAATATTGAATCGAGAGCAATTAGTCCATATTCCATTTCAGGTGGTGCATTTTCTTCAGCAGGCACATAACCTCTGCCTTTATTAATTGTGAACTCCATCTGAAGTTTTACGTCAGGTTCTAATCTGCAAATGACATGATCGGAATTCAGAACCTCAAAGCTATTTAAGAATTCGGAAAGATCACCTGCTTTAAATTCGCTTTTACCCGAAATATTAACCATTATCTTCTCGCTATCAACATCTTCAACCTGTTTCTTGAACCGGATTTGTTTTAAGTTGAGAACCATTTCGGTCACATCTTCCATAACACCCTTTATGGTTGAAAATTCGTGATCGATACCATCAAATTTAACAGTAGTAATTGCGTACCCTTCAAGCGAAGAGAGCAGAATTCTTCTTAGGGCATTACCTACAGTAATCCCATATCCGGGTTCTAAAGGACGAAATTCGAACTTGCCAAATTTTTCGTCCGATTCAATCATTATTACTTTATCGGGCTTTTGGAATGCTAGTATGGCCATAAATTAATTCTTAAAAATATTATTTAGAGTATAATTCAACTATTAATTGTTCTTTGATATTCTCAGGAATATCTTCTCTTTCAGGCACATTTAAAAACTTACCTGCTAACTGATCCTGATCCCATTCGAGCCAGGATGAGTGAGAATATCGCACAGTCTCAAGAGAATTTAATACTACCTCAAGAGATTTTGATTTTTCACGAACACCAACAATATCACCAGCCTTAAGCAAAAATGATGGAATATTCGAAACCTTTCCATTTACAGTTATGTGTTTATGTGATATAAGTTGCCGGGCGCCGTTTCTGGTTGGTGCAATGCCTAAACGAAATACTACATTATCTAGCCTTGACTCAAGCAGTTGGAGAAGCACTTCTCCTGTAACACCCTGACTTCTTAAAGCTTTATCAAACAATTTTGCAAACTGACGTTCCAACACACCATAAGTGTATTTGGCTTTCTGTTTTTCTTTCAGCTGGATTCCGTATTCAGAAGTTTTTCTTCTTCTTTTATTTGCCCCATGGTGTCCTGGCGGATAGTTCTTTTTCTCAAAGTACTTATCGGGTCCGTAAATAGGATCGCCAAATTTTCTTGCAATTTTCGTTTTTGGTCCGATATATCTTGCCATTTATGTTTCTCTTATTTTAATTTTAAGTTTTCCTATATATTATAAACTAAACTCTTCTTCTTTTCGGCGGTCTGCATCCGTTATGTGGCATAGGTGTAACATCCATAATTTCGGTTACCTCAATACCATTTGAATGTATAGTTCTTATAGCAGATTCTCTTCCGGAGCCAGGACCTTTTACAAACACCTTCACTTTTCTTAAACCATTGTCATAAGCCGTCTTGGCACATTCCTCAGCTGCCATTTGTGCTGCATAAGGGGTATTTTTCTTTGAACCTCTGAATCCCATTTTTCCTGCCGAAGCCCAGGAAATAACTTGCCCTGAGTTATTGGTTAAAGAGATAATGATATTATTAAATGAAGCGTGGATATGGGCTTGCCCGTAGGGTTCAACCTTAACCACTTTTCTTCGTGAAGTACCTTTCTTCTTAGCCATATTCTAGTCTATTTTGTAGCTTTCTTTTTATTAGCAATAGTTTTCCTTCTGCCTTTACGGGTTCTGGCATTGTTTTTTGTGCCTTGACCTCTTACAGGCATTCCGGTACGATGACGAATACCACGATAACTGCCAATATCCATTAATCGCTTAATATTCATCTGCATTTCCGAACGCAACTCTCCTTCAAGCTTGTATTCATCATTCAGAATCTTTCTTATTACATTAAGCTGGTCATCAGACCAATCTTTAACTTTTATATCCCGGTCTATTCCGGCTTTATCGAGGATTTTACCTGCATTACTTTTTCCAATACCGTAGATATAGGTTAAACCTATTTCTCCTCTTTTTTCATTTGGTAAATCAACTCCTACTATTCTTGCCATAAAAACTTATAATTAATAAATTATAATAAAAAATTATTATCCCTGTCTTTGTTTAAATCTGGGATTCTTCTTATTAATGACATAAAGTCTTCCTTTTCTTCTAACGATTTTGCAGTCAGAACTACGCTTCTTAACAGATGCTTTTACCTTCATAGTCGATTTATTTTCTATTTATACCTGAACGTTATTCTTCCCTTAGTAAGATCATAAGGTGACATTTCAACTTTAACTTTATCCCCGGGAAGAATTTTAATATAATGCATTCGCATCTTCCCTGAAATATGAGCAGTAATAACGTGTCCGTTTTCTAATTCAACACGAAACATTGCGTTAGACAGGGCTTCAATAATTGTACCATCCTGTTCAATTGATTGTTGTTTCGCCATTACTAAATTGTTTAATTATTTAATATTTCATCGATAAACCGGAAAGTGGTTAATACATCTGCTTTCCCGTGATCGATTGCAACGGCATATTCAAAATGTGCCGATGGTTTATTGTCCATTGTCCGAATGGTCCAGCCATTCGGGTCCTGGGTAATATTTTTCATTCCCATGTTTATCATGGGTTCAATACAAATTACAAGTCCTTTTTTCAATTTAATGCCCTGGTTCCGGTTTCCATAATTGGGAACTTCCGGTTGTTCATGCAGGTTTCTTCCGAGACCATGCCCTACCATTTCCCTAACAACAGAAAAACCACCACTTTCAGCATGCTTCTGAACAGCAAAACTAATATCCCCAAGTCTATTACCATGAATTGCCTTCTCAACACCTTTCTCTAATGATTCGCGGGTATATTTAAGCAATTTTATCACTTTCTCATCTACCTCGCCAACCGGGAATGTAAAGGCCGAATCCCCGTAAAATCCATTATTAAAAACTCCACAATCAATTGAAATAATATCACCTTCAATTAATTCATATCCAGATGGTATTCCATGAACTACCTGGCTGTTAACTGAAGTACAAAGGGTATTAGGAAAACCGTTGTATCCCTTAAATCCGGGTTCAGATCCATGGTCTCTGATATATTCCTCGGCAATTATATCAAGTTTTCGGGTTGTGACACCAGGCTTGATATATTTTACCAACTCTGCAAGTGTTTTTGATACAAGCAGGTTATTCTCCCTAAGTATCTCAATCTCCCTGTCGGTCTTGTAATTAAACATCAAAGAACGCCTATTATATTATAGCAGCACTACCTGTTCTGCCTTTTATTCTTCCTGATTTCATCAAACCGTCATAATGACGCATTAACAGATGACTTTCAATCTGTTGTAACGTATCCAGAACAACACCAACTAAAATAAGTAATGAAGTTCCACCATAGAATTGAGCAAATTGCCCGGACACGCCAAGATTCACAGCAAAAGCAGGAAGTATTGCAACTAATGCAAGAAAAAATGATCCCGGCAGGGTTATTCTTGACATAATCGTATCAAGAAATTCAACTGTTTTTCGTCCGGGTTTAATTCCGGGTATAAATCCCCCGTTTTTCTTCATATCCTCAGCCATCTGGTTAGGATTGATTGTAATAGCAGTATAGAAATATGTAAACAGTATGATCATAATGCCAAACACAAAACTATACCAAAACCCATACATATTTGAAAACGCTGCTGCAAATCCAGACACCGAGTCTGAAGATGAATATCCAATAAGCATTATCGGCAACATCATTATTGCCTGAGCAAAAATAATTGGCATAACACCTGCAGCATTAACTTTTAGGGGAATATATTGTCTAACTCCGCCATATTGTTTATTTCCTACAATTCTTTTAGCATATTGAACAGGTATTCTTCTTGTCCCCTGAACAAGCAAAATTGTACCTAGTACTACAATAAAAAGGAACACAAATTCAATTAATAAGCCAACTAATCCACCCGAACCATTTACACGTGTCCCAAATTCAAATACCAGAGATGACGGGAGACGTGCTATAATACCTATCATAATAATCAGAGAGATACCATTACCAATTCCTTTATCTGTGATTTTTTCGCCAAGCCACATTACAAACATTGTTCCTGTAATAAGGATAATCACAGACGAAACAGTAAAGAATGACCCTTTGAGCACAAATGCAGTTTCAGGAAGTTGGGCATGCAGGTTCATAAGATATGTTGGAGCCTGAAGGATTAAGATACCAACTGTAAGATACCTGGTTATCTGGTTTATCTTCCTTCTTCCGCTTTCCCCTTCCTTTTGTAATCTCTGAAAATATGGAACGGCAATTCCCATTAATTGTATCACAATCGATGCAGAAATATATGGCATAATACCAAGCGCAAAAACCGAAGCTTGTGAAAATGCTCCTCCTGAAAACATATCCAGTAATCCCATTATTCCTTCTTTTGTTTGCGCCTGCAGATTCTCAAGCTGAGAAGGATCTATACCAGGGAGTGTAACATATTTTCCTAACCGGTAAATTAATAATATACCAAGTGTGTAAAGGATCCTGTTACGAAGATCTTCAATTCTAAAAATATTCCTTATAGTATTAATCGCTTTCATTAGAAAGTTATTTTTTCAACAGTTCCTTTCTGAGATTCAATGGCTTCCTGTGCTGACTTTGAAAAAGCATGTGCTTTCACATCAAGTTTCATTGTCAACTTGCCATTGCCAAGAATTTTCACCAAAGTTTTTCCGGATACCAACCCGGCTTTTACAAGTGTTTCAATATCTATTTTATCTGTCTTTATCTTTTCAGCAAGAGCCTGGATCACATCCAGATTCACACCTTTATATTCTTTCCTGGTGGGATTTGTAAACCCATATTTCGGAACCCTACGCTGCAGAGGCATTTGTCCACCTTCAAAACCGATTTTCTTTGAGTATCCCGACCTGGATTTCTGACCCTTATGTCCTCTGGTAGCAGTGCCACCTCTTCCAGACCCCTGTCCTCTTCCAATCCTTTTTGGTTTTTTTATTGATCCTTCTGCAGGTTTTAAATTACTTAAATCCATAATAATGAAACATATATATTATTCTTACAATTTCTCAACTTTCACAAGGTGGATAACTTTATTAACCATTCCTAATATTTGCGGAGTAGCTTCTACTTCAACAGAACCGTGCATTTTTTTCAAGCCAAGTGCTTCAAGCGTTCTTTTCTGACGCTTTTCACTACCTATTTTACTTTTTACCTGTGTTACGCGAATTTTTGCCATAACTAAAATCTTTCTAATCTAACCGTTAAAAACTTTATCCATCGAAATTCCTCTTTGCCTGGCCACAGTAAATGCGTCTCTTAATTCAAGCAACGCCAGCATGGTGGCTTTAACCAGGTTGTGCGGGTTTGATGATCCTTTTGATTTCGCAAGAACATCCTTTACTCCGACACTTTCAAGCACAGCTCTCATTGCACCCCCTGCTTTAACACCTGTACCACTGGATGCAGGTTTAATAAAAACCTTTGCACCACCAAATTTTGCTAATTGCTCATGAGGAATTGTACCGTTAATAATTGGCACTTTTATAAGGTTCTTTTTTGCATCTTCAACACCCTTTGCAATGGCAGTTGTAACTTCACTGGCCTTTCCTAATCCGTATCCAACTATTCCATCTTCATTACCAACAACAACAATTGCTGAAAAACTAAAGGTACGACCACCTTTTGTAACCTTTGTAACCCTCTGGATACCAACAAGCCGGTCCTTGAGTTCAAGATCGATGGTTTTTACTTTTCTAATACTGTTCGACATAATCTTAAATTTTTAACCCGTTTTCCCGGGCTGCATCGGCTAATGATTTTACTCTCCCATGGAATAAATATACGTTCCTGTCAAAAACTACTTGCTTAATTCCCTCTTTCTTACATTTTTCCGCAATCAATTTACCGACAAATTTGGCTTGCTCGGTTTTTGTGATATTCTTTTTATCTGCAATAACTTTCTCAAGAGATGATGCTGCAAGTAAAGTTTTGCCCTGAAAATCATCAACTAACTGAACATATATCTGCTTGTTACTTCTGAACACAGACATTCTCGGTTTTTCACTCGTACCAGAAAGTTTCCCACGGATACGCATTTTAATTTTTTGCCTTCTTTCACTCTTTGTTAAAGACATAGCCTACTCAGTTTTACACTATTAAACACTTGCAGCCTTTCCGGCCTTCTTTCTAATTTGTTCACCCACAAACTTAATCCCTTTACCTTTATATGGTTCAGGAGGACGAAATGAACGAATCTTTGCAGCCACCTGTCCAATAAGCTGTTTATCATGACTTTTTAAAGTAATAACAGGATTCTTTCTCCGTTCAGTTTTAGCCTCAACTTTAACTTCCGGAGGTAATTCAATATAAATATCATGCGAATAACCCAAATTTAGTTCCAGTCTTTGACCCTTTGATTCAGCTTTGAAACCAACACCAACCAATTCCTGTTGAATCGTATATCCTTCAGACACGCCGGCAACCATATTAAATACCAATGAACGATAGAGTCCATGCATTGCTTTATGCCGTTTCTGATCTGTGGATCTTTCCAGAACCACATGATTTTCTTCTATCTTTACCTTTATGTCTTTGTTTATTTCCTGATGCAACTCACCAAGGGGGCCTTTAACAACAATCACATTATTATTCATTGTAACTGTCACTCCCTCTGGTAATTGAATTGGTAAAATTCCTATTCTCGACATTTATTTAATCTCCTTAATCTTATTGTACGTAACATAAAACTTCACCACCAATATTCATCTTCCTTGCTGCTTTATTGGTCATTACACCCTGTGAAGTTGAAAGTATTGCTATTCCAAGACCATTAAGCACTCTGGGTAATTTGCTTGCACTTGTATACTTTCTCAAACCAGGACGGCTCACTCTCTTAAGCGATCTTATAGCTGATTTTTTGTTTTCCGGATCATATTTCAAAGCTATCTTGATAATCCCCTGAAGATCATCATCCACAAATTTATAGTTAAGAATATAGCCTGAATCAAAAAGTATTTTGGTCATATCCTTCTTAAGATTAGAAGCCGGAATTTCAACCACTTTATTATTTGCCAGTATGGCATTTCTTATTCTCGTAAGATAATCAGCTATTGGATCTGTCATTTTATTCTTTGTTTAATTTCTTTATTCCTTTTTTCCGGTTACCTGGATAAGACAATTTACCAACTTGCTTTTTTCACTCCAGGGATCAAACCCTTATTTGCCATTTCGCGGAAAGTAATCCTGCTAATACCAAACTGCCTCATATATCCCTTTGGACGACCGGTAAGATTGCACCTGTTATGCAAACGAATTGGATTAGAATTTCGTGGTAGTAGGCTTAACCCAACATAATCACCTTCTGCTTTAAGTTTTGCCCTTTTTTCAGCATACTTATCAACAAGTTTTTTACGCTTAACTTCCCGGGCTTTCATTGATTCCTTTGCCATATGATTTATTTATTAATGTTTTTAAAAGGCATTCCGAATTCTTTTAATAGCGCTAATCCTTCTTCGTCTGTTTGAGCTGAAGACACAAATGATATCTGCAACCCCTGAATTTTATTAACTTTATCAAGATTGATTTCAGGAAAAATTATCTGTTCAGTAATTCCCAGAGTATAATTTCCATGTCCATCAAGTTTGTTTTTAATACCACGAAAATCCCTTATACGAGGTATCGTAACACGGATAAGTCTTTCCAGAAATTCGTACATTCTATCCCTTCGCAAAGTCACTGTAACACCAATAGGCATATCCTTTCTGAGTTTGAAATTAGATATATCTTTTTTTGATTTGGTTTGTACAGCTTTTTGACCCGCGATAGCAGTCATTTCATCCACTCCGGTATCTATCATCTTTTTGTCGGCAACAGCTTCGCCAATTCCCTGATTGATTATAATTTTCTGCAATTTTGGGACCTGCATCACTGATTTGTATCCAAATTCCTTTTTCAACGCAGGAACTATTTCCTCATCGTATTTCTTTTTTAGTGTGAGCGTATTTTCCATTACTTAATCTCCTCCCCTGATTTTTTTGAATAACGCACCAATTTTTTCTTATCATTATATTTTCTTCCAATCCGTGTTGGGTCACCACTCGAAGGGTCAATTAGCATCAGGTTCGAAATATGAACAGGGGCTTCTTTTTTCATAATCCCTCCCTGCGGATTTTGAGCATCAGGCTTTGTATGTTTAGATATTATATTAACCCCTTCAACAAGAGCGCGTTGTGTCTTGCGATTAACTTCTAAAACTCTGCCACGTTGTTCTTTTGATTCGCCTGTAATAACAACAACCGTATCTCCTTTTTTTATGTGCAATTTCTTATGCATCTGAATATGCTTTTTAAAATTATAATACTTCAGGCGCTAATGATATGATCTTCATATATTTTTCACGTAGCTCTCTGGGAACCGGACCAAATATCCTTGTTCCACGGATCTCATTCACGTTATTCAAAAGAACAACAGCATTATCATCAAAGCGAATATATGATCCGTCAGGTCTTCTTATTTCCTTTTTGGTTCTGACAACCACAGCAGTACTTACCATACCTTTTTTGACTTCACCAGAAGGCAAAGCACTTTTAACTGTAACAATCACCTTGTCACCAATAGATGCATATCTTCTACGCGTCCCACCCAGCACACGTATACAAAGAACTTCTTTTGCACCCGTATTATCTGCAACCGATAATCTGCTTTCTTGCTGTATCATAGCTATTTAACTCTTTCAATTACTTCAACTAATCGCCAGACCTTATTTTTGCTCAGTGGCCTGGTTTCCATAATCTTTACTAAGTCGCCTATATTGCACCTGTTTTCTTCATCATGAGCAACAAATTTACTTGTCTTGTTCACAAATTTACCATAAATAGGGTGTTTCATTTTTCGGTTTACAGCAACTACAATAGATTTCTCCATTTTATTACTTACCACAAGCCCTATTCTTTCTTTTCTCAGATTTCTCTTTTCCATTGAAAACTAACTATTTGATTCCTCGTTCATTTGTCTTTGACGCAGAATAGTTTTTAATCTGGCAATAATTCTGCGACTTTCTTTTAATTTCGTAGGATTATCCAACGGAGACACGGCATGATTCATTCTTTGCCTGCCCAAAAAATTCTGTTCATTTTCGATGCGTTCAAAAATTTCCTTAGTGGTTAATCCTTTAATTTCAGTTGTATCCATTACTATATTATTGTTTATTCAACATAATCATTCCGTACAACAAACCTGGTTGTAACCGGCAATTTCTGTGCTGCAAGTCTGAGAGCTTCCTTTGCTATGGCTTTAGGAACACCTTCAGCCTCAATTATGATCCTTCCGGGTGATACTGGTGCAACAAATCCCTCAGGAGCACCTTTCCCTTTTCCCATTCTAACTTCAGCAGGTTTCTTAGTAATAGGTTTATCAGGAAAAATCCTTATCCATATCTGTCCTTCACGCTTCATATGGCGGGTAACAGCTTGCCTTGCTGCTTCAATTTGCCTTCCGGTAATCCATGCTTCCTGCAAAGTTTTAATTCCGAATGAACCAAAAGCCAGAGTATATCCCCTCTTAGCATTACCTTTCATTTTTCCTTTCTGGCTTCTTCTAAATTTTGTCTTCTTTGGCTGTAACATCTTCTTTCAGCTTTCGTATTTTAAAACTTTTTGATCATTTTTTATTTTCTTCTCCTTGGTCCTCTTCTGGGACTCTTAGCTCCAATATTTGGGGAAAGGTCCCGTTTACCAATTATTTCACCTTTGCAAATCCATACTTTTATTCCAATCAGACCTACTTTGGTTAGTGCCTCGCCCAGAGCATAGTCAATATCAGCCCTGAAAGTATGCAACGGTATCCTGCCCTCCTTATATGTCTCTGTCCGGGCCATTTCAGCCCCACCTAATCTCCCCGAGATCAACACTTTAATTCCTTCAGCCCCCATCCTCATAGTTGATGCAATAGCCATTTTAATAGCTCTCCGGTAAGAAATTTTTCCTTCAAGTTGTCTGGCAATATTATTTGCAACGATAACAGCATCCAGTTCTGGTCGTTTTACTTCAAAAATATTAATCTGAACTTCTTTATTAGTAATCTTCTTAAGTTCTTCTTTCAGCTTATCAACTTCTTGCCCGCCTTTACCGATAATGATTCCCGGACGTGCTGTATTAACGGTCACGGTAATCATCTTCAGGGTTCTTTCGATAATGATCTTTGAAACGTTTGCCTTCGCCAGACGTACATTCAAATATTCCCTAATTTTGGCATCCTCTATAAGTTTAACAGTATAATCTTTCCCCCCGTACCAGTTGGAATCCCATCCCTTGATAATACCTAATCTGTTTCCTATCGGATTAACTTTTTGTCCCATCTATTTATTATTTGTTGAGAGTTCTTCTGTTAAATTTAAACTACCTAATATCATTGTAACATGGTTTGACCTTTTTCTTATTCTATGAGCCCTGCCCTGGGGTGCCGGGCGTATTCGTTTTAGCATCCTCCCACTGTCAACAAATATTTCTTTAATAAAAAGATTACTATCTTCTACCCTGACTCCTTCATTTTTATTCTGCCAGTTTGCAATAGCAGAGAGCAACAATTTCTCTACTTTTCTTGAAGCTTCTTTCGGGCTGTATTTCAGCATATCAAGAGCTTTATTCACATCTTCACCCCTAACCATATCAGCAACAAGTCTCATCTTCCTTGGAGATGTAGGGCAATTTTTCAGAACTGCCATATACTTATTTGTTCTTTCTTCCTTTAGTTTTTCAGCCCTGTTTCTTTTTCTTGAACCCATTTCTCATCTGGTTTTTTTATATTATAAAAGCCGGACACAAATTATCTGTCTCTTCCACCATGTCCGCGGAAAATTCTTGTTGGTGCAAATTCGCCAAATTTATGCCCCACCATATTTTCTGTAATATAAACCGGAATAAATTTATTTCCGTTATGAACAGCAATCGTATGTCCAACGAAATCAGGAGAAATCATTGAACGCCTCGACCAGGTTTTAACAACTTTCTTTTTACCCGATTCGTTCATCTCCAAAATACGCTTCTCCAGCTTATAGTCAATAAAAGGACCTTTTTTAAGTGATCGACTCATTATTAGTTAATTAAATTACTATCTTTTTTTCTTTCTTTTAACTACAATATACTTATCAGAATACTTCTTACGCGGCCTTGTTTTATAACCTTTAGCCGGAATACCTTTCCTTGACCTTGGATGGCCACCTGAAGCTTTTCCTTCACCACCTCCCATTGGATGGTCAACAGGATTCATTACAACACCCCGTACTCGCGGTCTTCTTCCCAACCATCTGCTTCTTCCAGCTTTACCAGATATTTCAAGGGCATGATCAGCATTTGAAACTGCACCAATTGTTCCCTTACAAGCTACCAGCACTTTTCTTGACTCACCTGATGGAAGTTTGATAATAGCAAACTTTCCTTCCCTGGATGTCAATTGTGCATATGAACCGCCACTTCTGGCAAGAATTCCACCCCGTCCAGGTTGAAGTTCAATATTATGAATTACAGTCCCAAGAGGAATATCAGATAGATAAAGAGTGTTCCCTATATCAGGACTAACTTCTTTACCTGCTTCTACAGTATCACCAACTTTTAATCCATTTGGGGCAATAATGTATCTCTTCTCCCCATCTTCATAAACTATCAAAGCTATCCACGTTGTTCGGTTAGGGTCATATTCAATGGTTTTAACCCTGGCCGGTATCCCTTCTTTATCCCTTTTAAAATCGATTAAACGGTACCTTCTTTTATGACCACCCCCAAGATATCTCATTGTCATCCTGCCCTGATTATTCCTTCCTCCGGTTTTTTTCAATGGACGGATAAGCGATTTTTCAGGAGAAGACGAAGTAATATCCTCAAATGTATTTGCCAGTTTAAATCTCTGTCCCGGTGTAACGGGTTTTATTTTTTTTACACCCATAACAAACTTTAAATATTGCTGTAGAAATCGATTTGATCTCCTTCAACTAATGTTATAATTGCTTTCTTATATGAATCTGTCCTGCCGATTAAAATTCCCGATTTTGTAAACCGGCTTTTCTTTTTCCCACCATAACGCATTGTATTAACGGACTCTACAGTAACTCCGTAAATTTCCTCAACAGCCTTTCGGATCTGGATCTTATTAGCCTTTTTTTCAACCAAAAAACCATAGCGGTTATAATCTTCCGTCTGGCTTGTCATTTTCTCAGTTACTATAGGTTTTATTAATATATTCATCACAAAGTTCTTTACTAAGTTGTAAAAATTTTGTCCAAAATATTAAGAGAGCTTTCAAAAAGCACTAAAGTTGAAGCCCTCATTATTTTGTATGTATTTATATCTGTGGCAGTTACAACCTCTGTGCTTTTTAAATTTCGCGATGACAAATATAGGTTTTTATTTTGTTCGGATAAAACGAAAAGCGATTTTTTGTCAGAGATTTTTAAAGCTGCATTTAAATCAACTAAATTTTTGGTCTTTGTCTCCTCAAATTTCATATCTTCCAATACAATAATAGCCTTCTCTTTTGCCTTATATGAGAGAGCTGATTTTCTTGCCAGCTGCCTCACTTTTTTATTCAGTTTAAAATCATAATTCCTTGGTCTTGGTCCAAATGTTCTTCCACCGCCCCGCATTATGGGTGATTTAATACTACCTGCTCTTGCTGTTCCTGTTCCCTTTTGCCTTTTTATCTTGGCAGTACTTCCTCTAATTTCACCTCTTTCTTTAGTTTTATGTGTACCTTGCCTTTGATTGGCCATATAATGCTTAACATCCAGGTAAACGGCATGATCATTGGGTTCAATACGGAAAATAGAATCTTTAAGTTCCACTTTTTTCCCGGTATCTTTTCCTTCTTTATCTACAATTGCTATTTTCATTATTTCGTAATAATTAAATATGAACCATTAGAACCAGGAACAGATCCTTTAACTATTAATATATTCTCTTCAGGAATAATCTTCATCACTCTCAAGCTAATTGCCATAACTTGTTTTCCACCAAGTCTACCAGCCATTCTCATTCCTTTGAAAACCCTTGAAGGATCAGAAGAACCACCCAGTGATCCAGGTGCTCTTTCGCGGTTGTGCTGACCGTGAGTTTTATCACCTACCCCTTTAAAGCCATGACGTTTAACAACTCCCTGAAATCCTTTTCCTTTTGAAATACCTCTAACGTCCAGCCATGTATCATCGTTAAATAACTCAACATCAAAGGTGTCTCCTAATTTCATTTCATCACCAAAACCCGTAAACTCAACCAGTTTTCTTTTTGGTGTAGTATTAGCTTTTTTGAAATGCCCCTTTTCAGGGTTTGAAGCCTGCTTTTCCTTTTTCTCATCAAATCCAAGCTGGACAACTTCATACCCATCCTTCTCTTTTGTTTTAATCTGAGTAACCACACATGGACCGGCTTCTATGACAGTACATGGAATATTCTTCCCCTCATCATTAAAAACGGAAGTCATTCCTACTTTTTTCCCAATTAATCCCTGCATTTTTCCTTCTTTTTTCTTTAATAATTACACTTTTATTTCAACTTCCACTCCACTTGGCAACTCCAATTTCATTAATGCATCGATAGTTTTAGGTGTCGAACTATAAATGTCAAGTAGTCGCTTATATGAAGAAAGCTGAAATTGCTCACGTGACTTTTTATTCACGAATGGAGAACGTAAAACGGTAAATACACGCTTATGCGTTGGTAAGGGTATTGGTCCACTTACAACTGCCCCGGTAGATTTCACTGTTTTTACGATCTTCTCAGCTGACTTATCAACCAGGCTATGGTCATAAGACTTTAATTTTATTCTGATCTTCTGGCTCATTATTATTTTGTTATGCTAAAATTTTTCCTTTCGAATTTTCAATAATCTCATTAGACAATACAGGAGGCACCTCTTCGTAATGAGAAAATTCCATTGTGGAAGTTGCCCTGCCTGAAGTAATTGTACGCAAAACAGTAACGTATCCAAAATTCTCAACCAGTGGTACCATTGCTTTAATAACCCTTGCTCCCTGCCTTGATTCCATACCCTGCACCTGACCCCGTCGCTTATTTATATCAGAAATGATATCACCCATGTATTCCTCAGGGGTCACTACCTCAACTGACATTATTGGTTCAAGCAGTACCGGATGTGCTTTTTGTGTTGCTTTACGATATGCCATCCTTGCTACGATCTCAAAAGACAAACTATCTGAATCAACAGGATGGAAGGAGCCATCTTTCAATACAACCTTTAGACTGTCCATTTTGTAACTGGCTAAAGGACCGTTATACATAGCACCCCGGAATCCTTTTTCTATTGCCGGAATATACTCTTTTGGAACGTTACCACCTTTGACTTCATTAATGAATTGCAAACCCTTTTCACCCCCATCAACTGGTGAAATTTCAACAACGATATGGGCAAATTTCCCTTTACCACCTGTCTGCTTTTTAAAAACCTCTGTTTGTTTAATACTTACAGTAATAGCTTCTTTGTAAGCAACCTGTGGTATTCCCTGATTACATTCAATATTAAATTCACGCTTTAAGCGATCAACCAATACCTCCAGGTGCAATTCTCCCATGCCTCTTATAATTGTTTGCCCTGATTCTTCATCTGTTCTTACCTGAAAAGTAGGATCCTCCTCTGACAATTTTCCAAGTGCAATTCCCAGCTTATCCACATCTGCCTGTGTTTTTGGCTCAATCGCAATCCCTATCACAGGGTCAGGAAAAACCATTGATTCCAAGGAAATTGGCTGTTTGATATCACAAAGTGTATCACCGGTTTTGAGAGATTTGAACCCAACTGCAGCACAAATATCTCCTGCTTCAATCTTGTTTTTTGGATTTTGTTTATTGGCATGCATCTGGTAAAGACGCGTAATTCTTTCACGTTTATTGGTTCTGGGATTATATACAGAAGAGTTGGAATGAATAGTTCCTGAATAAATTCTTAAAAACGCCAGTCTTCCAACAAACGGGTCAGTTGCAATTTTAAAAGCCAGTGCCGCCAGTGGTTGTTCATTGTCAGGATCCCTTGTAATCTCTTTATTGATCTTTGGATGAATTCCGGTAATAGCTCCTACATCAAGCGGGCTTGGCAAATAACCTGTAATAGCATCCATAAGTCTTTGAACTCCCTTGTTCTTAAAAGCAGACCCACACATAACAGGAACGATTGTCCTTTCAATTGTTGATCTTCTTATTACATCACGGATCTCCTCCGGTGTAATGGAATCCGGATTTTCAAAATATCTTTCAAGCAATGAATCATCTGTTTCAGCTACTGCTTCAAGCATTTTTTCCCGCCATTCCGCAGCTTCCTCTTTCAGATTTTCAGGTATCTCAACAAGGTTATAATTCGTCCCCATTGTTTCGTCGTCATACCAAACTACAGCTTTATTGTCAATCAAGTCAATTACCCCCTTAAATGAATCCTCTGAACCTATCGGAATCTGGATAGGAACAGCAATTGATTTCAATTTATCCTTAATTTGGCTTACAACACTGTAATAATCTGCCCCTACCCGGTCCATTTTATTTACAAATGCAATACGGGGAACATTATATTTATCAGCCTGCCTCCAGACGGTTTCTGACTGTGGTTCGACACCTCCAACAGCACAAAAGATAGCAACAGCGCCATCAAGTACCCTTAGCGATCTTTCAACCTCAACAGTAAAATCAACATGTCCGGGAGTATCTATAATATTTATTTTGTAGTCCTTGTTTTGATATTTCCAGAAGGTGGTAGTTGCAGCACATGTAATTGTAATACCTCGTTCCTGCTCCTGCACCATCCAGTCCATCTGAGCTGCTCCATCATGAACTTCACCCATACGATGTGTTATTCCCGTATAAAACAATATCCTTTCGGTTGTTGTTGTCTTACCGGCATCAATATGGGCCATAATCCCAATATTCCTCGTATATTTTAAATTCTCATCCATTCTCAGACCAAACTCTACTGATCAAAATATTTAAAATCTAAAATGCGCAAAAGCTTTATTTGCTTCTGCCATTCTGTGTGTTTCTTCTTTCTTTTTAAATGCTCCGCCTTCCTGATTAAAAGCAGCTATTATTTCGGCTGCCAGTTTATCACTCATGGTTTTTCCCGCTCTGTTCCGGGAGTATTTAATCAGGTTCTTAATACTGATTGAAACCTTCCTTTCAGGACGCACTTCCATCGGAACCTGAAACGTTGCACCACCTATCCTGCGACTCTTAACCTCAACCTGTGGAGTGATATTTTCCAGTGCTTTTTTCCAAATATCAAGTGGTGTATTTTCATCATCCTTCATTTTCTCACCTACCAGATCAAGAGCATTGTAAAAAATGTTATAAGCAAGGCTCTTTTTCCCATTCAACATAAGGTTATTTACAAATTCTGTCACAAGGATATCACTATACCTTGGATCTGGTACCAAAAGTCTTTTTTTAGCTTTGGATTTTCTCATTATTTGAATCCTTCAATGGTTATCTAATTATTTTTTTGGTCGTTTTGTGCCGTATTTCGAACGTCGTTGTGTTCTCTCATCAACACCCGATGTATCAAGAGCTCCCCTGATAAGATGATATCTTACCCCGGGAAGATCTTTAACTCTTCCTCCCCTGATTAATACAATTGAGTGCTCCTGAAGATTATGCCCTTCACCAGGTATATATGAATTCACTTCTTTACCGTTGGTAAGCCTTACCCTTGCAACCTTCCTCATTGCTGAATTGGGTTTTTTCGGAGTGGTTGTATAAACCCTGACACAAACACCTCTTCTCTGAGGACAAGAATCCAGTGCCGGAGCTTTGCTTTTTTCCACCAGCTTTTTCCTCCCTTTTCGAACTAATTGCTGTATTGTCGGCATATAATCACGTGTTTACATTAAATAATTTTGTTAAATTGGTGTGCAAAGGTATTCTTTTTTTTCAAAAAACAAGAATGATCATTAATTAATTAAATATTAATTCCTCCTTTCTGAAAAGACTTGTTACACTGATAAATATTAAGGTTCTTCAGGATAATAATGAAAAGTTGAAAGTAAAAAATTAAAAGTTAAAAGTAAGGGTTGAACTTTACAAACTTTACACTTTTCCACTCTTCCCATTCTTCCATTATTCCATCTTTCCATTATTCCATTTTTCCATTATTCCATCTGACACCTATTCATTTTCCGGATGAATCAATTATTAATATCTATTTATCCTAAAAGTGTTTTTTAATTTGGTTGTTGCCAAAGGTGTTTTTAAGTGTAAACCTGACTATTAATTATTATAAAAAATTATTACTTTTGTGGCGCAAAATTTAGAGATAATATAAATGTCAGGATATCATTAATTATGTGTATTTAAATTAAAATTTATAAAAAGAAATGAAAACATATCAGTCTGATAAAATAAAAAATATTGTCATATTGGGAAATGCCGGTTCAGGGAAAACAACTCTGTCTGAAGCGATCCTGTTTAATGGGGGTATCATTGAACGAAAGGGACAGGTTGAAAAGAAAAATACAGTTTCTGATTACAAAAAAGTAGAACAGGAGAACACCAGTTCTGTTTTTCCCTCTGTTTTATATAGCCTTTATAATGATAATAAAATAAATATTATTGATGTCCCTGGTCTTGATGATTTTGTTGGCGGATTGATATCCGGGTTGAATCCTGCAGAAACCGGTATTATGTTAATAAACGCTCAAAACGGGGTAGAGGTTGGAACTGAGATCCAATTCCGTCATTCCGAAACCCTTAATAAACCTCTGATATTTGTGGTAAATCTTCTCGACCATGAAAAATCGAACTTTGAGAAAACAATTGAATCTTTAAAGGAAAGATTTGGCAATAATGTTGTTCTCACTCAATTCCCTGTTAATGAAGGTCCTGAATTCAACTCATTTATCGATGTGATAAAAATGAAGATGTATAAATATCCAAACGATGGAGGCAATCCTGAAATAACTGATATCCCATCAGATCATTTGGCCCATGCTGAGGATCTTCAAAATGAATTGATCGAAAAAGCTGCAGAAAATGATGAAGGTCTGATGGAGATATTCTTTGAAAAGGAGACTCTTGATGAAAATGAAATGCGTGCGGGAATAAAAGAAGGACTTATTCAACGAGGAATTTTCCCTGTTTTCTGCATATCAGCGAAAAAAGATATTGGAATCGGAAGATTAATGGAATTTATAGTAAACGCCGTCCCGGGGCCAACAGATATGCCACCTCCTGTTAACGCTGAAGGAAATGAGATTAAATGCGACCCTGATGGCCCTGCATCTTTGTTTGTTTTCAAATCTGCAATCGAAGAACATATCGGAGAAGTAAACTTCTTTAAAGTTATGTCAGGTAAAATATCTGTAGGAATGGATTTAATTAATACTACCACACAAAACAAAGAAAGGATCGCTCAAATATATGTTATGGCAGGGAAAGAAAAAGAAAAAGTATCTGAAATGGTAGCTGGTGATATTGGAGCAACAGTAAAACTGAAAGAAACAAGGACTAATCATACCCTGAACATTGCCGGTCAAAACTGGAAATTTAACAATGTTGATTTTCCGGAGCCGAAATACAGAACTGCTCTCAAACCTATGAGTGAAGGGGACGAAGAAAAACTTGGGGAAGCTCTCCAGCGGATGCATGAAGAAGATCCAACAATCCTGATAGAATATTCCAAAGAATTAAAACAAATTATCGTTTTTGGACAGGGGGAACACCACCTGAATATCCTGAAATGGCATCTGGACAATATTTTCAATGTAAATACAGAATTCCTGCCTCCACGAATACCTTATCGCGAAACCATTACAAAATCAGCTCAAGCTGATTACAGGCACAAAAAGCAATCAGGAGGTGCCGGACAATTTGGCGAAGTCCATATGGTTATTGAACCATACAAAGAAGGAATGAATGATCCCAAAATCTATAAAATAAATGGTCGTGATATTAAAGTATCAGTCAGGAAAAAAGATGAATATGATATGGAATGGGGAGGAAAACTTGTTTTCTATAATTGTATTGTAGGTGGAGCAATCGATGCCAGGTTTTTACCGGCTATTTTGAAAGGAGTAATGGAAAAAATGGAAGAAGGTCCTCTCACCGGATCTTATGCAAGAGATATCTGTGTTGCTGTTTATGACGGCAAGATGCACCCGGTTGATTCTAACGAGATATCTTTTAAACTCGCGGGAAGAAATGCATTCAAAAATGCATTTAAAGATGCCGGTCCAAAAATTATGGAACCTGTTTATAAAGTGGATATTCTTGTACCATCCGACAGAATGGGCGATGTTGTAAGCGACCTGCAGGGAAGACGAGGCATTATACTTGGAATGACCAGTGAAAAAGATTTTGAGAAAATATCAACTAAAATTCCACTGGCTGAAATGAATAAATACTCCACCGCTCTTAGCTCTCTGACTAACGGAAGGGCGATGTATACTATGAAATTTTTAGAATATACTCAGGTGCCGGGCGACCTGCAGGAAGAACTTATCAAGAAGTTTGAAGAAGAACAGGAAGAGGATTGATTAATCATTTACTTTTCCCGGTAGAGATACAGAACTCCGGTGTATTCTTTGCCTTTGTACAGGATGTCATCATAGCCTACTGCTCTTATAACATAATAGTATATACCAGGACTTGCTTCCGATCTGCCATTAATTTTACCATCCCATCCTTCCCAATCCTTTATAGCTGCACCATGTCCGGTATATTCATATATTCTTTTTCCAAGCCGGTTGAATATTTGGATATAAATACTCTGTAGTGACTTCCCGTAAACTAAAAATTTATCATTATAACTATCTCCGTTTGGTGTAAAAACATTAGGGATGTCAAGAGCAGAAGGATCAACCTTTATATACTGGAATTTAAAAGTATCAACACAATACTCCTCGCTCCTTGCTATAAGCACCACCTCATATTCAATGTTTGGATCATAATAAGTATGTGGTGCAGGGGTCTCAAGTATTGATATTGTATCATCGCCAAAGCGCCATTCATACTCAACAGCATTAAGGGAGTTATTTGTAAACGAAACCACTAAAGGAGCTTCCCCCTCCGATGGATCTGGTTCGAAATCTGCCTTTACATGAATTGACTCGTAAAACAGGGATGCCTCATTTGAACATCCGAAACTATCGGTTACGGTAAGGTAATACCATGTATCCTCATATGGCGGTTGATAGGTAACAGGGTTAATTTCAATATCCGGAAACGGAATTGAAGATTCAGGATCAGACCACCAGTGAAAACTTACCCCGTTTCCAAGTAAAATAGAAGAATTATCTGTTGTATCATAATAATAAAAGGGTGTAGTACCTGCATATCCGTTAAGTGCAACATATGAGCATTTATGATCAAGCAACTGGATACTATCATATGGCCTGTCAGTAAACACCCATGCAATAAATGAAGTATCCATACTGCCTGCATCCCTGATCTTTACTTTGTATCCTCCTGATTCAAGACCTGTTACTGTTGATGAGGTTGCATCATTTTCACTATGAAACGAAGGATCAAAAACAGAATCTGATGGATTATATCTGCTCCAGTCAAAGGTATACCCTGGAATTCCACCGGGAGGAGTTGCAATAAGTTCTCCAATTGAAAAATCATTGTTCCCCTCCGGTACACAGAAAATAAAAACCGGATCTTTTCTTTCAGGTTCGCCGGGATAGGAAGTGTATCTTACTCCTGATGATAACGGAGAAGTGACCTGTGAATAAGCCCAAAAACCAGATACTACGAAGAAAAAAATAATAAATCCCGATTTCCTAATCAATCCAAAATTGCCCATATTAAAACAATTCCTGTGTAATAGCATGTTTAATTAATAACCCACCCGGGCTGAAATTATTTTGTTGTACAATATAAAATGATCAACTATTTGCAATATTAAGCATTTTGTTTCGAAAAACACAGATCGGAATTTGTTAACAACTTTCATTAAATATCTTCTCTCGCGCATATTGTTATTATCCAACATATATTAATTTTGGTGCGACTTATAAACCGGGTAAACATATCAAATGGAAGAGTATCTGAAAGAACTTAATGAAGCACAGGTTAAAGCGGTTATTAATTATGAAGGACCAGCCCTTATAATCGCCGGAGCAGGTGCAGGGAAAACCCGGGTGCTTACCTACAGAATTGCCCATCTGCTAAAACAGGGAATTCCTGCCCCCAACATTCTTGCACTCACATTTACCAACAAAGCAGCAAGGGAAATGAAAGAGAGGATTACTGCTATTGTTGGTATGGATACAGCTAAATACCTCTGGATGGGAACCTTCCACTCTATCTTTGCAAGAATACTACGAAAAGAAGGAAAACATCTCGGATATCCGGCAGAATATACAATTTACGATACGAACGACTCGAAAACACTTGTCAGGTCAATAATCAAAGAGCTTGATCTGGATGACAAAGTTTATAAATTTGCAGAGGTATTCGGTAAAATTTCACGTGCAAAAAACAACCTTATAACCCCACAAAAATACAGAAATGATCCGGATCTGTTAAGTCGTGACGAACGTGCCAGAAAACCAATGATTGCAGAGATATTCAGAATCTATGCAGCCAGATGTTTCAAAGCCGGCGCAATGGATTTTGACGATCTCCTGGTTAATACCGAGATCCTGTTTCGCAACTTTCCAAAAATATTGAAGGAATACCGGGATCAGTTCCGTTATATCCTTGTTGACGAATACCAGGACACCAATTATGTTCAGTACAAAATCATTAACCGGCTCGCTGAAGTTCATAATAATGTTTGTGTGGTTGGTGATGATGCCCAGAGCATCTACTCCTTCAGAGGAGCAAAAATCGAGAATATACTGAACTTCCGGAATAATTATCCCGGATACAGTTTATACAAATTGGAAAGAAATTATCGCAGTACTCAAAATATTGTAAATGCTGCTAATAGTGTTATTGCAAAAAATGAGGGTCGCATTCCTAAAAAAGTTTATTCCAGGAAGGAAACAGGAGAAAAAATACAAGTCATTGCAGCAACAACAGATACAGAGGAGGGATTTATTATTTCTAATTCGGTCTTTGATAATGCTCTGAGAGAAAAAAACAGGTACAGTAAATATGCCGTCCTTTACCGTACAAATGCCCAGTCAAGGATCCTTGAAGAAGCATTCAGAAAACGAAATATACCTTACAAAGTATATGGAGGATTATCATTTTATCAGCGAAAGGAAATTAAAGATCTCCTTGCCTATTTCAGACTGATGGTTAATCATAATGATGAAGAAGCTTTAAAAAGGATCATAAATTACCCTGCCCGGGGTATCGGAAAAACTTCATTGGATAAGATACTAAAATGCTCAGTGGATAATAATGTAGCAACCTGGGAGGTTATTACTACCCCGGATAAATACAAAATTGGAATTAACAAGGGGATACAAAAAAGAATTAGCTCATTTGCCGGGCAAATTGATCACTTTACATCCCTTCTGAAGAAAAATGATGCCTATGATCTGGCAAAAGAAGTTGCATTAAAAACCGGGATATTGAAAGATCTTCATGATCCCGATTCACCCGAGATCATGTCTAAATACGATAATGTTCAGGAATTGCTGAACGGGATCAGGGAATTCACTTCAGCCAATACAAGTGAAGAAAATGAAATTCCCGGACTGGCAGAATATCTGCAGAATGTATCCCTGCTTACTGACCAGGACACTGAAACAAAGGAAGATAAAGAAAAGGTTACACTGATGACTGTTCATTCTGCCAAAGGACTGGAATTTGAATATATTTATGTTGCCGGACTTGAAGAAAACCTGTTCCCTTCCTACATGTCAGTTGATGATCCTAAGGATCTTGAGGAAGAACGCCGCCTGTTTTATGTTGCTGTTACCCGTGCCGAAAAACAGGTATACCTGTGCTTTGCTGCTACAAGATATCGATATGGAACACTTGAAAATCCCAGACCAAGCAGATTCATAAGAGAAATAGATGATAAATACCTTGACTGGATCAATATCAATAATAAAACAGGATCAAACGGTTTTACAAGGCATAGATCCACCTATTCACAAGAAGGTTATAAAAAACACTATTTAAGAAATACTTCATTAAAAAAATCAGTATTGAACTGGGCCCCGCCAGGGAAAGTAAAGCTGTCAAAAAGCAATTTTTACAACCTGAAAGCGGATGACCCTGTGAATATCCAGCCCGGAATGGTTGTTGAACATAACAATTTCGGTATTGGTGAAGTACTCTCCCTCGAAGGAGTTTATCCCGATACCAAAGCAACTGTTTCTTTTCAAAATCATGGAAAGAAACGGCTGCTTCTAAAATTTGCTAAACTGAAAATTGTTAATAAATAACCTAAGTTACTGGTTATCCACCTTCGTTGAAACTACGGTGGACAAAGCTGGTTGCTGGTTACTGGTTGCTGTTTTGTCAATGCTGGTTGCTTGCCAACTGCCAACTGTGAACTAATTGTTTGCAAAACCTGAAAATAGAAATTTTTCAACCAATTTATTGAAACTATTCTCTTTTAATTTTGATTTCTATTTGAAATTCAATTAGATTTGCGCAGATTAGAATATAGCTGTTATGGAAAAAACATTTGATTACAACACGCAGAGGAAAAAATTGGTTCTACCGGAATATGGAAGGAATGTCCAGAAAATGGTTAATCATTTAGCAACCATTGAGGATAGGACAGAAAGGAACAAGGCTGCAAAAACCATCATTTCTGTAATGGGTAACATGAATCCTCATCTTCGCGATATTAGCGATTTCAAGCATAAACTATGGGATCACCTTGCACTAATGTCTGATTTTACGCTTGATATCGATTCTCCTTTTCCAACACCTGAAAAAGAAACTTTTTTATCCAAACCCAAAACTGTACCTTATATTAAAAACAGGATAAAATACCTTCATTACGGCAGGGTTGTGGAATTAATAATTGAAAAAGCTTGCAATATTGAAGATCAGGCAGAAAAAGAATATCTTATTACTCTGATAGCTAACCATATGAAGAAATCTTATCTTATATGGAATCTTAACGTGGCACATGACAGTGTTATTCTGAAAGATTTGGAAGAAATGTCTCATGGAAAGCTTAAGGTGCCGGATGATTTTCAACTAACCAATAGTAAAGAATTATTATCTAAGCCCCGGAAAAAGAAATACAGAAAAAAGTAAAAAACTATTTTAAAAAAATCAATATAGGCTGAATGAGCACCTTTGAAATAAAGGGAGGGGAAAAGTTAAAAGGGGAACTCGTTCCGCAGGGTGCAAAAAATGAAGCTCTTCAGGTTATATGCGCCACTCTTCTAACCCCTGAAAAAATTACTATCCGGAATATTCCCGATATCAGGGATGTTACCAGGCTATTAGAACTTCTTGAATTTCTTGGTGTTTCAATTCAAAAAGAAAATAAATCAACATATACCTTCCACAGTTCAAATATCGAAATTGACCTCCTCCATTCCCCGGAGTTTAAAGAAAAAAGTGCAAGTTTAAGAGGCTCAATTATGATCATTGGTCCGCTTCTGGCAAGGTATGGTAAGGGATATATTCCTAAGCCAGGCGGGGATAAGATCGGAAGAAGACGACTTGATACACATTTTATTGGTTTTGAAAAATTGGGTGCCAGATTCATCTATGATCAGGATAATGGCTTTTATAAAGTTGAATCAGAATCGATGAAGGGAGTCTATTTGCACCTGGACGAGGCATCTGTTACAGGAACTGCAAACTTACTAATGGCTTCAGTTATCACCCCCGGCGAAACAACAATTTACAACGCTGCATGTGAGCCATATATTCAACAACTTTGCCGGATGCTAATCAAGATGGGAGCACAGATTACCGGGGTAGGATCAAATCTGTTAAAGATAAACGGTGTCAAGGAACTCGGCGGATGCGATCATACAATCCTGCCGGATATGATTGAGGTAGGAAGCTTTATTGGTCTGGCAGCTATAGCCGGTTCCGGGATAACAATAAAAAATGTTTCATACGAAAACCTGGGTATCATACCTGATTCTTTCAAGCGACTTGGAATAAAACTTGAAAAACAGAATGATGACATATATATTCCCGAACAATACCATTATGAAATTGAGACATTCATTGACGGCTCTATCATGACCATTTCCGATGGTATCTGGCCGGGACTTACACCTGATCTCCTCAGCATTTTGCTCGTTGTAGCTATTCAGGCTAAAGGAAGTGTACTTATCCACCAGAAAATGTTTGAAAGCAGATTGTTTTTCGTTGATAAATTAATTGATATGGGCGCCCGGATTATACTATGCGATCCTCACAGGGCAACAGTTATTGGTCTTAATCGCCAGTTTAAACTTCGTGGAACAACCATGTCATCTCCTGATATCCGCGCCGGAGTTGCTTTGCTCATTGCAGCTCTTTCGGCTGAAGGCACCAGTATAATCCACAATATCGAACAAATCGACCGTGGATACCAGGAAATTGATATACGCCTTGGAAAGATCGGTGCAAAGATAAAACGGATATAAAAGTATCAGGCATAATCACATTTTTTAGAAAAAAGGGATCTTACGAGCCGCCGATAGGTGGCGAAGTAATCTGTTATGGCTTTTCGTAAGGCTTGTAATATCAATGTCTATTAAAAATTGCAGTTGTCCATGGAAGATTGCTTCGTCGTTTCACTCCTCGCAAAATCTTTTTTCATCCTTTACCTTGTTCAATCATCATTCTTCATTCTTCATTCTATCATTTTATCATTTTATCATTTTATCATTCTATCATTTCTTCATTCTGTCATTCTATCATTTCTTCATACATGCCAATTTGGCGTAAAGAATAAATTGGCAGGTGTTTTGTATCTAAGCCGGTGGATTTTATTGGCAACCAATGTAAAAACGAATAAGAAATGACAGATAAATCAAACCCAACAATGGAAGATAAAAATGTGGTCATTAATAAAAAGGGAAAGCAGGACTATACAAAGATAAAGGAGACTGAAAAGAAAACCAGGGTAAAGAAAGCAAGTTCGAAACAATCTAAAAAGGCAGTAGAGCAAACTAAAAAAACCGGTAAAACCAGGGAAACTGCTGCTGAAGAAAAAATTGCAGAGTTTCAGAATAAATATATCAGATTGTCAGCCGATTTTGATAATTACAGGAAACGTACCTTAAAAGAAAGAATTGAATTAATCAAATCAGCTAATGCAGAAATTTTATTAAACCTTCTGCCGGTAATGGATGATTTTGACAGGGCACTTAAATCTATGGAAGACACAAAAGGATGTAAGGAAATAAAGGACGGTATCGATCTTATTTACAATAAGTTCGGTGAATTCTTAAAATCTTCCGGTATCAAGGAAATTGATGCCATGCATAAGAAATTTGACATAGATATACATGAAGCTGTAACTAAAATTCCGGCCCCTGAGAAAAAACTTAAAGGAAAAGTCCTCGATGTGATCCAAAAAGGATATTTTCTTAACGAAAAAATTATCAGGTACCCGAAAGTGATAATTGGCGACTAGATAATACATGCAGTAAGTATCCACCCTCTAAGAAGGTGGCTTTGAATTGCAACCCATTGGGCGCTTTATTAATATGATCAAGGAATGATGGAAAAATGGAAAAATGGAATGATGGGAAGAAAATGGATGACTTTTAAAAACATTCCAATATTCCAACATTCCAATATTCCAATAATTTATATCATGTTTAAAAAAAATAACCACCATAAAAGAAGGTGGATTTTTAAGATTGATTAAGAATATTTTATGGGCAAAAGAGATTATTACGATGTTTTGGGTGTCTCAAAAGATGCTTCTAAAGATGAAGTTAAGAAAGCTTACAGGAAGCAGGCCCTGAAATTCCATCCTGATAAAAACCCGGGAGATAGCGGTGCTGAAGAAAAATTTAAAGAGGCAGCAGAAGCATATGAAGTACTCAGGGATGACCAGAAAAAATCCCGGTATGATCGTTTTGGACATGCCGGTGTAAGCGGTGCAGGCAGTGGTTTTTCCGGAGGGGGAATGACCGTTGAAGACATTTTTTCCCAGTTTGGTGATATTTTTGGTGGAGGATTCGGCGGTTTTGGAGGCTTTAGTGGTTTTGGCAACAGCCGTACTGCACAAAGAACAATAAAAGGATCAAATCTCAGGGTTAAGGTAAAGCTTTCATTGAAAGACATTGCCAATGGAGTTGAAAAAAAGATAAAAGTCAATAAATATATCTCATGTAAACAATGTAATGGCACAGGTGCTGCAAACGGAACTGCTTATCATACATGTTCAACATGTCGCGGTGCCGGTCAGGTTACCAGGATATCCAATACTTTCCTTGGACAGGTACAAACCTCCAGCACATGCCCATCCTGTAACGGACAGGGAAAAACTATCTCTGAAAAATGTCCTGAATGTCAGGGTGAAGGAGTTATCAGGGATAATGAAGTGATCAAGATCAACATCCCGGCCGGAGTAGGTAAAGGAATGCAGATGACTGTTTCAGGAAAAGGAAATTCAGCCAGAAGAGGCGGAATAAATGGCGACCTGATCGTAATTATTGATGAAGAAAAACACCCTGACCTGATTCGCGATGGTAATGACCTTATGTATTCCCTCTACCTGAGTATTGCAGAAGCTGCTCTTGGAACTCAGATTGAAATACCAACTATTGAGGGTAAAGTGAAAGTTAAGATAGACCCGGGAACTCAACCAGGTAAAATACTCAGACTTAGAGGTAAAGGAATCCCTGATGTTAATGGTTATGGTAAAGGAGACCTGCTTGTTACTATAAGCGTTTGGATCCCAAAAACCCTTACCAATGAAGAAAAGCGAGCCCTGACTAAATTAAATGAGTCGGAAAATTTTACTCCAAAACCTACCAGTTCTGACAAAAACTTTTTTGAAAAAATGAGGGGCTTTTTTGATTAATCTGTACAAATTAAAACTCCAATATTCCATTATTGAATAAAGTTTCTATTTTTGTATCACCTAAAGTTGGATTTAACCCTGCTTTTATCATTAATATTCAAAAAACAACTATATATGAAATTATTAGAAGCCAGAGACATTGTTAAGCAATTCTCGAATCATCTTGCACTGAACAAGGTAAATCTGGCGGTTAACGAAGGCAGCATCTATGGACTTTTAGGGCCTAATGGCGCCGGAAAAACCACTTTGATAAGGATAATAAACCAGATTACAGCTCCTGATAACGGTGAGATCTTTTTTAATAACCATAAGCTTAAAGCAAATGATGTTTTTGATATCGGTTATTTACCTGAAGAAAGAGGGTTATACAGAAAAATGAAGGTCGGCGAGCAGGCAATATACCTTGCACAACTCAAAGGACTCAGCCGTTCTGATGCTATCTCAAGACTAAAAGATTGGTTTGAGAAATTTGAGATCCAGGCATGGTGGGACAAAAAAGTTGAAGAACTATCCAAGGGAATGCAACAAAAGGTACAGTTTATAACAACTGTTATTCATGAACCAAAGTTGTTGATTTTCGATGAACCTTTCAGCGGTTTTGACCCAATCAATGCTAACATTATTAAGCAGGAGATACTTAAACTGAAAAAGAAGGGAGCAACCATTATCTTTTCAACCCATAATATGGAATCTGTTGAAGAATTGTGCACTCACATAACTCTTATCAATGAGTCAGTCTCACTCCTGGAAGGACCTATGGATACAATCCGCAGGAATTATTCACTGGATGAATATGAGATAGGCTTCAGGGGCGATGTTAACCTTCTGAAAGCCACACTTACCACACAATACAAAATTATTGAAAGCAAACAGAGAAATGGAGAAAATTTTGTCAAAGTGAGGATCTTAAACAATATTTCAACTAACGACCTGCTTAAAACAATGCTTTCTTCAGGTAATATTATCTCGTTCAGAGAGATAATTCCAAGCATGAATGATATTTTTATCAGGGTTGTTGAAGAAGCTTCAAAAAAAGATAAATAAAATATCTGGTTTAAACACAAAAATTCAAAAACAATGTCAAAGATATCTATCATAATTCAAAGAGAATACCTGACCAGAGTGAAGAAAAAATCATTTATCATTATGACTCTTCTTGCACCGGTTTTTATGGCTGCCATGTTCCTGGTGCCAGCCTGGATCATGACCCGTGACGATACCGAAGAAAAGGTTATCGCGGTGGTCGAAGATGAAACAAATATGTTCAAAGATGTTATTTCCAATACTCAATATCTGAAATTTGAGTACCTCGAAGAAGCAACACTTGATGACCTTAAAACAAATTTCAGCGATAAAGGATATTACGCGGTACTATACATTTCACCCAAAGTTGCCTATATCCCTAATGCAGTTCAACTTATCTCTCATAAACAACCGCCACTCGACCTGACTATCTATATAGCCAATGCGATTGAAAAGGAAATTGAACAGAAAAAACTTGAAACTTATGATATCAAGGACCTTGATAAGATTCTTAAAGCAGTGAGCACAAATATTCATGTTCAAACCATCAAGATAAGTGACGATGGAATAGAAAAAGAGACCAGCACCGGTTTGTCTATGGGTATTGCATATATAGGTGGATTGCTGATATATATCCTAATCTTTCTTTTCGGTGCGCAGGTGATGAGAGGTGTCATTGAAGAAAAAACAAGCCGTGTTGTTGAAGTGATCATATCATCAGTACGTCCGTTCCAGCTTATGATGGGAAAAATTTTAGGAATCGGACTGGTTGGCTTAACGCAATTCGTTCTGTGGATAATTATTACTGCTGTCATTATCACTTCAGCACAATCGCTACTTCTGCCTGATGATATTGGTCAAACAACCCAGGCAATAACAGAGAACATTATGTCTGCTGCACCTGTTGAACAAACACAGGTACCGGTAACCCAAACTCAGGATTTTAATGAAATACAGCAGGTATTTAATTCACTTCATAGTATTAACTGGGGATTGATACTGGGTAGTTTTATGTTCTACTTCATGGGAGGATACTTTCTTTATGCATCACTGTTTGCCGCTGTCGGATCTGCGGTAGATAATGAAACCGATACACAGCAGTTTATGATGCCAATTACAATTCCCCTGATTTTGGGACTGTTTGTGGCTATGGGAGCTTTTCAAAACCCTGAAAGTTCGGTGGCTTTCTGGTGTTCATTTATCCCGTTTACTTCTCCCATCGTTATGATGGCAAGACTGCCATTTGGTATTCCCTACTGGGAACTGATCCTCTCAATGACGATCCTGGTTCTTACGTTTCTCGGCACTACCTGGCTGGCAGCAAAGATATACCGCACAGGTATATTGATGTATGGGAAAAAAACCACTTACAAAGAATTATGGAAATGGCTCAGGTATAAGAATTGAATGAGTGAATGAGTGAATGAGTGAATGAGTGAATGAGTGAATGAGTGAATGAGTGAATGAGTGAATGAGTAAATGAATGAATGATTAATTAACAATAATTTGAATTATGTCCCGAATCTTAGTGATCGATGATGAGCAAAGCATCAGAAATTCATTAAAAGAAGTTCTTGAATATGAAAAGTATGAGGTTGACCTGGCAACAGAAGGACAAGAAGGACTCGAAATGTTCGAAAAAAACCAGTATGACGTTGTGCTTTGTGATATAAAGATGCCTAAGATGGATGGTATTGAAGTTCTTGAAGAAATATTTGGACAGACAACTGATGTCCCCATCATCATGATATCAGGACACGGGAATATTGATACTGCAGTTGAATCAATAAAGAAAGGGGCATATGACTTTATCGAAAAACCACTTGACCTGAACCGGCTGCTTATTACAATTAAGAATGCCCTTGAGAAAGGAAGCCTGGTAACCGAAACCAGGGCATTGAAGAAGAAGGTGAGCAAAAAATATGAAATGGTTGGAGAATCTAAAGCCCTTTTGAGGGTGAAAGATATGATCGAACGGGTTGCTCCCACCGATGCAAAAGTACTGATTACCGGTGATAACGGAACAGGAAAGGAATTAGTAGCTCGCCAGCTTCATGAAAAGAGCAGCAGAGCAAATCAGCCCTTTATTGAAGTAAACTGTGCAGCCATTCCTTCGGAACTGATAGAAAGTGAACTTTTTGGACACGAGAAAGGTTCTTTTACTTCGGCTCATAAACAAAGAATAGGTAAATTTGAACAGGCACAGAATGGCACTATTTTCCTGGATGAAATTGGGGATATGAGTCTGCCGGCACAGGCTAAAGTACTGAGAGCTCTACAGGAAAATCAAATTTCCAGAGTGGGCAGTAATAAAGATATTGATGTAGATGTAAGAGTAATAGCTGCTACCAATAAAAACATTAAAGAAGAAATTGATAACCATAATTTCCGGGAAGACCTCTATCACAGAATCAGTGTAATTCTTATTCCGGTACCTTCATTAAACGAACGGAAAGAGGATATTCCTCTGCTTGCCGATCACTTTAATATCCGGATATGTGATGAATATGGTATGAGCAAGAAAGAAATTACAAAAGATGCCATCAAAGAATTGCAGAAAATCAACTGGACCGGCAATATCAGGGAGTTCCGGAATGTACTGGAGCGACTGATCATACTTTGTGAAAAAAAGATCACCGGAACTGATGTTATCAGCTTTGCACATCCCATTTCGAAATAAGTCCACAGTCGGCCCGTCCGACCGGAGTCATCCGGGCGGGCAGTCCACAATCGGCAGTCCACAGTCCACAGTCGGCAATCACTAAGCAGGATAATGCTCAAGGAGCTCTACACCATTTAGTTCCATCTCTTTAAGGGCTTTTTCCTCATCTCCTTCATGTTGATGAACCCCTTGTATTGCTTCCTTGATCACAAAAGTATGTAATCCATTCCTTACTGCATCCAAGGCAGATTCTTTAACACAATATTCCGTAGCAAGTCCCACTATGTACAGATCAACAATATTCCGTTGCTTCAGGTATTCTTCCAGGTTTAAATTGGTTGCTTCAAAAGCCGAATATCCATCATCGCGATTTCCTGTTCCTTTTAAAAAGACCTGCTGAATATTTTTAGTGTTTAGATCAGGATGAAAAGCAGCACCATGAGAATTTTCAACACAATGTACCGGCCATTTTTTGAAATGAATTGATTCTTTCGGATGCCAGTCACGGGAAGCCACGATAATGTCAAAATGCTCCATCAACCGGTTAATTACCGGAACTACCTTATCCCCCCCAGGAGCAGCCAGTGCACCACCAGGACAAAAATCATTCTGTACATCCACAATTAATAAAGCTTTCATCCTATTATCTATTTTTCTGATTAGTACTATTCACTATCTTATCCCGCAGAATCAGGAGTTTTTCGCTAATCCCTACCTTATAAGCATGTGGGTTTTCAAACCGTTTATGCTCTTCGGGCAATTGATTGAGTCTTTCCTGTGCATATTGGGCAATCTCTCCCGGTTTCCGGCTTACTGTGATCCTCTTGCCACTATCCAAAACCTTATATAATAACTCCTCTTTTTTCATGTGGGATACATCCATATGTTTACGTGAAATAAATGGATGTTGAATTAAACCAATATCCTTTTCCTCAACCAGAGCTATAGCATCAGCATAAAACTTATCATCTCCGTTAAGTATTCTGAATATCTTTTTCCTGCCGGGGAGTGTCATTTTCTCATGGCTGTCAGTGATTTTCATCTTGGGTTTGCCATCACTTTCAGAAAGTTTATAGACACCGTCAAGTGCAGCATCATCTTGACCTGTTATAAGTTTTGTTCCAACTCCATAAACATCAATGCATGCCCCCTGAGTTTTAAGACTTTTAATCAGATATTCATCTAATTGGTTTGATGCCAAAATTTTTACATATTTTAATCCGGCATCGTCAAGCATTTGTCTTGCTTTCTTACTCAGATATGCCAGATCACCACTATCAAGCCGAATACCTTTAAGACGATTTCCCTCTGCCTCCATCTCTTTACCTACACGAATAGCATTTGGGATCCCAACATTCAGAGTATCATAAGTATCAACAAGCAAAACACAATTATCAGGATATAAGCTGGCAAATGAACGAAAAGCGTCCAATTCATTCTCATAACTTTGCACCCAGGAATGGGCCTGCGTTCCGGAAGAAGGCAACCCAAAAGAAAAAGCACTGTAAACATTTGATGTGCTGTCAAATCCACCAATTATCGCGGCTCTGCTGGCATGTATGCCTCCCAGCCCCTGCGCCCTGCGCAACCCAAAATCTGTAATTATCTTATCACCGGCCATCTGCCGTACTCGTGCAGCTTTTGTGGCAATCAGGGTTTCGAAATTCAAGAAGTTTAACAGGAGAGTCTCGATAAGCTGTGCCTCGATAATGTTTCCTTCTACCCGCACAATAGGTTCATTTGGAAAAACCACTTCACCCTCTTTACACGACCATATATCACCTCTGAATCTAAAGTCAGTGAGATATTCCAAAAACCGTTTATCAAATCCTGCTTTACTTAAATAATTCAGATCCTCTTTCTCAAACCGGAAATTTAAAATCAGTTCTAAAATATCTTCCAGTCCAACAAACAATGTATAGCCTCCCTCGTAAGGATTTTTCCTGTAGAAATAATCAAATGTTACACGAACATCCTCTTTACCACCCAATAAATAGCCTTGAGCCATGGTTAATTCGTAATAATCGATAAACAAACCAACATGTTTATTTAATGTCTGCATAACCCTGTAATTATATATCGGAATTTTAAAATCACCACATCACCTCATTACCACATCACCTCTTCTCATCTTCTCTTCTTCTACTATTTACTACTTACTATATACTACTTACTTCTTACGGCTGATCCCAAGTTTCCTTTCAACTTCGATGTTCTTACCGGGATCGGGACAATCAAGAGATGATATCCACGGTTTTATATCCAGGACAGGGGTTCCATTAAACGCATCAATCCCGCTGACATGTAATATGGCTCCATCTACCCGGTTGAGTTTGATCACTGCAAAACCAATGGAATTCGGCCGGTTAGGTGATCTTGTTGCAAACAGACCGAAAGACCTTTTACTCCCCGATGGATTGGCAGAATATCGCCACCCTTTTGACAAATGCATATGGTACAGGACTATAATGTAATCGTACATTTCAATATCCCGCAATGCTTCAGTAAAGGGTTCATATATCTCAATTGTCCCTTTATTTTCAGGTTCCAAAGTACCCTGCCGGGGTGCTCCGGTTTCAGGTGTCATACTGGTATGAAACTCTCCAATAGGTTTATATTCTATTACCATGGTGTCAGGTTTTGTTTTTATTTGCGGTACCGTTTGTTCGGCTGATAAGGCAGTTGGTAAAACTACCCACAATAATGCAACAGTTCGTAAAAAAGGTTTCATGATAACATTGAGTTGTTTTATGTTTTTATTTTAAAACGTATTTTCTTAATTACAAAATACAGAATTACCACCATAATTACAAAACAGCTCAGTAATAATGAAGAAAAATGTTTCATTCCGGCAGTGTGAGCTATCACTCCCATCAGGTAATTTATTATAATATTGCCAATCAAGGCAATAACCATTACAAAACTAAATGCTGTTCCTGACATTTCTTTATAGAGTTCACCCACGAAACCGAGTAAAATGGGAAATCCTGCTGCGAATCCTGCACCAAGTAAAATAAGCCCCAGCAGGGTTGATCCATAGGTAACTGAGTACATCAATATCAATGCACCGGTAGCTGCAATACAAATACTTATGAATTGAATAAGAGCAGAAGAAAACTTTCGCAAAACATATCCCAGCACTATTCGTGTCAGAGTAAGACTTAGTACCAGGGCTGACAGAGCAAACATTGCTTCCTCCTTTTCTGCTTCAATAACATCATGTAAATATGTAGTTGACCAGCTGTTTGCTAACCCCTCAACACCACTTTCAAAAAACAGGAAAACTCCAATAAGTATAATTACAGGATCCTTTGTCATTTGAAGAAACTCTTTGATGGGAAATTGCCGGGCTATTTTTGATTTTGGGAAGCTGACAAAAAAGAAATAAACCAGAGGAATAAAAAGAACATACCCGATAAATGCAATTATTTCATTACCCGTAAATGTTTTTGATAATAAACCAATAATTAAAGGCATCCCAAATGCACCTATACCGAAAAACACCCCTAACACACTCAGGTTGGCACCCCTGTCACCATCGCCTATGTCACTCACCAGGGTACATGTTGCTCCATTAAGGATGCCTCCACCAAAGCCAATAACAAAAACTGATGATTTGAGAAGAAATAAACTTTCACTAAATGCTATTCCTTCCAATGCCAGCATCACTGCCAGTACACAAAAGATAAGCAAATACTTGTAGCCATACCGGTCAACCACAGGCCCGAAAACAAAAGAACCTGCGAGGATACCGAAAGGCAAAAGAGAGGCAACTACTCCCGCTTCAATTTCGTTTATTGAATATTTAGTAATAACATCAGGCAGAATAAGACCTACTGAAACAGCACAAATTCCAAATATAAATATACCGGAATATGCTGCAATAAATGCTAATTTCTTTTGTCTTGTCAATGTATTTTGATTAAATAAGGTTTCTAAATTAATTTCTAATTGACTAATTAACTCAAGTTGCTATTTATTATTTAATAGAACACAGATAACACGGATTTAACAAATTTACACTGATATTTCATCTTTTATCCGTGATTATCTGCAATATTCGTGTCATCCGTGTTCCATTTTTACTCATTTGTAAATAAGTAGTAACTTGGGTTAATTAAAAATCTAAGGTAGAGAAAAAACGGATATTATATTTTTTATCTTTGACATTTATTAAAAGCAACTATTTTGCTGACTAATCCGTCTTATAAAAAAGATTGAATTGCCGAATGGATTTTATTAATAAACTCAAGTTGCTTGTTTATTCTATTCTGTTGATGAGACAGAAAGAACTATTTCATAATGATATTGGTACTAATAAATAATCTAAAAACACAGGAAATGAAATCAAAAATCAGTTTTTATACAGGATTAATAATCACAACCATACTGGGATATATGATAATATTCACCAGTTGCGTAAAATTTGATGAAGAAGAACAGGACACTTATTTTTTAGTTGAGGTTGATAGTATTGATTTAGCAGATACGATAACAACAGCCGATACTCTTTTTATCAGTTTCTACGGAACAATTGGTAATAATAATTGTTATTCATTCTCTCATTTTTATCCTCAGACTAATGAGGACACAATTAATGTTGAAGTTTGGGGAAAATTATCACCGGGTGAGAACTGCGATTCTGTTATAGTTTACCTTGAAGGTGAACAACTAAATATAATAAACTTTGACGAAGGCGCTTATTTTGTGCATGTTAAACAACCTGGTGGGAGCTTACTTATTGACTCCCTGACTGTGGTCCCTACAGGAGACAGATAGAAACAAAAAGATTTAATTGAATATCGAACAAGGATTAACGATTTAAGAATTTAGAAGTAGAGAACGAAATGAGAAAATTATTATTCGCAAATTCACCCTATGGAATAGTTTACTACATTCAACAGATAAATCAGAAATCGTTAATCATTGTTCCCCCGACACTTTGTGTTCGGGGCAGGCTTTGTTCTTAAATCAAAAGCTATACAAAAAAATCCTTACATTTATTCCCGGCTTGAATGAACATCCAATGAAATTCCCTGTTTCAAAAACAGTTACTATCCTTCTGATAGCTATTTTGGTATACAGCGGTTTTACCTTCTTCCCGGACAATATATTATCCTGGGATGTATTTGGTTATTACCTCTATTTACCTTTTACATTTATTTACCATGATCTTGGATTAAATAACGAAAATATTATTCATGAGATCATCAATAAATACCATAATAGTGCCACTTTTTACCAGGCGATAAAACTTCCTGCAGGCAATTATGTTATGAAATACAGTATGGGGATGTCTATTCTTTATTCCCCGTTTTTCTTCATCGGTCATCTGTTTGCCAAACTATCCACCCACCCTGCTGATGGGTTTTCCCTCCCCTATCAATATGCAATATTTATCGGCGGTCAGGTTTTTACTATTACCGGGATTATTGCTTTACGGAAAGTACTTATTCAATTTTTCAGTGATAAGATTACCGCAATAACCATGGTAATCATTGTTCTTGGAACAAACTATTTCTATCATAGTTCATTCCACGGGCAAAATGCCATGTCGCACAATTTCCTGTTTACCACTTATGCCATTATTATCTGGCTGACAATATTATGGCATCGCTCACAGAAACTTAAACACATTATTTTACTGGGAATTGTTTGCGGTCTGACAATTTTAAGCAGACCATCGGAAATTGTTTGTCTTGCTATTCCGCTTTTCTGGGGTGTATGGAATAAAGAAACAGTAATTGAGAAATTTAATCTGCTTGTTCGACAAAAAAAGCAAGTTATACTATTATTAATAATCTTATTGACAATTGGTGGTCTTCAATTTATTTACTGGAAAATCTTCACCGGTAAATTCCTTTTTAACAGCTATGGAGCCAATGCAGGTGAAGGGTTTGAGTTTTTGAATCCCTATACTCTTAAAGCACTTTTCAGTTTCAGAAAAGGATGGCTTATTTATACTCCCGTGATGATATTCTCATTATTGGGATTTGCCGGTTTATATAAAAAAAACAGATCAATTTTTTACCCTCTGTTAATTTATTTTATTGCAAATCTTTATATTGTATCAAGCTGGTCGTGCTGGTGGTATGCACAAAGTTTTGGCCAAAGAGCCTTGATCCAGTCCTATCCGGTAATGGCTATTTCTCTGGGATATTTCCTGGTTTACTTAAATGACAAAAAACGAAATTTCCGGATTACTATTTACTTTGTCATGTTTGCTTTTATTGTTCTTAACCTTTTTCAAACCTGGCAGTTTATCCATGGAATAATCTATTCCGACCAGATGACAAAAGATTATTATTTCAAAGTTTTCGGAAAAACCCATGCCAATGAAGAGGACAAAAAATTGTTACTCATAAAACGGTCGTTCGATGGTAAAGAAAACTTTGCAAATGAAGAAGAATATGACAGGAAGTTACTTCAAAAAAGAGAATTTGAGGATTTAAAAAATAATTTTTCAACCCGGTTTGCATTATCAGGAAAGAAATCTGTTTTACTTGATAGCTTAAATATTTATTCACCTGTAATTGAGGCAAGCTACCGGGAAATCACTGATCAGGACCATGCATGGATACAGGCAAGTGCATATATTTACCCCACAGTGGATATTAGAACCAATCCCTTCAGTTTTGTAATCCATTTTGAATACAATGGATATGCATACAAATATAAAGCATTTGATTCGGAGAATATGAATCTCAAACTGAATGAATGGAACCGTATTTGTTTCGATTATCTTACCCCTGAAGTCCGCCGGAAAACCGATAAGCTGAAAGCATATATCTGGCTTAGAGGAAAAGGGGAACTATTCGTAGATGATCTTCAGGTTGAAATATCTGAATCAACTCAATAAATACCCATTTCCCTGATGATCAGGAATTTTCTATCTTTGAAAAAAACAAAACCATGACAGTAACCAGAACATTTGATTTGCTCGACCGGTATCAGGAAAATTTCGATAAAGAAGATGCACTGGCAGCAAAAGAAAACGGCAAATGGGTAAAATACAGTACTCAACAATACATCGATCTGTCGCATGCATTCAGCGCCGGACTTTTGAACCTTGGATTTAAAAAGGGAGATAAAATTGTAACCGTTTCCAACAATCGTCCTGAATGGAATTTTGTCGATATGGGAATGGCAATGATCGGTGTTGTTCATGTGCCTGTTTTTCCTTCACTCAGTACCGATGAATATAAGCATATCCTGGAACATTCTGACGCAAAGGCGGTTATTGTTTCCGACAAGAAATTGTACCAGATAATTAACCCTGCATTTGAACAAGTTAAAGATTTGAAATATTTCTATTCATTTGACAAAATAGAAGGGGTTAAAAATTGGATGGAAATTATTGAATCCGGGAGAAAAAATACAGATCAGTTCAAAGAGGAGATTGAAAGAATTAAAAAGGAAATCATCCCTGATGACTTTGCAACATTGATTTACACATCCGGTACAACAGATACTGCAAAAGGTGTAATGCTATCGCATAAAAATCTTGTCAGGAATTTCCTGGCTGCTGCTGAAGTGTTTTGCCTGAAACCTGAAGATAAATATTTATCTGTTTTACCCCTTTGTCATGTGGGCGGTCGTATGGGCAACTACCAGACTCAATATAGCGGCACCAGTATATATTATGCCGAAAATATGGGAACAATTGCTGTAAATATGCGTGAGATAAAACCTACCGGGTTTGATGCTGTTCCACGAATAATGGAGAAGATCTACGATACTGTAATAGCTAAAGGCAAAAAGCTGCCACAACCAAAGAAATCAATATTTTTCCAGGCTGTTAAGCTCGGTTTGAAATATAAAGCCGATGGCAACAACGGATGGTTTTATAACCGGAAATTAAAAATTGCCGATAAACTTATTTTTAGTAAATGGAGAGAAGCACTGGGAGGAAATATTAAGTTGGTTGGTTGTGGTGGGGCAACATTGCAACCTCGTCTTGAGAAAATATTCTGGGCATGTGGCATTAAAGTTCTCAATATGTATGGTCTTACCGAAACTTCTCCTGTAATTACAATTAACAAAAGCACAAAACCTGATTTTAAACTTGGTACAGTAGGAAAGTTGATTGAAGGAGTTGATGTGAAAATTGCTGAGGACGGTGAGGTCCTGTGTAAAGGCCACAATGTAATGCTTGGATATTATAAGGATCCTGAGCTTACAAAATCGGTCTTTGACGATGATGGCTGGTTTCACACAGGAGATGTTGGTTCCTGGGATAAAGACAAATTCCTTAAAATAACCGACAGGAAAAAGGAAATATTTAAGCTGTCGAACGGTAAATTCATTGCACCCCAGATCATTGAAAACAGGATCAAAGAATCGATTTTAGTTGATCAGATAATGGTTACCGGGGAACATGAGAAATTTGCCAGTGCTCTTATATCCCCAAATTTCGCGTACTTTGAAGACTGGTGCATTTCTCAAAATATTCTTTTCGAAAATAATGAAGAATTAATTCAATTACCGCAGGTTTTGACCCTTTTTAACAAGGAGGTTAAGAAATTCAACAAAACCTTCAGTAATCCCGAAAGAATAAACAGGTTTAAACTGGTTCCGGATGAATGGTCTCCGGCAACAGGAGAACTATCACCCACACTTAAGCTGCGACGAAAAAATATTGAGGAGAAATATATAAAATTACTTGAACAAATTTACATCAAACAACCAGCAGGATAGGGAAAGTGGAATATTATGGAATTAATTAAAGTTGATAATAAAAAAACCGGAAAGGAATTTACTAAGGTTGCAAAAATAATCTACAAGAATAATGACACATGGGTTTGTCCGTTAGACAATGAAATTGATGCAATTTTTAATCCTGAAAAAAATGTCTACTATAGCCATGGCGAAGCGCAACAGTGGGTTTTAAAAGATGATAACAATAACCTGATTGGCAGGATTGCCGCATTTATTGATTTTAAAACAGCACACATACAAGACCAGCCAACCGGTGGTATGGGGTTTTTTGAATGTGTTAATGATAAAGAAGCTGCATTTCTTTTATTCGATACAGCAAAAAAATGGCTGCAGGAAAAAGGAATGGAGGCAATGGACGGTCCGGTAAATTTTGGAGAAACTGATAGTTACTGGGGCCTGCTCGTAGACGGATTCACTCATCCTTCATACGAAATAGCTTATAATCACAAATATTATCAGGATCTTTTTGAATTGTACGGATTCAAAACCTATTACAAGCAGGAAGGATTTCATCATGACCTTACCAAAGAAATCCCTGAGAGATTCCTGAAAATTGCAGAATGGGTGGCAAAAAAACCGGAATATGAATTCAAACACTTTTCCTGGAACAACCAGGAGAAATTTACACATGATTTTGCCGAAGTATTCAATGTCGCATGGGAATCCTTCAAGGAAAATTTCGAACCTCTAAAGCCGGAATATATCAGAAAAACTCTTAAAAAAGCAAAAGCCATAATTGATGAAGAATTTATATGGATTGCCTACAGAAATAAAAAGCCAATTGCTATTTACCTTATGTACCCTGATGTTAACCAGATACTAAAACATCTTAACGGAAAGCTGCATCTCCTGAATAAACTAAAATTTGTTTACCTGAAACAAAAAAAGACCATTACCCGTGCACGTGGTGTACTGATGGGGGTAATCCCTAAATACCAGGGACTTGGTATTGAATCGGCTTTTATCTGGAATCTGATACAGGTATTTAAAAGAAAACCTCATTATAAAGAAATTGAATTCTCATGGGTAGGTGATTTTAACCCTAAAATGCGGAAGATATTTATTTCTGTCGGTAGTGTTTCAGCAAAACATTATATCACATACAGGTACCTGTTCGACAGGAATGCCGGGTTTAAACGGTATCCTATGATGAAAGAAGGCTAAGGGAGCAGTGTATGGTTGATCTGCAAATTTGTTGTTTATTAATTACGTTATTAATAACGTTATTAATAACGTAATTAATAACGTAATTCTTTTTTCATTTTTTACAACAGATTTATATGGTTATTAGAATACTTTCATTAAATTTCGAAAATAAAGTATAAAAAACGCTACATAATGAAATTATTTCCCGTGAATCGATTATCAACCTTCTTTACTAAACCAAGTCTGATTATTATGTTTTTTACTATAGGAAATTCAACTCTTTTAAGCCAGTCACAGCAACAATCTCTTACTTCCCGTCTTCAAATCATTGATGTGTACACTAAAGAAATTGACATTATTTATTCCGTACATGATCATTTTGAAGCACCTAACTGGACTTTAGACGGGCAGTATCTGATCTTTAACAGTAATGGAAAGCTTTACCGGATCCCTGTTACCGGCGGAGAACAGGAACTGATCCCTACAGGGTTTGCCGACCGTTGTAACAACGACCATGTGCTATCGCCTGATGGCAACCATATAGCTATTAGTCATCATACGCAGGGTGATGGTCATTCACGCATTTATACTGTCCCGATAAAAAGCGGGACTCCAAAACTTATTACACCGAACGGACCATCCTATCTTCATGGCTGGTCGCCCGATGGTAAACACCTGGCTTATTGTGCACAGCGAAATGGCGAATATGATGTTTACACTATATCCATTGATAATGGTGAAGAGGTACAACTTACCTCAGCTACCGGTCTGGATGATGGTCCGGATTATTCACCTGACGGCAAGTATATCTACTTCAACTCTGTACGTACCGGCACTATGCAAATTTGGCGTATGCTTACTGACGGTTCGGAACAGACACAGTTAACATTTGATGATAAAAACGATTGGTTTCCCCATCCCTCACCTGACGGCAAATGGATATTGTTTCTTTCATACGAACCGGAGGTAGATGGGCATCCTGCTAACAAACCGGTTGAATTAAGGATAATACCGGTAAAGGGAGGCAAACCGGAAACTGTTGTTAAACTTTTTGGGGGACAGGGAACCATAAATGTCCCCTCCTGGTCGCCCGACAGTAAAAAGGTTGCATTTGTTGAATATCAAATAGAAAAAGAATAAGAATTAAGTTTTTTTCTCTGTTTCAATTGTCCTTTTCAAAAAAGTTAACCAACTGTTTCATAAAGTCAATGCGCTGATCTTTTTTAATAATTGTTTCAAAAGGGAATCCAAGGATCACTGTTTTATATTCGCCTTTAAAGCAAATTCCGGCGCTTGCATTGTTTTCCCGGTAACGAAAAGCAGTAATGGCACCATCACCAAACGGCTCAATGGCATCCGGTGCTTCAACTAAATAAATATCAGGATTATAAGTGGTATTAAAGGCCCACTGACCACTAAATATTTGCCTGGCATAATCAGTGACATACACATCTCCGTTTTTTACAGCATGGTTAGTCCGCCAGGAATAGTGTAATACATTTTCAGCAAATTTCTTAGCCAGTGTATCATCACTCAGAATATAATCCGAAGCAATATAAGCACCCGAAATAAACAGATTTCCTCCGGATTCAGTATACTGTTTTATTTTTTGGCGAACTGCCGGTGCAAACACTTTATATCTAATTATGGAATTATCTTTTAAAGCGGATGTACTCTTCTCCTCTCCATAAATTATATCAACAAAGTTAAATGGTTCCGGACTAAAAGTATCATTCGAAAAAACCTCATCACTTATTGAAACAAATGAATATCCGGCTGCCAAAATAGCTTCCCCATGTATAAATGGGAAATCAAAACTATTTCCGGGAACTATTTTCCCTTCAATATCACCATAGCTTGCACCCCAGCCGGGACTATCATCATCTAACCAGGGTGATTGACGATCAAAATCATAGGGTGCTCCTGTATATCCCAATTCATATTTGTATGGCACACCCTGATCGTCCCACCATCCAATCCCGGCCAATTCAATATTATCAATTATAGCAGGCCCGCAAATACGGTCAAAGCCATTTACCACCAGTGCGATTTTATCACTCCCGTCTATAAATCCCGCCGAAAGTATCTCACCCGGGAAGCTCTCACCTCCACTGTTAACCGCAGATACTTTGAAACTGTAAATCCGACCATAGTCATTCAATACAATCACAACAGAAGTATCTTCAACAATAACCCCATTATCAAACCCCATATTTCCATCACGTTTGTAAAGCTTGTACTTTTCCGGTTTAGCAGTAGATTCAAGCGGATCCATAACAGGCTTCCAGCTCAGGCGTATGGTTTTATCCCCCAAATGTGTGAGAGAGAAATGATCAACCGGCAGGGGTTGCACTACATAATCCCGCTCTTCCTGGTAAGCAAGAAATCTGAGCATACCTTTGTAAATGGAACGGCATACTGCAAAACGGAAACGCGGGTCGAGACCAAAATGCATATCCGCCAGGTTCTGGTGCGACATTAATTCCAATAACATTGTAGGAACATTTGCCCTCCATGCTTCGGAATATTCTTTATTCCATAAACCACGACGGGTCCATTTTGGATTAAACAGCATACGAATGTCATTTACAATCTCAGATTGAATAATATCTGAAAGGTCCCGGCTGGCCATTTTCGATTGTCCATCCGGAAAGATTCCCCCATCCCTGACGGAGCTATAAATACCAAGCGTACCAATAATAGAATCGTTAACAGTAACACCGGCATCAGTATGAAAAGCAAATGACAGATCCACAGGAATTTTAAGCCCTGTTATATCACGATGATTTGTTGGTCCGTCAGGACTTCCCATCAGGTAATTCACCCATTCCCCGCGCGACTGGTAATCATCATTATAGTCATTCTTTTCATCGTTCAGGCTGTAAACCAAAGTGTCCGGCATACCGGCATACTGCAGCCAATACCTGGCTGCCTCCATATACCTTGGCTTATGACTTAATTTCCATCGAAAATCATTGGGATTGGTTTTCAGATTTTCATCAGATTGCTTGTTTTGTCCATTTTTTAATGACCATTTGTCAGGCATCAATTCTTCTGAAGGTCTCCTGGCTACATTTCCCATACCGCCTCCAAATTTTATTGCATCAACGGTTACCCACCCTGATTCTTTACTTTCAGTAGAAACCCTGACACAACCAATATCCGGATTTATACCTTTAACAAAGTGAAATGTCCCAAGATAAATCCATGTTCCGCCACCCATTTGCTGATTCAGAAAAAATTCAGTTTTCCCGCCTGTATGATAGACGGAATATTTCACATCTGACACATTCATTTCGCTCTGTGTATAACTGATATACACAGCATAATCGCCATCCTCCGGGATTTCAGGGATATATTTCAGATAAGCAGAATCGCTATCTGATGCTCTGAACCTGAGGTGACTCCCCATAGTAAAAGGGTTTTCTCCTGATTGTAATGTGTCTTTCCAGGTAAATCCATAACCTGTAATCGTATCCGGTTTAACCCCATATGCAATAATTTCAGAGTTATCAGTTACCACATCATTATCAACTATCACTTCCCTGGTCTGTATATCTCTTTCGCGGGGTAAAAACAGGGTAGCTCCTGCATTTTCAAGCATCGGAACGAGATAAGGCAACACAAATGTCATTGGAAATATATCTTCCACAGTAGTATGCAACCGGGCGCGTTGCCATTCCCACCGATCTAATTTCGATTCATAATAATAACCATGACTTGGCCACAGAGCAATGTATTTATTATACAGACCATCCACTGATTCCAATCCACTTACTTTTTTTATCAGAGGAACGGGTCTTCTCTTTTGCGGGGATAATCTGGAAGAATCGATTTCCATTTCTTCTCTGAAATAATTAGGGATCAAATTTCGGAACAGCTGACCATCAGTATATAATTGGATATTGTATTTACGAAAACGCCGTCCCAGTTGATCTTTTAGTGACTGAACTGCATCATGGTAGTTTTTCTCTCTTACGGGAATATAGGATAGTGTCTTGTTAAAAAACAGCTGCACAA